>NZ_JAOTBD010000069.1 GCF_026162625.1 Paracoccus beibuensis | reverse complement strand
TCCGCCCGCAGGCGATCCTCGATCGGATCATACGCGCCTGCGTCACGCAGTAGCGAAAAGGACGAGCTGTCGGTATTCTGCTTCATGGCGTGATCTCCCTGGCGTTGCCGCCGCCGGTCGGGTGGGTGAGTGTCCACCTGCAGATCACGCCGCCAGCCAATTTCCACCAGGTCCGAGACAAAACCTCCTTGACGAATGTCACCCAAACCCGGAACCGCGCAGCGGCTGAGCGATGCGAGTCCCCTGTCTCCACAAACGCCACAATTCGCTTTCGGAGTGGCGTAGGATGCGGTCTGCCCGTATTGTTCCTCCACCTTTCATGCAGGCAAGCGATCACAGATCAAGCCACAGCGGTATCCTGAAGCGGCAAAGCCGCAACACGCTCTAGTCGCCGTGCACGTTGACGAGGAGGAGGTTCTTGCTTGAAGAACCCCGCGCTAGCAGCCGACAATCCTGCCGCGAGTTTCGCTTTTGCGCCCGCTATCTGATGACGGGCGCGGATCACGGTGCTGTCGCTCATTTGCAGGCGTCCGGAAACGCCCATTTAGCGGGCAACCTGGTCGGCACCGAGGTTCTGCGTGCCAAGTTCCAGCGCGATCCCGTGGGCCTGCGCTTCGTCCAGAAGGTCGACGGGCGTCATCGGCTGCGCAGGATGCTGGTCTCCGATGCCGATGTTCCAGCGGAAGGCATAGCTGCCAAGACCAAGCTTCGTGATGTTCCGCCTGTCGTAGTCCCGCCAGAACGCGCCCGCGGCGCCCAGATTTCTCAACTCAGATTTTCTACACAGCCATGTAATTTTTCGACCTCACGTCGCCCTGCTCATCGGTTGGCGTTCGGCATGGGCCGCAAGACCCTGCGAGGATGACATGACCGCGACCAATGACCCGCCTACGGGTCCAACATCTCGCTGGTCCACCAGGCCTGGGCAATCCACCGCCACGCGCTGCGCGTGGGACAGGTGCAGGGGCAGGGCCATATCGGGCAGGCACTTGGCGTCGCCGACGTGCCGGCCGCGGCCTGTTTTCACGGCATGGACCCCGAGGACCCGGAATGGGAGAGGCGCGACCGCTTCCTCCTGTCCATCTGCCAATACGCCATTAGCGCTTTATGCCGCGCTGATCGAGGCAGGGATCAGCCCCGAGCAAGAGATTGCGACCTATGGCATGGACGGCTCTTACCTGCCGATGTCGAGCATGGCGTCCTGTACGTCGGGAGATCATTGGCGGACCGCCGGGTCACGGGCTGGGGATCGCCATCGGCATGGCGATGGGCCTGCGGCGCAAGATGAACCCGGCCTTCGTCATCAACCTGAGGCTGGACGGCGAACGTGGCGAAGGCTCGACCTGGGCGGCCGTGATGTCGGCCAGCGCCGAGACGCCTGGCATTCATCCTCGCACCTATTCTCACGCCGGTGTCCTTTGTTTGCCTGCTATGCCTCGCGGGCTTGGCCAGAACTCTTGACCCGCAGGGAAGACAGAGCCGCAGCATCGGCATGCAGTCATGGCGATCAGGACCACCTCAACGCGGTGTTCAAGAACAGCATGGTGCAACTTGACCCGGCATGGAACTCATCCTGTGGCCCAATTGTGGCAGCAGTCTTGCGCCGCTGGTCAGTTGCCGAACTGACTCAGGTGGCGGCTGCTTGACGGCGATCCGAGGCGCGTGAAGTTCCCGGCCAGGTCCTGCAGGGCTTCGCGAACTTCTTGTCCAACAGCGGCCGGGCCATGCCCGGTGACGATGATCTCGGGCGCGAGCCGGGCGAGGCGGCGGACCGAGCTTTCGACCGCATCCCAGTCCGGAGTAAAGTAGGCAGGAGGTCTCTGCAGGCGGCCCTTTGGAAACAGCGCCCCGAGCATGACGCCATCTGGCGGTGGCGGATGATCGTCTTCAAGCAGCTCAAGGCGGCAATGCCCTGCGCCATGTCGGGCACCGTCGAGACCGACGAGACTTTCCAACGTGAGAGCCGGAAAGGCTCGCGCGAATGGGTGCTGCATGAGCGAGACCCGTCAAGGCCGAAGCCACCCCGCCGGCGGTGGTATGAGTATCCGAAGGGGCAGCCTCCCCGACCGATCGCGCGCGCCTGGTCAGAACCGATCCTCGGGGTCGTGGACCGCGCCGGGCGGGCGACCCTTCAGCACATCACGAACATCAGGCAGCCGACCATCGAGGCCGCACTTGTGCCGCAGGTGGCACCGGACGCGATGCTGCCTTTCGATGGGGCGCCCCAGTATGAAACGATCCCGAGACCACGCGGCATGGCCTGCGAAGTGCTGATCGCGGGCGCCAGCGGATGCCAAGGCCAATCACCTCAACAGCATCAACAGCCTTCGCGCCCAGTGGAAGAACGACTTCCGCAAGCGATGGCGAGGTTCGGCAACGATATACCTCGACGGGTAGGCCCTATGGATGGCCGCCCGCCGCGGCGCCGATCCGCTGGCTATGTTCCGGGCGATCATCGCATGATCAGCACTTCGCCGACACGATCTGCTGACATACCCTCGGAAACTGTCAAGCTTGTCCTGCTTCGCAATGCCATTCCTGCGCCACGCGTCTACGCAAACGTGCCGCGTTGCTGTGAGCTGTCGATCCGTCGCAGTTGGCCGAAGCTTCGTGAAGTAGGCGTCGATTTGCCGGCGAATGCGCCTGAGAACAGTCAGCGAGTGCAGCCCCTACGGCGATCGGCAGGCACATGAGTTCGGCGGCGCAGGCCCCGGTTCAGCAGAAGGGGAACCATCCCGGCACCAAGGCCCTGACGCCGTCTTACATTCCGAAGGGCCAGGTGTCCGGAAGGTCGGCCTGTGTTCCACCCGATGCGGCTCGGGTGAGGGCGCTGGTCCGGTCGAACCACACCCAGCCGTCATATTGCCCAGAAGCCGCGCACTGCATGTAATGGCTGAGAAGCTCGCTTTCCGGGCGATAGATCACGCCGATGAATCGCTGCGGGCGGGGCCGCGCCAGCGCCCGCCTCAGCACGGGGTCGGCGTTCATGTCCAGCACGAAGCGGGGCAGGCCACTCTCGTGACATTCCCGCTCCAGGCTGCCAGGATGCGAGGGACGCACGTTCATCATTTCGGCGCTTCCGCCCCAGTCTGACGCTGCGGTGACGGTTCCTTCATGCGTTCCGAAGCCGATCAAGGCCACCTGATCGCCCCATCGCTGGCGCGCAAGCTGCCCCAGATTGTGCTCGCCCATGCGCTGGCCCATGTCGCCCTGCCGCGCATCGCCGATATGCGAGTTATGCGCCCAAACAACGGCCTTGCTCTCGGGGCCTGCCGCCATCAGCAGGTGGGACAGCGTCCCGCACATATGGCTGTCGCGCAGGTTCCAAGCATCCGGCCCGCCGCGATACATGATCCGGTAGTACCGCTCGGCCGACGCGATCAGCCGGGCATTCTGAGCGGCGTCAAGCGCCTCGGCACCATGATCCTGCTGCTTCAGCAAGTCGCGGCACTGGTTGACGACGGCTTCTTCGCAGGCGTGGTATCCGGTTGTCGGCGCGGCGCGACCGTAAGCACCGGGGCTGTCGATCCAGGGCTGCAGGCAGCCGTACCGCTGGCGGGCGATCTCGGCTGCGCCGGGATCGGTCTGTTCGAGGTATGCCAGCACGGACTGCATTGCCGCGGACAGGTTGTACATGTCCAGGCCGTAGAAACCCGCCTGCCGCTCGGGCGGGCGGTTGCGGTTCCAGTCGCGCATCCAGTCCAGTAGCTCGGCACTGATCGGGTTGCGCCACATCCAGCGGGGAAACCGTTGGAACGGCGCAGCTTCGTTGTTCGGTGGCAGCCCGCGCACATACCGGTTGAGAACCGCGGCATCCGGCCAGTCGGCCTCGACTGCAACGATGGTCACCCCGTGATGCGCGATCATATGGCGGGTGATGGCGGCGCGGGCGCTGTAGAATTCGGCGGTGCCGTGGCTGGCCTCGCCCAGCATCATGATGCGGCAACCGCTCCAGCGATCGAGGCACCCGCGGAAGGAGCCATCATCAGACGACGGCAGGGGACGCGCATGTTGCGCGATCAACTTGCCTGCATCGCTTGAGCTGACTGGGTTCTGCTGCTCTGCCATGACCGGTTTTCCTGCTTTGCGACATTGGCAACAGGCAGATCAGGCGAATGTTCCTGCGGAGCGGGTATCGGCGCCGTCAACGTCCTGTCGCGACCCCGCGCGGACGTGCGCAGGGTCGGATCGAGCATCTCGGGGCACGGACGAGACGAGCGGGTCGCTGTTCAGCTGTGTCGATCCCGAGGCGCGCATCCGGCACGGCATCCGGTTCGCGCAAGATCCGGCAGGTGGTGAACGAGGCGCTGGCCAGCCTGGATGCCGAGTTCGAAGCGCTCCATACCGTTTCGGTCGCGCCTCGATTGCGCCGGCTCGCCTCATCCGGACCGGCCTGCTCCAGCCACTTCCATATCCGCCTCGCCCGCCTTCAAGGGCCTGTCGCGGGTCCAGCGGCACCGTCCGGTCCATGCCGCCCTGGGCGACATCGTGCCGCAGTTTTTTAACTCCTCCACTCATCGAGCGTCACCTTTGCTATGGTGGTGTTTCGATAGCCGGGAGAGGGTCGCCGTCTCAGTTTTGAGGCTTCGTCCTCGTGCGTGAGGTTGGCGCCCTCGACCGGCGTTCTGAGTTCGAACGGTATCCTGGCTGGCGTCCTTTGCCTGTCCCCGCTTGTACAAGGCTGAGCGTGGACGTCGGTTTCGAGGCTCCCCGGTTTGAACAAGGGAGGGAAGGATGTTTGCCGGGATAGATATCGCCTCCGAGCGCCATGTGCTGGCGCGGCTGGACGAGACGGGCCCGCCGCGAGGACGCGCCGCTCTTGTCGGACGGGCATTTTCCGGTCGACGGCCCGCCGGTCAAGGCCTGGGCTTCGATGAAGAGCTTTCAGCCGAAGCCGGACATCTTCCCGCCTGATGATGAGGGACCGGGCGACCCGCCCTCGTCAGGCACGACCGCTGCCGTCCAGCCCGGACCGACCCCAGAGACCGGCCCGATGCTCCGCCCCACCCGCCCACGCCGCAATGCCGAAGCCGGCCTCCGAGGTGAGCGGCGTGCGAACGCCACCCGTGCCTCGACGCCCGGCTCTGCAGGAAATCGCCCAGGTAGACCGCCGCGAAGGGTTTCGGCCCTCTTCGTCAGCCGCCTGTAGCGTGGCAGCGCCTTCGAGCGCCATTCGGTAACCTTGCCGGCCTCGTTCTCGATCCGGGCGCGCGGCACACGCACCGTCTCGGTGCCGAATGTGCCGGTCAGTTGCCGATCGCGGTGCCCGTGGCGGTAGCCCCTGGCCCGCTCGTCACCGCGGCCGTAACGGAGACGGCCGAGAAAATCGGCCAGTTCCTCTTAGAACATGGCTTCGATGGTGGCGCGGACATTCGCCCGCAGGCGATCCTCGATCGGATCATGCGCGCCTGCGTCACGCAGTAGCGAAAAGGACGAGCTGTCGGTATTCTGCTTCATGGCGTGATCTCCCTGGCGGTTGCCGCCGCCGGTCGGGTGGGTGAGTGTTCACCTGCAGATCACGCCGCCAGCCAATTTCCACCAGGTCTGAGACAAAACCATGACCCATGTCGCCATTTGGAGGGGTTTCGTCTATGTGGCGTTCGTTACCGCGACGCCTATAGCCGTCAGATCGTGGACTGGCGGGTCAGCGCCTCGGCCCATGCCGGGTTCGTGCTCGATGCCCTCGAACAGGCCGCCCAGGGTCGCCGCCCGGCAAAGGGTGCGGGGCTTGCCCATCACTCTGCGCGCGGCTCACAAGGCAGTTTCAACCGGTCGTCGCAACACCTTCGATCATATCCTGTTTGAGAAGCCGGTCGAGAGCCTCTGCCGGTGTTTGCCACGCCAGCGTTTTTCGGGGGCGCGTGTTCAGCGCTTG
>NZ_JAOTBD010000068.1 GCF_026162625.1 Paracoccus beibuensis | reverse complement strand
TAGATCATAAGAAGGCAAAAAAATATGTTGTTGATTTGTAAGGCTTTTTTTCAAGACCACCGGCACCACCGTTCCGGTGGACCGGCACCACCGTTCCGGTCCTTTTTTGTTCCACCGGCACCGCCGTTCCGGTGGACCGGCACCACCGTTCCAAAAAATGGAAAGAGATGTAAAATATTAGTTGCCGCATGAGTGCCTATGCGGCAGCATGATTCCTAATTTTGGAACGAAAGCGACTAGGATTGGAACAACTGCCAGAACGTCGATCGCAGGGAACTTGGGTTCAGACTGAACGATCTGCCCATGAGGCTTGGATGAACCTCATCGCCAAATCTCCTGTTGGAGCCCAGATCATGCATGCGCTGACAGCGCGGCTTGGGGATCACAATGCTGTCGTGATTTCTCAAGTTGCTCTCGCCAAGATAATTGGACGGTCCGAGCGCGCAGTGAGGACCGCTCTGTCGGTCCTGAAGGCAGATAACTGGATCGAGGTTCGGCAGCTTGGAAACGCTGCGACTGTGAACGCTTACATCGTCAATGATCGCGTAGCTTGGACGGGGAAGCGTGATGGCATCCGCTACAGCCTGTTCTCGGCAGCAGTCGTCGTTTCCGAAGAGGAACAGCCGGATCGCGACAGCCTTGGCCATCAGGCTGCGTTGCGGCGCATCCCGGATCTGCTTCCTGGAGAAATGCAGTTGCCATCAGGCGAAGGGCTGCCCCCGGTCTCACAACCTATCCTGGAAGGAATGGAACCAGATCTTCCCGCCCGCCAGCGATCTCATGATCCGCAGTATGGCAAGCAAAGCGACTAGATTGACATTACCTCCCTGTCAGGCGCGCCCACAGTCCTCGTGGCCGCGTTCTTGCTTTTCGCTCACCAGCATCAGGTGACGGCAAAAGCCGCATTTTCTCTTCTTCGGCCTGGTCTAGGCGTTTCCGGAGGTCCAAAACCGTGGCTTGGAGGTCGTCGACCCGCGCTTGCAGCGCCTGTTTCACATCTGCGCGCCCGGCTCTTTCAGCTGTAAGAAGCTCCTCGAGGTATTTTACGCGCAACTCGGCCTCGGACGCGTTCTGTCCTGTCCCATCACTTGCGTTTAGGACACTACCGGACACCCCAAGATCATCTGAATCCGAGGCTCGACCTCTATCTGCTTCTGTCCGATTCGCTCTGTCCCATGTCCCGTCACTGGACAGAGAAAAGGGGAAAAAACGGTGTAGCTCAGAGGGATCAATCTGATACCCACCCCTCTCATTCCGGCCAGCGGACAGCTTTCCTTCCTTGATGGCGGCTTGAATTGTTGACTTTCCCCGGCCGCAAAGTTGTGCGGCTTCTCGTAGTGAAAGCATCGTCATACTGGCTGTCCCGCTATGTCCACCTCTGTCCGGCGCATGCCCCACACAGAACCACCGCTGGACGAGCATGCGCAACAAAAAACAATCTCTTCCTAAACAGGACACATTAAGGACAGGCGTCAGGACGCTGATCGGACACGTCAAAAGCGGTCTCATTGGTGTGTCTAAGGCCTTGGAAGGGGCCTATCAGCTGCGAGCCTTGGCAATTTGGCAGCTCTGTGTTATATATTGCTACACCCCAAGCATAGCCAGGAGCGTCCATGCCCCGCACCACTTCTGTTTCGCTCGGCGAACATTTCACCGGCTTCATCAGTGCCCAGGTTGATGCCGGCCGCTACGGCTCGGCAAGTGATGTGGTCCGGGCGGGGTTGCGCCTGCTAGAGGAGCACGAGACGAAGGTCAAAGCCCTGCAGGACGCGCTGATCGCGGGGGAGCAGTCCGGGGAGCCACGTCCATTTGACTTCGACAGCTTCAAGGCGCGGAAGCGGGCGGAGTTCGAGGCTGGATGAAACCTCTCGCCTTCTCGCCAGCGGCAGAGGCGGACATCGACGGTATCTGGGACTACAGCGCGGAGACTTGGGGGCCGGACCAGGCCGACCGTTACACCGATGAAATTCAAGATGCCTGCCTAGCTCTGGCCCATGACCACAAACGAGGCCGCCCCGTTGATGTGCGCCCCGGTTACCTGCGGCTCTCAACTGGATCGCATGTGATTTACTACCGGGACCGAGGAGACCGACTGGATATTATCCGGGTCCTGCACAATCGTATGGATGCCGATCGCCATCTCTAAGCAATGTCACCATGGCCTTATCTGCGCTCTGTTCCGAGACAGGTAGCTTAGAGCCCTTTCCTGCCGGTCGCTGCCATCTCTATGCTGGGCCGTGACTGTAGCGAGAGATGCGGAATATGCTTGTTCGAAGACTTTCCGGGGAAGATGCCGTTCAGTTCCGGACCGTTCGGCTCGAAGGATTGGAGCGTCATCCAGAAGCCTTCGGTGCTTCTTATGAAGATGAAGCTGAACTGCCCCTCACGCTGATATCGCAAAAACTTTCTGCTGGCTTGGTTTTTGGAGGTTTTAGAGGCGATCAGGCGCTGGAAGGTGTGATCGGCGTCATGAAGGGTCAATCTGAGAAGGTCCGCCATATAGCTACGATCTGGGGAATGTTTGTGCGTCCGCCCGCGCGTGGAACGGGACTTTCCTCAAAGCTGCTGCAGGCTGCAATTGACGAAGCCAGTTGTGATTGCCGCTCTATACGCCTGTCTGTTGTTGCCACAAATGAGCCCGCTCGTCGTTTGTATCAGCGGGCAGGCTTTACGGAATGGGCTGTGGATACTGCGGCCCTGTTCGTGAACGGCTCGTTCCATGACGAAATCCTGATGCGCCTCGACTCTGAATGACCGAAACGTCCCGCAGAGCTGCCCTTCTCCTTCAACCTCCGGCAGCCTCACCTGCTGTAACGAGTGTTATGCAGAAATAATCCGCTTCCCCAAGATGCCTGGACAGTTCTGAAAATCATGGTTTTCGGCTAAACTTGGATAAAGTTACATATGGCTTCGCATATCTGTACCCTCGCCATAAGAATAGCATTGCACGCAAAGCTCCTAAGCTCGGCAAAAAATTACGTAGCAGCTCTGATGGAGTGACAATCTTAACTTCCGTTTTGATCTTGGATCGCGCAATCTCTAATCTAATAGGTGTGCAAACCTTGACGACGGGCCTCCACTAGAACCCACAAGCCTATTGCCTCAGTCTGTGATAACATCCAGCCGTCACAGAAAAGCACTTTGCCTGCAGCAAAATCTGTCTTTGCCTTCATTTTTAGTGCCCGTAACGCAGAGCGTGAGCTTAGAGACGCGGCATGTCCATAAATCCGTTGTGCTACGACGTCGAGATCCTTTGCGGTTAAGCCCTCTTGGCGCCCCACGGCTGCCGCAATACGAGCTAATTCCGGCGATTCTAGAAATGAGGCAGGCGGCATGGCTGCTTGAGAGGATCTAAAATTAAAAGAAAATAGAATAGATCCGGAAATTAATCCAATTAGACGTCGACGATCCATTTTTACAACATCCTTTTCTCAAGGGTATCACCAAGACGCAAAGTCAGCGCGACCAAAGTCATAGTGGGAGTCATAATCCCGCCATTTGGATATACAGAAGTGCCTGCAATATATAAGTTATCTAAACCATGTACTTTCAAGTCTGCATCAACCACTCCGGAAGTATGATCCGCACTCATTCTAGTGGTTCCGTAATGATGGTATCCCCAATCAAAAAAGCGCTCTTCGAATGGAGCAGTATCGATTTGCGCTCGACCTATACCTGCAGCTCCAAGTGCTGCGCCAAACAGCTTCACTACGTGCTCAACCGCTTGCATTTCTAATTCGTGCGGTTGATAGATCAAATTAATCTTCCTCATCCCCATTGCATCTCGCTCGTCGCTCAGTGTCATTCGATTGTTGATGTTTGGAATGGGCTCGGCGAAAGCCAGAAGCTCGTATTCCTCCGGCTCAGCATCATCGCCAAAAGGTAAATAATCGGAAACCTTGCTGAATAGGCGGTCAGTAAAGCTTCTTTGTCCAGGGTTTCGGCGGTTAGCGCGAAGAGCGCAACGGCCCACTCCTGCCGTCGCGGCGGCTTCTGGAGTGGCAATCAAGTGAGGGACCAGCGTATTGCCATCCTCTGTTGTCCAAACCGGACGCTGAAAGATGCCGCTTGCCGCAGGTGAAATAAAAGCCTGCCCAGCTCTAACAATAGCATGATCAGCAAAGAAGCAACCAACAGTACCTGAACTATTCCCAAGTCCTCCTGGTATCCTGCTATCTGAATTAAGAAGTAGTCTAGCGTTCTCAATGCCACCGCATGCAAGTACAACGTAATCTGCTGTGATCTGAAATTCTTTCCCATCATAGCTGCGAACGCGGACGGCGCTTACACGATCTCCAGAGGCATTGGCCTCAATTTCGACCACATTGGCTCCAGTAAGGCACGTGATTTCCGGCGTGGCCTCGATTTCAGATCGATACTTTTCTCCAAACCGTACTGGAGGGCCGACCAAACTTACTTCCTGCTGAAGATCCGCAGATGTGATATTAAGAGGATTTGTTTCTAAACGATTAGTCCACGAAGCTACATCAAACTGCGAGGCAACCTCGACAATCCGTGCTGCCTCTTCGAGATAAGGATCAACGGACTCCACTTTAATTGGCCAGCCGGTTTCTGGTAGCCAAGGGCGGATAGCAAAATCAGATGGTCCGGGTCGTCGGCAGTAACCAGTCCAATGGTTAGTAGTTCCGCCAAAATATCGTAGCCGAGAAATGTCTAATTCTGCATATCCTTCACTCGCGCCCTCATAAAGGGTTTGAGATCTTTCAGTCATTTCTAGATCGCCGCCTTCGAGTAGAGCAACACTAAGGCCCGATCTAGCAAGTCGCAATGCTAATGTAATACCTGCCGCACCTGCACCAATGATACAAACTTTAAATTGTTGATCTTCGTTCGTGTCGACTGAGGTCGCCTCTTTCAACAAGATATTTCTCCATAGGATTTTTTAGTCTTGAGCACTGGCTTCCTATATTTTCCAATGATGAGGCAAGTTTTATTTTCAGTCACTTCGCCTCACAACCCCCGGCTGATCCCGGCCCCTTCCCATCTCCGCCGCATAACACCCGACCGCTTGGGCTGCTTCTGGAGGTTGAGAGAGGGGGAGCCGCAAGATCATTTGCTTCCCTCTCTCCTGCTCGCGGTGTATCATCATACGTATGACTAAGTGTGTCTTTCTCAGGAGGTGCCGCTATGGGCGCTATTGAAAGAATGACGATCACCATGCCGTCCGAACTGGCCGAAGCCGTGCGGCAGACGGTTGCAGGTGGAGAATACGCTTCAACAAGCGAGGTCGTCCGCGAGGCTCTGCGCGACTGGACGCGCAACCGAGATGCGGAGCGGCGTGATCTTGAAGCTTTGCGAGCGGCGATCAAGGCAGGGCTGGACAGCGGGCCAGGCATTCCTGCCGACCAGGTGTTTGCAGAACTTCGCGCTCGCTATGCGGCAAAGACCTGATCTGTGCCACGTCTGGTGATCCTGCCCGCTGCGCGGGCCGACCTGATCGAGATTGGTGACTTCATCGCTCAGGACAATCCTGGGCGTGCCCTGTCGTTCTTGGCCGAGATCGAGGCCAAGATGCATGAGGCTGCTGAACGTCCCGAAAGCTTCCCTGCGCGTGGCGATGTGGGTGCAGGGCTCCGCGCAGCCCGGCATGGGCGCCATTTGATTTTCTTTCTCAATACAGATGAGGAAGTACAGATTGTTCGGGTGCTGCACGGTGCCCGGGATCTACCCAGAATATTCGGATAATCGCGCGGCAGCGATAAGTCGCCGCGCCGCCTGAAGGAGGCGGCGAAGGCGGACCAAACCAATAAAAGTCAGGGACAGGAATGACGCCGCAGGAATTCATTAATAAGTGGCGTAATGTCGAACTGAAGGAACGCAGCGCCTCGCAATCGCACTTCAACGACCTTTGCCGAATGCTGGGGCTTGAAGATCCAATCAGCGCCGACCCTAAGGGCGAATGGTTCACCTTCGAGAAAGGCGCGTCCAAGACTTCGGGCGGCGAAGGCTGGGCAGACGTCTGGCGCAGGAACTGCTTTGCGTGGGAGTACCAGGGCAAGCGCAAGGATCTGGACCGGGCTTTTGCCCAGCTGCAGCAATATGCCATCGCCCTGGAAAATCCGCCTTTGCTGATCGTGTCTGATATGGACCGCATCCGCATCCACACCAACTGGACCAACACGGTGCAGTGGCAAAGCATCGGCTGTTTGTGTGGGCAGACAATAGTACTGTTCCTGACTGCCGGGTTGTTACCATCGCCCCCGACGACGACACGACCTTCGGCATCCTGCACTCGCGCTTTCACGAACTCTGGTCGCTGCGGATGGGCACGTTCCTCGGGGTGGGCAACGACCCCCGCTATACCCCCTCCACAACCTTCGAAACCTTCCCCTTCCCAGAAGGCTTGACCCCAAATACTCCCGCCGCAGACTACATCGCCGATCCGCAGTCCCAAGCCATTGCTGCCGCCGCTGCCCAGCTGAACAAGTTGCGGGAAAACTGGCTCAACCCACCCGACCTGGTGCAGCGGGTGCCGGAAGTCGTGCCGGGTTATCCTGATCGCCTGTTACCTGTGGATGCCAAGGCCGAGGCCGAGCTGAAGAAGCGCACCTTGACCAACCTCTACAACGCCCGCCTTGCATGGCTGGACCATACGCACAAGGCGCTGGATGAGGCCGTGGCTGAGGCCTATGGCTGGGGCGACGACTGGCGCAGCGGTGCCTTGACCGATGACGAAATCCTGTCCCGCCTGTTCCAGCTCAACCAGCAGCGCGCTACCCGGTAAGCACTTCGGTTTCAGGCGCCGCCACTTTTCCTGAACAATCGGGACCAGAAACCCCCTGCGGGCTTCTGCGGAATTGGTGCAGGTGCCGGAGGAGCAATGGAAAGACGCTCTGCGATCTGGTGCCACCTGTCCCGTTCCTGCCGAGCCTCGATCAGCGCCTCACGCAGCATCTGATTTTCACGCTCCAACACCCCTGTTTCATTCGGTTTCTCAGGTGTTGCGGATTGTTTCACGGAATGCGTTTCAGGTGGTTCATGTGCAACGGGTGGAAATACACGGTGCAGCTCGGCAGGATCTATGCTCCACGCCCCGTTGTCGTCCTTTGTGCCCGAAATCTTCCCGGTTTGCAGCGCTCTGGTGATCGTGGCCTTTGAAACGCCTGCTGCCTTCGCAGCTTGGCCTGCCGTGTATTTCATGGCGTATCAGGGTGTTTCGTGGCGTTGCATGATACGGCCCTGCACCTGTTTCGCACCGCGTTGCAATGTTCGGGCATCAGGGCGTGTTCCTTCTGACCGTCGCCGGCAGGTCAAATTCCATCCCCTCGAATGATGGTTGCGATTCCGGCGGCAAGCCCTCGCCTGAGGGAAGCTGTTGCTCGCCAGGATAAAGGCTTGGGAGCTTCCGCAGCGGTTCCTGATGGTCCAAGGCGTCGCTATCAGGCTGTTCGGCATCCGAGATCACGACATTGGCCGTGAACAAGCTGTATCGGATGCCCTCACGCGGGCCGCTCCACGCAACCCGATCATTGATGATGTAGGCGTTGACTGTACCTCGGTCCCCGATCTGCCTGGTTTCGATCCAGCGGTGCTCTTTGAGCATGGCTACTGCGCGGCGCACCGTTCGCATGTCGATGCCCAACAGGCCTGCCATGGTCTTCTGCGACATGACCACAGCGTTATGCTCCTCGACACGGGCAATCAGCAGATGAAGCACCCGAGAGGCATTCAGAGATCCGGGTAGCCCCAAGAACATTGCCCACGCTTCGTGAGCGGCACGTTCGGTCTGAACCCATGTTCCGCGCTGTTTCTTCACAAGCAGCGAACTTGGCTGGTCGTCATCAGGCATAGGTCAGGCTCTGTCCTAGGGGTAGGACACGCGAAGACAGAAAGCTGTCGCGGCTTGTCCAATAAATTACATTGGCGTTGTAATTTATTGGACATGGAACGCAAGAAAAAAGCCTACCCTAGGACACAGTGTGTCCTAGGGTTAGGACACAGTGTGTCCTAACCCCCCCTAAAAAATAACGCTATAACAACAGCTTATTTTTTCCCCTTCTTATGATCTT
>NZ_JAOTBD010000067.1 GCF_026162625.1 Paracoccus beibuensis | reverse complement strand
ACCGCCCATGGCGGGCAGCCGCCTGCCGTGGTTTACTTCAACACCATCGAAACCGATCAGCAGGCGCAGGCAGTAGCTTAAATCAGCCGGAAAACTGTCCAAGGATCGGGGAGTAGCTCAGATAGTAAAGAGCCTCGACAGCGTTCAGACCCAAGACGTGCACCCGATCTTTCACGTGCTCGTCACGGTTGTCGTCGTCTCGTCCGTCGTGGTCAATTAGCCCGGACACCTCGATATGATGGAGGCCGGACGCGCCCAGCATCCCCTTCGTAGAGGCGATGACGTCGCGCGACGATCCTTTGGACGCGACGGAGACGCCGGGAAGGAGGGTCGCATAAAGACCGCCATCCAAGCTGGCATCGGTGCCTTCTACAAAGAGAATGCGGCGGCGCGCGCCAAGGATGTCGCGCCGGACAAGCTCTGGGACATCCTCGCCCGCGTTGAGAAGGTCGAAGTCCCAAGCGACCTCTTGCTGCGCTGGCTCAGCGCGCCGGACGTCGCGCATAAGGAGCATCCGTGCTTGGGGATGCTCTACAGCGAGGTCGATGGCATGTGTTGAGACGACCATGGCACAGTCGGGCCGTTCGGCGAAGAGGTCGCGCAGGAGAGGTGCGATAATGGCGTGGTTCAGATGCCGCTCGGGCTCGTCGATAAGGAGGACGGAGTCGGGCGGTGCGATTAACACAGTCGCGGCGAGGAAGATGGCTGCGCGCTCGCCGTCGGAGATCTCCGCAAAATCGAATGGCTCACCGCCTTGGCGTTGGGCCTGCACAGCGCGAAAGCCGTCGATCTTGACGGTGATCTTGACGGTGATCTTGAGGTGCAGACGTGAGAAGCCGGTTGAGCTTGTCGATAGGAGTCTCTTTGGCACGAGCATTTCGGCGCGGGGCTGCCCGGCTATGCCGACCATTTCGTGCCGATCGAGCCCTATCACATCGACGCACTGGAGCTGATGCACCGTCACCTGACGCAAGGGGACGACCTCCCGCCCAGCCAGCTGATCCATGCCGCCGTCGGCGCCGAGGGCGAGGGGCGCGGCGGCACCCGGCTGATCCTGCCCGAGATCGCGGCGGAACCGGACACGGCTGACTTGGTCACGGTCGACGGCGGCCATGTCACCGTCCCGCACTGACCCATGACCGTCGCCCGGCCCAGAAGAGGGGCCGGGCCCTGACTTGAGGAGGATCCACCATGTCACGACATTCCCTGATGCTGGCCGCGACCACGGCCCTGGCCGGCGGTCTTGCCGCCCCGGCCCTGGCGGCCGGACCCGACTGCGCCGCCGTGGCGACAGCGCTGACCGATGGACGGACCGAAGCCTGGGCGGTGCGGGTGACCGACATCGACCCCGCCAGCGTCGAGAACAAGACCCTCGCCCCGGATCTCGGCGCGATCTGCCGGGTCAGCGGAACAACCGCGCCGGTCGAGGGCTCGCGGATCGGGTTCGAGGTCTGGCTGCCCGTCGAGGGCTGGAACGGCCGCCTGCAGATGTTCGGCAATGGCGGCTACAGTTCGTCCATGCCCTTCGACCGGGTCAGCCAGGCGGCGGCGCAGGGCTATGCCGTGGCCGTCACTGATACCGGCCATCAGGGCAGCGATCCCGATTTCGCCCGAAACCGCCCCGAGGCCATCGACGATTAGGCGCACCGCGCCGTCCACGAGACGATCACGCAGGCCAGGGCCGCGGTCGAGACCTTCTACGACAGGGCCGCGGATTACGCTTATTTCGACGGCTGTTCGACCGGCGGGCAGCAGGCATTCGCAGCGGCGCAGCGTTATCCAGCCGATTTCGACGGCGTCATCGCCGGTGCGCCGGGGCACAACCGCACGCATCTAAATGCCGGGTTCCTGTGGCTCTATCTCAGCAATCACGAGGCGGGCGTTGACGATCGGCAGATCGTGCCGAACGACAAGCTGCCGATGGTGGCGCAGGCGGTCTTCACGCAGTGCAAGGCGCAGCGGGCGGACGATGCGGCCGGTCTTGCTTCGGACCCCTTCCTGAACAACCCGCTGTCCTGCACCCCCGATCTGGAGGCGCTGGGCTGCGCCGATAGCGATGGCGCCGATTGCCTGACACGCCCGGAAGCAGATGCCCTTCAGGCGATGTATGATGGCCCCCGAGACGCCGAGACCGGAGAGCGGATCTATTTCGGCTGGCCCGTCGGCTCGGAGAACGCGGGCACCAACCCCGAGCGGCCGGGCTGGAGCAACTACTGGTCGGATTCGCCAGCACAGAGCGTCCTGCCCGCGTCAGCTTCTGGCAGATATGGGCCCTTGATGACGAGGACTGGTCATGGTGGGATGTGGATCTGGAGCCGGACATGGCCCGTGCGGATGACCGGCTTGCCGAACGGGTGAACGCGATGGACCCTGATCTTCGACCGTTCCGCAACGCGGGTGGCAAGATGATCCACCATCACGGGCTGGCCGATCCCGTCGTGCCGGCTGCGGATTCGATCTCGTATTGGCGGCGCGTCCAGCAGGCGACGGATGGATCGGAAGATTTCCACCGCCTGTTCCTTGTTCCGGGGATGGAGCACTGCGGCGGTGGCAGCGGCCCGAACCGGCTGTCCCTGCAAGCCGAGTTAGAGGCATGGGTCGAGCAGGGCGTCGCGCCCGAGCGGATCGAGGCCGTGCATCAAGAAGGCGGCGACGCGCCGGGCGCCGTGACGTTCACCCGCCCGCTCTGCCCCTATTCGCAGCAGGCTTTCTACGACCGCACCGGCCCCGAGGAAGATGCCGCCAGCTTTGAATGCCGCATGGCGGATGAGCCGCAATTCGAGGATCTGGGGCAGGCATGGCAGCGCTAGGACGGGATCAGGTCACAGTCTGCAGCGGTGCGATGCGCACCAGCTGAATAAATGCGCGGGCCGGAGGCGACAGCGTCCGCCCCGAGCGCCAGACGAGGCCGATGCGGCGGGAGGCGCCGAAGTCGGCGATAGGGCGGATCAGCAAGTCGCGGCTGCCCAGCACCGGTAGCGTCAGCCGGGGCAGGGCAGAGACGCCCAGGCCCTGCGCTACAAGCGCGCCGGCAGTGGCCAGATGCGACACTTCGAAGCGCGGTTCAAGCTGTTGGCCGATCCGGGCGCAGGCGCCGTCCAGAAGCTCGCGCACGCTGGTGCCACGGGCCATGGCAATGAAGGGCATCCGCATCAACTCGGTCAGGGTATAGGCACGATCCTCGGACAGCTGGCCGCCTGGCGGGCCGACCGCGACGAACTGGTCGTCCAGCAGCGCCTGGAAGTAAAGCTGGTCGCGCGTGCCGACGGTGCCGGCAGTGAAGCCCAGATCCGCCTCGCCCCGCGCGACGCTGGCAACGACCGTGTCCGATAGCGCATCGAGGATGCGCAGGTCGACGCCGGGATAGGCGCTGGCAAAGCGCTCTGGCAGCAGGCCGGCCGTGACCGAGGGCAGCCCGGCAATCGTCAGTCGCCCCCGCCGCGCCTCAAGAAAGGCGGTGAAGTCGGCTGCACCACCCTCGGCCGTATTCACCAGCCGATCAGCGAGTTCCGTGAAGGCGCGCCCTTCGTCCGTAGGGGCGACGTTGCGGGTATCACGGTCGAAGAGGCGTGCGCCGATCCGCGTCTCGAGCCCCGTCACCTGCCGCGACAGCGCAGAAGGCGACAGGCCAAGCCGCTCGGCGGCCAGCCGGAACGAGCGTGCTTGAGACAGCGCCAGCACGGCGCGGCAGTCGGCAAGATCAAAATTGGTGCGGATCATGCATCAATTATTGCGGCTTCGGGTGTTTAAGCAACTGCCAAAAGCCGGATGATGGCAGCAATGGCCTGTGGAGGGGCCGCAAGGAGGAATCACATGACCAAGCATCCCCTGGCCCTTGTGGCCGCGCTTCTGTGCAGCACGCCCGCATGGGCGCAGCAGACCGATCTGCTGATCGGTTCGACCTCGGCCTCGTCCAGCCATTACGGCTATTTCGTGGCCGTCGGGCAGATCGTGAACGAGCAGGTGGACGGCATCGACGCTGCGGTCGTCGAAACCGGCGCCACGATGGACAACATCCGCCGCATGGCGCGCGGCCAGATGGACCTGGGGCTGGTAACGACGAACGTCGCCCAGCACGCCGTCGCGGGCACCAACGACTTCGACGGCAACGCGCAGGACCTGTGGCTGCTCTGGGTCTATACCGGCGCGCCGCAGAACGTCATCGTGCGCCGCGATGCCGGGCTGGACAGCCTCGAGGCGCTGGCGGGCGCGCGGATCAATCCGGGCATACGCGGCTCGGCCGCCGAAAGCACCACCGAGGCGGTCTTTGCGACCCTCGGCCTTCAGGCGGACTGGGTGCGCGGCTCGACCACCGACATTGTGGATGCGATCAAGGACAACCGCGTGGCGGGCTAGTCAAATCGGGCTCGGGGGTCCGGCTGGACGCCTCGACCATGGACGTGGCGACCTTCACGCCCATCGACGTGCTGGGCCTGACGCCCGAACAGGCCGAGACGCTGCGCGCCGACATGCCCGACATTTCAGTGGTGGATATCCCCGAAGGCGCCGCCGAGGGCATTCCCGCCTATACCACCTGGAGCTTCGGGGTGGGCGTCGGCGCGACCTCGGCCCTGTCCGAGGAGGACGCCTACAAGATTGTCTCGCGGTGATGGCCGACGAGACGGTGCAGGTGAACGCGCTGGCCGAGCTGCGCGACGCATCGCTGGCCGATCTGACGCTGCAATACGGCACCGTGCCCCTGCATCCCGGCGCCGCGCGCTGGTTCGAGTAGAACGGTTACGATCTGCCCGAAGCCCTGCGCCCGGCCGAATGATCCATGCGTGACCGGGTTTCTCAGGCGCTTGCGCTGATCCTTGGGCTGTTCGTCTTCTGGACGGCCGCCGCCGGTGCCTTCGAGGCGCTGGAGCAGCGCGCGCTGTTCCTGGGCCTGGTCACGACGCTGGGCTTCACCCTATACCCCTTGGGCGCCGGGACAAGCTGGCGATCGGTCGGGCTGACCGTCGATCTTGCGCTGACCGGCGTGGCGCTGGCGGCCTGCGGCTATATCGTCTGGAACTACGAGGCGATCATGGGTTCGCTGCCATGGGCGACCAACCCCGACATCGTGCTGACCGCGGGCCTGCTGATCGCCGTGCTGGAACTGGGGCGGCGGACGGTCGGGCTGATCTTTCCGGTGCTGGTGACGCTTGGCCTCGCCTATGCGCTGCTGGGGGGCAGCCTGCCCGGTGCGCTCGGCCATCGCGGCTTTGACATCGCCTTCGTGACCGAGACGGTGTTCCTCGGCGACTTGGGCATCTGGGGGATGCTGACCGGTGTCGCGGCGACGGTCATCGCGGCCTTCGTGTTGTTTGGTGCGCTGCTGCTGCATTCGGGCGGCGGGCAGGCCTTCATGGACCTTGCCATGCGTCTTGGCGGACGCCAGCCGGGCGGGGCGGCCAAGATCGCCACCATCTCCTGGGGGCTGTTCGGCATGATCTCGGGCTCGGCGGTCGCCAATGTCGCGACGACGGGCAATTTCACCATTCCCATGATGGTGCGCCTCGGCTATCCGCGCCCCTTCGCCGCCGCGGTCGAGGCCGTCGCCTCGACCGGCGGGCAGATCGCGCCGCCGATCATGGGCGCCGCCGCCTTTGTCATGGCCGAGATCCTCGGCATTCCCTACGTCACCGTCATGATGGCGGCGATCACTCCGGCCGTGCTGTTCTCCCTGGCCGTCTTCGTGACCGTGCACCTTGTCGCCATCCGCCGCGGCCTCGCCATCGTCCCCGAGGCCGAGCTGCCCGCCTGGCGCCTGATCCTCGCACCGCGCCGGGTGCTGCCGATCGTGGCGGCGCTCGGCGGGCTGGGCATCGGGATCTGGCTCGGCCGCTCGGTCGCCACCTCGGCCTTCTACGGGATCATGGGGCTGCTGATCGCCTTCGTGGTGACGCAATCGGGGAAGATGCCCGCGCGCGACATGGCCCGGCGTATCCTCGAAGGACTGGTGGATGCGGGCAAGGGGCTGGTGATCATCGGCGTCCTGCTGGCGGGGGCGCAGGTGCTGGTCTCGATGATCAACCTGACCGGGATCGGGGTGATGCTTTCGTCGCTGATCGTGACGTTGGCTGGCGACAGCGTGGCGCTGGTCGCGGTTGTCGTGGCAATCGTCTGCCTGATCATGGGGATGGGCCTGCCGACCACCGCCGCCTATGTGCTGGTCGCGGCCGTGCTGGCGCCCGCGATGACGGCGGTCGGCGTCGATCCGCTGGCGGCGCATCTCTTCGTGTTCTACTTCGCGACCATCTCGGTCATCACGCCGCCGGTCTGCGTCGCGGTCTTCGTCGGCGCGGGCATCGCCCAGACCCCCTGGACCAGCGCCGCCGTCGAGGCCGTGCGCCTCGGCGCCGTCACCTATGTCGTCCCCTTCATGCTGCTGCTCTATCCCGGGATGATCATGCAGGGCGGCCCGCTGGCCGTCGCCGAGGCCGCGATCTCGGGCCTCGTCCTTGTGCTTGCCATCCCGGGCCTTCTGTCGGGGACGCGGATGCTGGGGCACCGGGGCTTCGATGCGGCGATCTTCGTCGCGGTGATCGCGCTGGCCATCTGGCCCCACCCCGCCGGTCCCGTAGCCGCGCTGGCACTGTTAGCGGGGGCCTGGGCCTTCGGCCGGCGGCAACGGGCGGCCACTACCCTGACAAGGACGGACACATGACCACCCAGCCCTTCCTGCTCGGCAGCGGTGCCGGCTTCTCGGGCGACCGCATCGACGCAGCGATTCCGGTCGTCGCCGCCATCGCTGCGGCAGAGCGCGGCGGGGCCATCATCTTCGAGACCCTGGGCGAGCGGACTCTGGCCTTGGGACAAGTCGCGCGGCAGGCCGACCCCGAGAAGGGCTACGAGCCTCTGCTAGAACAGTTCCTCGGCCCTATCCTTGCCCCCGCCATCGAGGCCGGAATCACGATAGTCGGCAATTTCGGTGCGGCCAATCCGCCCGCCGCCGCCCGTGCCATCGCTAGACTTGCTGCCGCACAAGGGCTGGCGCCTCGGATCGCTATCGTGACCGGCGACGACATGCTGAATGATCCCGCTTTCGCCGAAAGCACGCTGTGGGAGGGGGATTCCGGTCTGCTGACGCCCTCTGCTGCCCCCATTGCCGTCAACGTCTATCTGGGCGCACGCAGCATCGCCGATGCGATCCGTGCTGGTGCGCAGATTGTCGTCACCGGCCGCGTGGCAGATCCGGCGCTGGCTCTCGGCCCGCTGGTCGCACATTTTGGGTGGGATTGGGACGATCTGGACCGGCTCGCCGCAGGCACTCTAATCGGGCATCTGCTGGAATGCGGCAGCCAGGTCTCCGGCGGCTATTTCGCTGATCCCGGGATTAAGGACGTGCCCGACATGGCGCGGATCGACTTCCCTATCGCCGAAGTTTCGTTTGATGGCGCGGCAGTGCTGACAAAGCCCCCGGCAACCGGAGGGCGCCTCGACATCGCTACGGTGACCGAGCAACTGCTCTACGAGATTCACGACCCCGCCGCCTATCTAACCCCCGACGTGACGCTGGACGTGACGGGCGTGCGGCTGGAGCAATCGGGAAAGGACCGCGTCCGCGTCACCGGCGCCCGGGGCCGCCCCGCCCCGGATCGCCTGAAGGCGACCGTCAGCTACCCGGGTGAATGGCTGGGCGAGGCCGGCATCTCATATGCCGGACCGAACGCTCTGGCCCGGGCCGAGTTGGCCGTTCGCACCATCCGCGAACGCCTCGCGATCCGCGGCCTGTCCCCGCGCCTGGCCGAGGTCGAGGCTTCGAGGGAAACGCAGGCCACCAGGGCGGACAAGGGGGCGACCGGGCCTGCGCCGAAGCGCACCATCGGCAACCTGCCGGCTGCACTGCCGCGTATCGAAGAGGTCATCGAACCCGCCAGCCTGATCTGCCCCTGCGGCTGCGGCGTCGCCAGTGTCGCTCGGACCGATGGCGCGACACTGGCGACTGCACAAGATCGGCGAAGACCGCAGCGAGCGGCTGGACATCGTGCCTGCCCAGCTGCGCGTGATCGTCACCGTGCGCCCGAAGTATGCCTGCCGGTCCTGCACCGACGGGGTGACCCAGGCTTCGGCACCCTCTCACCTGATCATGGGCGGCCTGCCGACCGAGGCGACGCTCGCCCAGGTGCTGGTCAGCAAATATGCAGATCACCTGCCGCTATATAGACAGAGCCAGATCCTGGCGCGGGCAGGTCTTGATCTGCACCGCGCCGTTCTGGCCGATTGGGTGGGCAAGGCCA
>NZ_JAOTBD010000066.1 GCF_026162625.1 Paracoccus beibuensis | reverse complement strand
CTGGCCATCCCGGAAGTCCGCGCGCGTGATTTCGTAGCCGCTTGGCGGACGGCGGTTCCACGACCCGCGCATGGCGATGAAGGCGTCGCCGCGATATTCCTCGGGAAAGGCCGATCCCGTGTAGAACGCCATCTGCATCGGCGCGGCATGCGGCGTGTAGCCGAGCGCCGGCTCCTCGCTTTGGGCCGCCCAATCCTCGAGCGTGATGCCCTCGGGCGGATTGTCCTGAGGGTTGTGTTCGGACATGCCATAGACATAGGGCCAGCCGTACTTGCTGCCCTGGGCGATCAGGTTCAGCTCCTCGACCTGCTCCTCGTCGCCCAGCCAGTCAATGCCGTGGTCCGCGCCATAGAGATCGCCGGTCTCTGGCTGCCAGCCGAAGCCGATAGTGTTGCGCAGGCCGCTGGCAAAGATTGCGCGGCTGCTGCCGTCTGGCTCGGCGCGCAGCAGCGTCGCGTTTTCCGGGTTGGTCTCGCCGCAGGCGTTGCAGGTTGATCCGACGCTGATATAGAGCTTGCCGTCAGGCCCGATCGCCAGCGTGCGGTTGGGGTGCTGACCGCCCTCGGGCAGGTCGTCGATGATGCGGGTCAGGTCGCCAAAGCTGCCGTCTTCGTTGACCGGCGCGGTGTAGACGTCGTTCACGGTCACCAGGAAGACAGTGTCACCATCGAACGCGATGCCATGCATTCCGGGGCGAGAGGCGACGGTTGCATGGCTTTCGAAGCTGCCGTCAACGTCCTCGTCGACCAACCGGATGACGTCGCCCTCGGTGCGCCGGGTGGCGTAGACCTGTCCGCTGTCGTGAACGGCCAGCATCCGGGCGTTGCCCATCTCGCGCCCGACCACGGTGACGGCGAACCCGTCCGGGACCGAGATGCGCGAGGCCAGTTCGGCATCATCCTCGATGGTGACGGGTTCGGGCTCCAGCACCGAACCCTCGATCGTGACGTCCGAATACTGGCCAACCTCTCCCTGCGGCTGAGCGTGAAGGGGGGCGGCAAGCGCCGTGCTGGTGCAGAGCGCTGACAGGATCGTATATCTGCTGCGGGCAAAGGTCATTCCTGGCTCCTCGGCTAATCAGGGCGTGTCAGTCGTTGTCGGCGCGCCCGGCGTATTGATCGATGGCCCCTGCCATCTGCAGCATCAGCTGCTGCATCGAAATCGAGTCGGGGCCATAAGGGTAGAAGTCGGACTTGTCGCCCGCGTCCCATTTGCGCCGCAGTTCGGGATCGGTGATGTCCCAGTCGCGATAGGTCCGACGCGCAAGGTCTCGCAGGTCTGCATGAAGCTCAGCCATCGAGGGGCGGCCCCAGTAGTAATAGCCGTTGAAGACCCGCGCCACGCTCAGCCCGCGACCCAGGACCAGCGTGTGCGGGATCATCACGTCATGCACGGTGTCGGTGTATTCCTTGATGTCCAGGTCCTTCTGGACGATCCGTTCCTCGTCATAAAGGAACGGCCAGGGCGCGGCGGTCTGCTGGCGATAGTTGTTCGTCGTGTGCCAGTCATCCGTCGTGATCGTCACGACCTGCGTGTATCCGACGACGAACTGTGGATGAAAGCGGACCAGCTCCAGCATGTGCTGGCGATCCTTGGGGCAAAAGAACCCCCGCGTCAGCACCACGATCATGAGCTGGTCGCCCTGCAGGTCCGAGAGGCGCCGGGGGTTCCCCGTATGGTCGGGCAGCGTGTAATCGGGGAACGTCGCCCCGGGTGTGATGTCCTGTCTCATCCTGCGTCGCCTCTGCCGGTTTCAGGGATGGGCTGAACCGGCAGAGGGGAAGGATGTTCCAAATTCATCGGGCGCTGTTGTACGCAAACAATCTGCCGCGACGGTAGGTGCTGAAGCAGATGGTCATCGGAAGGAGCCAGGGTGCAGACATTTCCGTACTGGGCCTGACCCTATCGTGATGCGCGCTCTACCGAGGCCCGGTCCCGAAATCCACGATGAAAACTTGGGCTCGCCAGAGCGACTTGCGGCTATTTGCAAAGCTGCGCATGAGGAATTTGCCTTCTTCGCCAGCTCATTTTTCCACATGTCATTGCCAAATGGCTGTCACGCAGATTGGCAGGGTCTGGACTAGCGCCTTGCCGGCTAGGGACCGCCCGCCATGGCGCCCACGACAACCATCACCAACGCGTCCACGTCGATGGCGCCTTCGACATGGATGCCTGTCTCGTTGGGAGACACCCGCAGTCCGTCAGGTCTTTCTGCCGCTTGACGCTGCAGTTCCTCTATCACGGCAGCGACGGCCTTCTGTTCCAGCGGCTGATTGCTCATATTCCCGGCACCCATTTCCAGAAAAATCCCTCCATCCTGTCCGCATCATGCTTGAATTCGCAATCGAACCGCCGCCCGAAGCCGGCGGCAGCGGTAAGGGCATCGTCTGAAGGAGGGTTCATCCCCTCGCCCGGTGCGAACCAATCCTCCATCAGATCATCGGGCACATAGACACCGATCCGCAACGGCAGGCTCTCCAGAACCCGCTCCATTTCTACGGGCGGAGCACCCACTGCCTCGGCAAATTCATCGCTGCTTGTCATGGGAACCCCCCCCCGGGACGCCATCACTGAACGCCTTGTGCAGCCCTGCGGTTTCCTTGCGGATCAAGTAAACGCAGAGCGCGGCTTATCAGCCGGCTGTTGATCTAGCGAAGTGGGTCGAACCTTGAAGCGGTCCCTGTCGCCCGGTTCCGCCGGGCGAACGATTCATCACGGCCCACGCTTACCGGTTGCCGAACCGTGAGGCGAGGGCGAATCAGGCATAGCGTCATCCCGCTTCAGAAGCGCCAAGGATCAAGGACGTCGTCCTTCCGCGTCTGGTCAGTTGCTGCGGGCGCCCAGCACCATCTCCGTGATCCAGTTCACCAGGATCGTCGTGTACGCCCGGCGGTCTGCCTCGTCCGACAGGGCGTGATCGGCGCCGTCAATGATGCGGAAGGTCATGGAATGCGCATTCCCGCAGGCCGCCCGATAGCTGAGCATTGTCTGGTGCGGCACCAGATGGTCGTGTTCGGACGCCACGACCAGGACATCGCCCTTGAAGGCGGCGCAGGCCTGCAGGGCCCTATTGCTGTGGGCTGAAACGGGGCGGCTCCGGTATTCCGCCAGTGCGGCGCGGTCGAGTCGGCGCTTTGGCACCGTCCATTCGTTATCCTTGTAGAGCGCCGGCACCCGCAGCCCGAGCCAGCGAACCGGCCTCATGGACGTCAGGATCGCCGACAGGTATCCGCCATAGCTGCTGCCGACAACTGCAATGGACTGTGGATCGACACCCTGCTGGCTGACCAGAAGGTCATACGCCGCAACGACATCGGCAAGATTTTCTTCACGAGTGACCGTCTCGTTGCGGGACGAATTGGCAGCATGACCCCGCAGGTCGAACGTCAAACAGACACAGCCCAAGGCAGCAATCTGGCGCGCCCGCTCAAGGTCGCGTTCCTGACTGCCGCCCCAGCCGTGGACGAACAGTACGCCCGGCACTTGGGTCGCGGGGGTTGCAAGCGTCGCGGCAAGACGATCCTCGTCCACCTGCAGTTCGATGTTCTGGTGTAGGGCCTTCATAGGGATCGGACCGCGGCAAACTTGAGCATCGGCCCCGTCGCGGGATCGTCACCCTGAAAAAAGACTTCAGCGCCATCCGGCGGCCGGCATCCTGCCCCGTATGTCTCGATCGACGCCACACGCACGACTGCAAGCTCGGCATCGGCGTGAAAGGCTTCCAGCGCCAGGACCTCGGCGGTGCTGGCGCCCCCGATACGCCAGGACTGTTCAAGCACCCCGAACCGTTCGAGGCCATCCGTCCGCCGGCCCTGCGCCACATCATAATTCCGGCGAGACGCGAGGAAGCCCGGAATATGCCGATCGGCGGCTTCGTCATAGGTACGCGCCAATTCGGTCGCCTTCATCGCCGATTGGGGCAAACGTACCGACATCAGCGTCTCGTAATCACCCCGCGCCACGATCAGGTCAGAGCCGCCATAGACCGTGCGCCCGCGATTGTCGGTCGTGACATTCTGGGTGCCGCAATACGTCACGGTCATATCCGCAACCCGAAGCTGGCCGACACTGTAGGTGGAGACGTCATTGAGATTTTCCTCGAGAACCAGGCCGCATTCGCTGATCTCGGGCTCTGCCAGCGCATCCAGGCCGGCCTCCAGTTCTTGGCGGTCGGTGACGATGACCTGCCCGGTTCCGCCACGCGCCAGGACAGGCTTGAGCCTGACAGGACCCGACTGCAGCAAGCGTTCGCCGGCAAGCATCGCGTCCCGGCGCGAAAATGCTGTGAAGCCCGCAAGCACCACATCCTTCACAGCGTCCGGAAATGCAGGAAGCCAGCCCGCAGTAGCCAAGGCATCTGGCCCGACAAGCCCGTGGGTGATCGCCTTCGTCCCGGCGAATGGCTGCGGCACGATGCCGCCGAAGAAGTCCCGCTCGGATACGATACCGAGCTGCCGCGCCTCATCCAGATCATGAAGCGTGCCGGTTGGAATGATGTAGGCTTTGTCTGCGTGCTCGGCCTTGCCGTGCAGGTCGAGTGTCGCGAACCGTTCGGCGATTGCTTGCAGCGTCGCCTTCTCGTGCCATGCCAGAGCGTCGTCCTGATGAAGCATCACCTGCACGTGTGCTGATCCTCTTGCTGTTTCCTACCGAGTTATGATCTGCAGCGGAACGCACGATGCCCTGCGTCGTTCCCGGCGCAACCACCGCATCACCAGGCGCTGCGTGATGCCGATGCCGAGTTTCAGATCGTTGCCGTCAGTGATTTCACAGGCAGCGGGCGCCTGGTTTGCGGGCAGGGCGTAGCTACCCCCGGTTTTGGCTGATGTCTCAGGACGCGGCCGAGAAGATGACCCCCCCCCCCCTTGCAGCAAAGGAAGCTTTCGCGGCGCGGCAAAGCCTCCCGATGCCGTGCCCGCAAATCTGCGTCACGCATGGTGCCTCGACTGTGACCTGCTCCATGCCGGCCATGGTGGTGGCAACTCAGGTGCGGCTTGTTGACGGGGCTGACGCGTAGACCGTCGCAGGCTTCTGGTCAAAGATGTCCTCTGGACGAAGCTGGTCTGCCCTGCGGACGCGAGAAATGGACAGCAATCCAAAGATGGCGGCGACGTTCTTCGATTCGATGCCGTTGATGAACCCATGTGCAGACCAGCTGTTGGGAACATTGCCGGGCTGGACCTGTTCCTGAGCCTGCGCGACGCCGAATGGCATCGGGTTGAACAGGAGGATGGCAAATGGCTATGGGTCGTAATGATCGGGACCGCTTTGGCCGCGGCAGCGTCGGAATGGAGCGCGACCGCGACCGCGGATACTCTGGCGAGGCCCGCGGAGAACGCGATTGGACGGAGAGGGCCGGAAGCGAGAGACGCTCGTGGCTGGACGATGAAGGGGGCGAACAACGGCGCCGGCTGGACGATGACCGCTACTCCGGCAGGGACTTCTACGAACAGGCCGACCGGGGCGGCCAAGCCGGCGGTTCGGGCGGATATGGAGGACAAGGCAGGCGCGGCTTCTCGCGCAGGGAGGAAACCGGGTACGGGCCCGGCGACTACGGTGCCGGTGGCATCGGGATGGGAGCCGGAATGGGAATGGGACGCGGAATGGGCATGCTCGACTATCCCTACGGCCCCGAACGTGACTATGGCTACGTTGATCGGAACTCCGGCGATCGTGGTGAGGGCCGCACCGGACGACGTGACTTCGTGGATCGTGCCGGTGATGAAGTCGCCTCGTGGTTCGGCAACGACGACGCGGCACGCCGTCGCGAACGGGATGCCGGCCATCGTGGGCGCGGACCCAAGAATTACGCACGCTCCGACGAGCGCATTCGCGAGGATGTCAGCGATCGGCTGATGGACGATCCCCATCTCGACGCCTCAGACATCGAAGTCTCCGTCAGTGGCGGCGAAGTCACCTTGGATGGGACTGTCACCGAACGCTTCGCAAAGCGGCACGCTGAAGATATTTCCGAAAGCGCGTCGGGCGTGAAGCATGTCCAGAACAACCTCCGGGTCAGGGATCGGCAGTCGGGAACCAGTTCCACCGACACGGCATCCGGGGCCACCGATACCGGTCTTCTGAACCGCTGAGTGATCGGCCGGTTTCGGGTAAGCACCTGAAGGAGAGAAGATACCTGAAATGGCCCTGCAAATGCATCGTTTGCACTGCGGGGCCGACATCATCCGCGGCGGCCGAAGCGTTTCCACGAGGAAGCGCCTCTGCCATCGCCGCGCACACAGCAGAAGGAGCAAGGCCATGGCTGGCAACAAGACGCATGAGCAGCAAAAGAAGATCATCGAGAAGCGCGTGGATACGACCAATGCGGATGGCGACTTTGATCCGCAACCTGACCTGAAGGCGTCAGACGAGCGCGAAGCCCGGAAAGAAGATGATGGCGGTGCAGGATCGGGGTCGTCACGTCGCTGAGCGAGCGGTGGCACCGCATCTTGTTCCGAACGGTCATGCCTGCATGAGGTGAGGACGCTATGACGAGCGACTTTCTGGAGCGATTTCCTGATCGCACTGAAGCTGGCCGCGCACTGGCACGGCAGTTGAGTGAATATGCAGATCAGGACTGTGTGGTGATGGCTCTGCCCAGGGGCGGCGTTCCTGTCGGCCTCGAGGTTGCCAATGCTCTTTCTGCCCCGCTGGAGTTGTTGCTCGTCCGAAAGATCGGAGCACCGAACCATCCCGAATATGCAATCGGCGCCGTGGTCGACGGCGCCGATCCGCAGGTCGTCATGAATGAAGGACTTCCCCCTGCCCTTGCCGCACCCGCAGGATACGTCGAGACCGAAGTGCAGAGGCTTCTCGAAGAGATCGAGCGTCGTCGCCAGCTTTATCTGGGCGGACGCACCCCTATCCCGGTTGCAGGCAAGGCCGTCATCGTGGTCGATGACGGCATCGCAACCGGTGCCACTGCGCGCGTGGCGATCGCAGCTCTTTCTCGGCACAAACCATCGTCTGTGATTCTTGCCGTTCCCGTCGCGGCCGAGGACGCCCTGGACAAGCTGCGTCCAGCCGTCGACCGCATCCTGTGCCTGTTGATGCCGTCTCCCTTCCAGTCTGTCGGGCAGCACTATCTGGACTTCGAACAGGTCTCGGATCAAGAGGTGATCACGGCCCTTCGCAGCAGGGAAGCGGACAAGACTGTCTAAGCTCACCGACGGCTTCGTGTCCTAGAGGTCCGGCTTCTTGGGCCAACTCCAGCCGGCTCGTTTGCATCCCGAACATTATCATTGAAACGGCTGAGCAGAAAAATCTGTGGTTGAGCTATCGCGCATTAAGCGCGTCAGTTCCCTTGGCTGTCGGCCAAGTCGCACTGCACGCAAAAGGCACAGCCTCTTGACCTCGCGGCCTGACTGGAGCCAATCTCACATGCCCGGAGCCCGCTGCTCGGCAATTTCCACCACATTCGCGACACGACCCTACCAGAAGATCCTGCACAGTCATGGGTTCAAGGTATCGATGAGCGGCTGCGCAAAGAGAACCGGATACTGCGGGAGGAGAGGGAGGTGCTAAGAAGGGCGGCTCAATTCTTCGCGGCTCAAAAGTCATGAGGTTTCGGTTCATCGCCAGCTATTGCGGCAGCCTCTCGCGCAGTCGGCTGTGCCGCTTGATGGGTGTCACGGATCGTAGGCTGCGGGCCTGGCGGCATCGGCCGCCATCGCAGCGACAGCGGCGCGACATGGTGATCCTGGCCCATATCCGCGACCAGCACCGCCTAAGCCTGGGCAGCTATGGCAGGCCGCGCATGACCGAGGAACTGAACGAGCTGGGCCTGCATGTCGGACAGCGTCGCATTGGTCGCCTGATGCGCCAGAACGGCATCCGGGTCGTCCGCAGCGAGCGGCGTTCAGGCGCACCACGGACAGCGATCACGCCTTCAACATCGCGCCGAACCTCCTGCGAGCCAGGACTTTTCGGCGAGCGGGCCGAACCAGAAGTGGGCCGGCGACATCACCTTCGTCTGGAGGCGTGAGGGCTGGGTTTATCTGGCGGTCATCATCGACCTGTTTTCAAGACGTGTTGTCGGATGGGCCATCAGCAACCGCATGAAGCAGGATCTGGCGATCAGGGCGCTGAAGATGGCGATCGCGTTGCGCCGCGGGCCGATCCGGCGGTTACCCGACCGCGCCAGGCGTGATGCGGTCCTGCGTTCCGAGATCGAGCGCGTCTTCGAGGAGAACTGGCGTTTTTTTGGTGTGCGGAAGGTCTGGCGCCAGCTGGTTCGGGACGGCTTCGCTGTCGCCCGATGCACAGTCGCCAAGCTGGTGAAGGGCATGGGGCTTCGAGGCATTATCCGCGGCAAGCCGCACAGAACAACGGCGCTCGACAAGAAGGTTCCATACCGATCGGACAAGGTGAATAGGCAGTTCCACGTGCCCGCTCCGAGCATGGGTAAAGGGTGCGGCGAAGCTGACTCTGGTGGATCGACGGCTCTACAATGTCTTGCTGCACAACTTTGGGTCAGCGATTTTACCCAGGTCGTGTCGCGAATGTGGTGGAAATTGTTGAGCAGCGGGCTCCGGGCATGTGAGGTTGGCTCCAGTCAGGCCGCGGGGTCAAGAGACATCGGCTCGAGAGGCTGAGAAAGCGTTTTCCC
>NZ_JAOTBD010000065.1 GCF_026162625.1 Paracoccus beibuensis | reverse complement strand
ATTCGCGCCGCCGTGCTTAACGGCTACACGGCGCTCGGCATACCTGTCACAGAGCTCGTGGGATAAGTCCGCCCGGGGAAAGGGGAAGTCCGGCCTTCAAGCTCTTTGCGCAACAAAGCTCCGGGCGATCCGTTCGGTCGAGCGTTTCGGCCTCGAAGGACCGGTGGACCGCTGGCGCGACCTGCGCGAGATGTTGCGGACCCAGATCCTGAACCATGGCTTCGACGCCGACCGCAGTGTCTTCGTGCAGTTCTTTGTGTCGAAGTCGCTCGACTCGGCGGTGCTGCTGATGCCTCTGGTGGGTTTCCTGCCAGCCACCGATCCGCGCATGGTTGCCACCGTGCAGGCGATCCAGCGCGACCTGTCCAAGGACGGGCTTATCCTGCGCTATGACAGCGCCGAGGCCGAGGATGGCCTGCCTGCCGGAGAAGGTGCCTTTCTGGCCTGCAACTTCTGGCTGGCGGACAACCTTTTCCTTCAGGGTCGCCAGGACGAGGCGCGGGCGCTGTTCGGGAGGCTTCTGTCCCTGCGCAACGACGTGGGCCTGCTGGCAGAGCAATACCATGTCGAGGCGGGGATGCAGGTCGGCAATTTCCCGCAGGCATTCTCGCACTTCTCGATGATCGACACGGCGCTGAACTTCTGGCGGCTTGATCGTCCTCCGGCCGGGAACGTCAGCCGCGAACCGTGACTGCTGCGCCCCTCAACGACGCGGCTGCCCCCGCCGCTGGCACGCAGTTCCAGATCCCGCATCCACCCATGCGTTGGCGTATGACTGGTCAGGTACCGGCCGTTCCCGGCGCGGCGATTCGAACATCAAGGAACAATCCTGCGCTCTTCCGGTTCCGGGACTGCGCGAACAGCCACAGACCCGCAATTGTCCAAAGAGAAGGGAGCGTCTCATGAGCCAGACAGTCGGAGATTACTTCTGGGAGCGACTCAAAGCCTGGGGCGTCAGCCGCGTCTTCGGTTACCCCGGCGACGGGATCAACGGTCTTCTGGGCGCATTGCAGCGGCGCGGGGGCGACATCGAGTTCGTCCAGGTCCGCCACGAGGAAATGGCCGCCTTCATGGCCTCGGCCCATGCCAAGTTCACGGGAGAACTGGGCGTCTGCCTGGCGACTTCGGGACCCGGTGCCTCGCACCTGGTGACGGGGCTTTATGACGCGCGGCTGGATCACATGCCGGTGCTGGCCATCGTGGGCCAGCAGGCCCGCACCGCCGTCGGCGCGCATTACCAGCAGGAACTGGATCTTGAGGCGCTCTACAAGGACGTCGCGGGGACCTTCGTCAAGCAGGCCTCGGTGCCGGGCCAGGTGCGGCATCTGGTCGACCGCTCGGTCCGCATGGCCGTGGGGGAACGCCGGGTGACGGCGCTGATTTTTCCCAACGACCTGCAGGAGGAGGCGTATGAGGAACCGCCCCGCGCGCATGGCGCGGTCATGTCGGGCGTGGGCTATACCCGCCCCCGCGTCGTCCCCTATGACGCCGACCTGCAGCGCGCGGCCGATGTGCTGAACGCGGGGTCGAAGGTCGCGATCCTCGTGGGGGCCGGCGCCCTGCACGCCACCGACGAGGTCATCCAGGTGGCCGAGACGCTTGGCGCCGGGGCGGCCAAGGCCCTTCTGGGCAAGGCCGCGCTGCCCGACGACCTGCCCTGGGTGACCGGCTCGATCGGACTTCTGGGCACCGAGGCCAGCCACGAGCTGATGATGAACTGCGACACGCTGCTGATGATCGGTTCGGGCTTTCCCTATTCCGAGTTCCTGCCCGAAGAGGGCCAGGCGCGGGGCGTGCAGATCGACCTTGACCCGGGGATGCTGTCGATCCGCTATCCGATGGAGGTGAACCTTGTCGGCGACAGCGCCGAAACTCTGCGCGCGCTGCTGCCGCTGTTGCAGCGCAAGGAGGATCGGTCCTGGCGCGAGACCGTCGAAAAGAGCGTCGCGAAATCCTGGGAGACGCTGGAGGACCGGGCCATGCAGCCGGCCAACCCGGTGAACCCGCAGCGCATCTTCTGGGAGCTGTCTCCCCGCCTGCCCGATAATGCGATCCTGACCTCGGATTCCGGGTCCTGCGCGAACTGGTATGCGCGGGATCTCAAGATGCGGCGCGGGATGATGGCGTCTCTGTCGGGGGGCCTGGCGTCGATGGGCGCGGCGGTGCCCTATGCCATCGCCGCCAAGTTCGCCCATCCCGAACGCCCCGTCATCGCGATGGTGGGCGACGGGGCCATGCAGATGAACAACATGGCCGAGCTGATCACCGTCGCCAAGTATTGGAAGCAATGGGCCTCACCCCACTGGATCTGCATGGTCCTGAACAACGAGGACCTGAACCAGGTGACATGGGAACAGCGGGTGATGGAGGGCGATCCGAAGTTCGAGGCGACGCAGGTCATCCCCGACGTCCCCTATCACCGCTTTGCCGAAATGATCGGCCTGCGCGGCATCTTCGTGGATGACCCCGACCGTCTGGCCTCGGCCTGGGACGAGGCTCTGGCCTCGCCGGTGCCGGTGGTGCTGGAGGTCAAGACCGATCCCGAGGTTCCGCCGATGCCGCCGCACATCACCTTCAAGCAGATGCGCAACTATGCCTCGAGCATCATCGCCGACCCGAACCGGGGCAGCATGATCGCGAATACCGCGCGGCAGGTGCTTGGCTCTGTCCTTCCCGACGACAAGGACGACAAGGACTGATGGCGGCGCCCGAGGCGGGCATAGGCTCGGTCCGTGCGCGGGCCTTCAGCGTCCCGACCGAGGGGCCGGAGGGCGACGGCACCCTGACCTGGACCTCGACGACCCTTGTGGTGGTCGAGGCGCGGGCGGGCGGGATGACCGGAATGGGCTACAGCTACACGGATGCCAGCGCGGCTGCCCTGATCAATGGCCCGCTGGCCGACTGCATCGCGGGCTGCGACGCCTTCGATCTGCCGGCATGCTGGCTTTCCATGCGCCGCCGCCTGCGCAACATGGGCGTGGCCGGGGTGGCGGCGACGGCGATCTCGGCCGTCGATACGGCGCTCTGGGATCTGAAGGCCAGGCTTCTGGACCTGCCGCTCGCGTCCCTGCTGGGCCGTGTCCGCGACAGCGTGCCGGTCTATGGCAGCGGCGGCTTCACCACCATGTCAGACGACGACCTGACGCGGCAGCTTGCCGGTTGGATCGAGCGCGATGGCTGCCGATGGGTCAAGATGAAGATCGGCGCGGAGGCCGGGCGTGACCTCCACCGCATGCGGATCTCCAGGCAGGCGATCGGGGACGCCGCGCTGTTCGTCGACGCCAACGGCGCCTTCACCCCGCGCGAGGCCCTGCGCATGGCCGCCATGGCCGCCGAACTGGACGTCCGGTGGTTCGAGGAGCCGGTGTCCTCGGACGACCTGGCGGGCCTGCGCTTCGTGCGCGACCACGCGCCGCCGATGATGGACATCGCGGCCGGCGAATACGGCTATGACCCGGACTATTTCCGCCGGATGCTGGCGACCGGCAGTGTCGATGTGCTGCAGGCGGATGCGACGCGATGCCTTGGGATCACCGGCTTTCTGCAGGCGGCGACGCTGGCCGAGGTGCACCACGTCCCGATGTCGGCGCATTGCGCACCGGCGCTGCACACGACCATCGGAGCGAGCGTCCCGAACCTGCGGCACCTGGAGTGGTTCGCGGATCATGTCCGCATCGAAGCGATGCTGTTCGACGGCGCCCCGACCCCGCGCGCCGGAACCGTCAGTCCGGCGTCCGACCGCCCCGGCCTGGGACTGGTGTTCAAGGACGCGGATGCCGAACGCTTCGTCCGGAAAGTGTCGGCATGAGGGGCCGGAACGCAGCCATCGCCGTCTCTGGCCTGTTCGCCGCCGCCGTTCTGGGAGGACTCGCGGCCCGCAGCAACCGCCCAGCCCCAATCAGACAACCGCCCAGGGAACAGGCCGCCCGGCAGCTCGATCTGGGTGCGGCGACCTTGGCGGGATCGGTCCTGTTCGACAGCGCGGTCGAGCATTATCGCGGATCCTTCGAACATCGGGGCATGTATGTGCCGCTTGCCGTGGCAAGCGCGACCATAGCGGCGTCACTGTCCGGCGCGCGCCAGCCAAATCGCATGCGCACCGGCGTTCATGTCCTGGCGATGCTGACGGGGGTCGCTGGCCTGGGCTTTCACATCTATGACATCTCCAAGCGCCCGGGCGGCTGGTCCTGGCAGAACCTGTTCTATGCCGCCCCCGTCGGCGCACCCGGCGCATTATCCCTGGCGGGCCTGACAGGGCTTGCCGGGCAGCAGCTACGGACTGGGCAGGTGCGTCCGGACAGCCAGTCGGGAAGGGCCTTGGCCGCACTCGCCGCGATCGGAATCCTGGGCGACGTGGCCGAGGTCTGGCTTCTGCATTTCCGGGGCGCGTTTCACAACCCGGCCATGGTCCTGCCGGTGACGATCCCGCCCGTCGCCTCGCTCTGCCTTGCCGGCGTCGCCGCCGGGGCTGGTCGACCATCCCTGCGCACCACGCGCGGCTGGCTCTGGGCGACGGCTGCAACAGGGCTGGCCGGCGTCGGCTTTCATGCATGGGGGGTGCACCGGATGATGGGCGGCTGGCGGAACTGGAGCCAGAACCTGCTGGAGGGTCCGCCTCTGCCCGCCCCCCCGAGTTACACCGGGCTGGCCCTTGCCGGGCTGGCCGCAACGCGGCTGATGGAGGAGGCCCATGAGTGACCGCTATCCCGGCTATGACGTGATGACCAAGCGCAACGGGCCTTCCTGGAACGACGTGACCCGCCGCGTGATCGACAACCGGCTTGCGACGCCGAAGGGGCCGCGCTTCTTCAGCGCCGCTGAGTTCGAGACAGTCCGCAGCATCGCCGACCGCATCGTTCCGCAACGGCGTCACGATCCGATCCCTGTGACTGATTTTGTCGAGGCAAGGCTGCTGTCCGGCCAAGGCGACGGCTTCCGCCAGGCGGGGGTGCCGCAGGCTGGCGAGGCGTGGCGCAAGGCGCTGGCCGCACTGGATGCCGAGGCGCAGGCGGCACATGGCATGCCGTTCCGGCAGCTGTCCGGGCCCGAACGTGATGGGATCCTGCACCGCATGCAGAACGGCGATCTGCACCACTCGTCCTGGGGCGGAATACCGCCTGCGACCCTGTTCACGCAGCTTGTCGCCAGAGACATCGTCTTCGCCTACTACTCTCACCCGACCGCCTGGAGCGAGATCGGCTGGGGCGGACCAGCCAGCCCGCGCGGCTATGTCCGCACGGGCTATGACCGGCGCGACCCTTGGGAAGCTGCCGAAGTCAAGGACGGCGATGATGCCGCCGCGATCAGGAAGAACCGCCGTGTCAGGTGATCCGATGCAGACGCCCCGCGCGACGGGCGGCCGTGCCCCGGATGTGTTCACACCCGGCGGCTGGGTTCCGATGCGGGAATACGACGAAAGCGAGGAGGTCGATTTTGTCATCGTCGGCACCGGTGCGGGCGGCGGGACGCTGGCCTGCAAGCTGGCCGAGGCCGGCTTTTCGGTTGTCGCCATGGATGCCGGCCCCTTCTGGCGGCCGCTGGAGGATTTCGCGTCCGACGAGGCCGAGCAGAGCAAGCTCTTCTGGACGGACGACAGACTGGTGGACGGGGAAAACCCGTTGCAGCTTGGGTCGAACAACAGCGGCAAATCGGTTGGCGGCAGCACGGTGCATTTTGCCATGGTGTCGCTGCGGTTCCGCCCGGAATGGTTCAAGTCGCGCAGCAAGCTGGGCTATGGCTTCGACTGGCCGCTCGACTGGCGCGAAATGTGGTCCTATTACCGCGAGGTCGAGGAGGCGCTGGCAATTTCGGGGCCGGTGAACTATCCGTGGGGACCGCCACGTCCCCGCTATCCCTATCGCGCGCACAAGCTGAACGCCGCAGCGCTGGCGCTTGCCGAGGGCTGCGAGGCGATGGGCATTCCCTGGACCGAAACCCCCATCGCAACCCTTTCGGCGCCTCGTGGCCGCGCCCGCCCCTGCGTCTATCGCGGCTTTTGTGTGCTGGGCTGTTCCACCAATGCCAAGCAGAGCGCGCTGGTCACCTGGATCCCCCGCGCCATTGCCGCCGGGGCCGAGATCAGGGATCTGGCTATGGTCGGCCGGGTCGAGGTGGACGGCCGCGACCGTGCGACGGGCGTGCATTATCACCGGGGCGGTGAATGGCGCTTTCAGCGCGCCCGAAACGTGGTTGTCGCGGGATATGCCATCGAGACGCCGCGCCTGCTGCTGAACTCGGCCAACAGCCGCTTTCCCGAGGGGCTTGCGAACCGCTCGGGCCTGGTCGGCAAATACCTGACCGTCCAGTCGAACCAGGCGGTCTGGGGCATATCCGGCAAGGAGATCCGGTCCTACAAGTCCCCGCCGTCCCTAGCGCTGACCGAGCACTGGAACTATCAGGACGAGGGCAAGGATTTTCATGGCGGCTACTGCTACATGAGCCAGGGTCCCGAGCCGCAGCTCTGGGCCAATACCCAACTGGCCAGCCGCGGCCTTTGGGGAGAGGCGCTGATCGCCGAAATGCAGAACTACAACCATCAGGTCGGCCTCAAGATGGTGGGCGAGATGCTGCCGCAGGAACGCAACGCCGTGACGCTGGCAGACGAGACCGACCAGTACGGGCTGCCAATCCCGCGCGTGACCTATTCCTGGTGCGACAACGACAGGGCGATGATCGGCCATGCTCTGGATTTCATGGGGCAGGCGCTGCGGGCCACCGACGCCCGCGACATCTGGAAGCAGACGGACGACACCTGCCACCTGAACGGCGGTGCGCGGATGGGCGACGATCCGCAGACCAGCGTCGTCGATGCCGACTGCCGCAGCTGGGACATCCCGAACCTGTGGATCTGCGACGGCTCGGTCTTTCCGACCGTCGGCGGTGTGAACCCGTCGCTGACCATCCAAGCCATGGCTTGCCGTACCGGCGACCGCATTGCCGCAATGGCACGACGGGGCGAGTTGTGACCCGGCGGGCGAGGGGATTTGTCGATGACATCGCGCCGCGAAAGACCATGCCCCCATGACGGAGCCGCCAATGCCTGAACCGCGCCTTCCCGGCTTCGATCATACGATCGCCTTCCTGCGCGAAGGCTATACGTTCGTCTCGTCGCGCTGCGACGCGCTGCGGACGGACCTGTTCCGGACCCGCATCATGCTGCGGCCGGTGATCTGCGTGCGCGGTCAGGACGCAGCCGCCATGTTCTATGGCAGCGGATGCTTTACCCGGCGCGGGGCCATGCCGCAGACCGTGCTTCGCCTGCTCCAGGACAAGGGCAGCGTGCAGCTGCTGGACGGCGCGCCGCACCGCCACCGAAAGGCGATGTTCGTGGACCTGCTGATGGGCGATGAGGCAGAGCGCGGCTTCCTCGACCTCTTCAGGCAGGAATGGCGCGAGGCGGTGGTGCGGTGGTCCGGCCGGTCGTCGATCGTTCTGCTCGATCAGGTCAACCTGGTTCTGACGCGCGCGGTCTGCCGGTGGGCAGGCGTGCCGCTCGACGGTGATCGCGACATCCGGCTTTGTCGCGACCTGGGGTCGATGGTGGAGTATGCGGGCCATGTCGGGCCGCAGATGCTGGTGGCGCTGGCGCGGCGACGCTCGGCGGAGCGTTTCGCCATCGGTCTGGTGCGGCACCTGCGCACCGACGCACAGCGCACGACCCCGGCCGGCCAGATCGCGCACTTTCGCGATCCGTCGGGACGTCAACTGAGCCCCGAGGCAGCGGCCGTCGAGCTGCTGAACATCCTGCGCCCGACTGTCGCGATTGGCCGCTTCGTCATGTTCGCGGCCCTCGCATTGCATGAGCACCCGGCATGGGTTCCGGCCTTGCGCGGCGCGAAGGACCGCGTCTACGAACGCTTCGCCGAAGAGGTTCGTCGCCTCTATCCGTTCTTCCCGGTCATCGGCGGCATCGCGCTCTGCGACATCGACTGGAACGGGCACCACTTCGCCAAGGGCGACTGGGTCCTGCTGGACCTTCACGGAACCGACCATGACCCCCGCCGTTTTCCAGAACCCGGCGCATTCGACCCCGACCGGGCACCGTCGTGGCGCGATCAGGGTTACGACTTCGTGCCGCAAGGCGGTGGCCGGACTGCCGAAAGCCACCGATGCCCCGGTGAGCAGCTTACAGTCGCGACGATCCGCGAGGCGACCCGCCTGCTGGTCGAAGAGATGATCTATTCTGTGCCGCCACAGGACCTTTCTGTCTCGCTGAGGCGAATGCCCGCACGACCACGGTCGGGAATGGTATTGACACATATCCGCCAAAAGACCTGAGGACCTGATTGCAGGCACGCCTGGAATCGGCCTTCCAACCAGGATGCGCGTCATCAGAACGGCGAGCTTCATCTCAGAAGGAACGAACCCGGGATTTTGCCTCAACTCTCCGGCAAGACGAGGGATCGCCTTCGTCAGCTGTTTCAACTGATCGACCGAGCAGGTGGCCCGAAACCGAACGGGCAATCCATCTGCAAGGAGCTGACGAGATCCTTCTTTCGCGGTCATCCGTCTGAGCGAGTTGACGGAGGCGAGCCGCAACGCCGGAATCGCCGATGATCCTCGGAGCCCGGTCTCACTGTGGCGAACTTCGCCTTCCGCAACGGCCAGACCTCTGCAATCGGCGACGGCCAGAGCCGCTGCCGACCATCAAGATCGATGCCGTTATGAAGCTGCGGGTTACGCCTTGTCAGCCGCATCTGCCTGAGGCAGATCGAGTACGGGCCCGCGGCACGTTCATCCGGGCAACTTAGCACGGGGCCGTCGCAACTGCGTGTCCGTGCCAACTTCAGCTATCGCAGGACCGGGAGCTCTGCCACGCGGCGTCGATTCGGTTGCCGGCAGTTTCCGGTGCCGGACGTTCGTAGGTTCCGATGGTCTCTCCCTTTGCGACGACATGCCCCTCCATCGCGGCGATGATGTCGTTGCGCGATGCTCCGGGCGGCAGCCCAAGC
>NZ_JAOTBD010000064.1 GCF_026162625.1 Paracoccus beibuensis | reverse complement strand
GGATGATGTCGGTATCGTCTTTCATGGCGTATCGCTCCCTTTGGAGGTTCTGGCAGGCTTTGACACCCGCCTCGATACGCCGCCTTCTCAGGCCGCATCACCCATTTTCAGGCATAGCCCTCTGCGCCTGATCCTCTCGCGCTTGAGCAAGCTGAAGAAGCTTTCGGCGACGGCTTTGTCGTGGCAGGTCCCGCGACGGCTCATCGAATGTTCAAGGTTATGGGTGCGCGAGGCAACGCAGCCCAGTCCATGCTGGTGAACTGGCTGCCTTGATCCGAATGGATCAGCACATTGTCCTTCGGCTTGCGACGCCCGACTGCCATGAGCGAAGCCTGCAAGACGACATCTGTCGTCTGCCCGCTTTGCATCGACCAGCCGATCACGCGCCGGGAATAAAGATCGATGACCGCCGCGAGGTAGGCGAAGTCCTCCTGCGTCCGGATGTAGGTGATGTCGGTCATCCAGACCTTGTCCGGTGCTCCGACATCGAATTGCCGATCAAAGGTGTTGTCGACCACGATTGACCGCTTGCCGCCATAGCTGCCCGGGCGGCGCGTGTAGCCAATCTGCGCCTTGATGCCGGCAAGCTGGGCCAATCGCGCAACCCGATCTGGACAGACGCTTTCATCCTGTTCCAACAGGTTGTCGTGCAGCTTGACCTACCGCCGCACCAGCGACGAGCGCGGCCTTCAAGTCCGTCGATCCTGGGTGAACGGATGCCGGACCTGCCCCGTCCAAAGCCGCTGCACCCCCGGCACCGAGCGCAGGATCACCCGTTGGGAGCACGAGGATCTCGCCGATGCTGCGCGTGGGAGGCTCGGTTGCGACCCCGACCCGATCACCCTGCGCCGCGGCGCGGTCGAGCATCCGTTCGGCACGATCAAGGCCTGGATGAGCGCCACTCATTTCCTGACGTGGCGGCTTAAGAATGTGCGCAGCGAGATGGCACTGCAGGCGCTGGCCTGCAACATCAAGCGCATGGTAGCGCTGATCAGTATCCGGCGGCTGATGGTGGCCATCCAGACCTGACCGTCAGTCAGCGGGCCGCTCCGATGCCATCGGGACCTTCTCACCAGCCTCTCGGTTCGAACGACCGGAGCACTCGCGAAAAAACGGAGGAAGTCGCCCAGCCACACGGAAACGGCCTCATCGCCGATGCGTCAGAAGGGTTTTGACACAGGCTCGGCCGGCTGCGCCTGATCAGTGCCGGCCCGCGATCATCTAGCTTTCGGAGGACACCGAGCGACGTCAGGATCCGGGAACAGCAGCCGAGGATCGGGCTTTCACCCGGCCATGTCTGGCGAACGAGAAATCACGTGCCTCTCGAGTAGATTTCACTGGCGGCGCGGCTCAACTCTCGACCTCCTGCGTCGGGTCTCACGTACCCCTCCACTGCGATCGTTCGCCCGCGAAGGATCGTCCTGACCGGCCAGCCTGTGATTTGCATCTCCTCATAGGGCGTGTAGTCGCAGGCGTGGTTCAGGTCGGCCTGGCGGATCGGCCGGGTGAGTGTCGGGTCCCAGAGCGTCAGGTCCGCATCGGCGCCGATTGCGATGCTGCCCTTCTGCGGATAGAGGCCGTAAAGTCGGGCGGGGTTGGTCGAAGTCAGCGCCACGAAACGCTGCAGGCTGATGCGGCCCTTGCTGACACCCTCGGAGAAGAGGATCGGCAGCCGCGTCTCGACCCCGGGGATGCCGTTCGGCACCCATCTGAACGAGGTGCGGGCGCGTGGATTGTCCTTGCTCGCCTCGCCTTCAAAGCGGAAAGGGCAGTGGTCGGACGAGAAGATGTCGAAGGTCCCGTCACGCAGGCCCTGCCAGATCGCTACCTGGCTATCCACGTCTCGTGGCGGAGGTGAGCAAACATACTTGGCGCCATCAAAGTCCATGTTCAGCCCGCGCAGATCCTCGGCCGTCAGGACAATGTATTGCGGGCAGGTTTCTGCAAATACCTTGAGGCCGCGGGCGCGGGCCCACTGGATCTGCTCCATCGGCTCTCGGCCCGAGACATGGACAATCACGATCGGCACGTCGATGAGTTGCGCGTGGCTAATCGCCCGATGCGTCGCCTCGCGCTCGGCGATCTGGGCATGAGCCTCGGCGTGGTAGTAGGGCGCGGTTTGACCCTCGGCCTCCAGGCGCCGCGTCAGATGCTTGATGGCGTCGTGCCCTTCGGCATGAACCATCACCAGCGCGCGCTCGCGACGGGCGACCTCGAAAACGTCCAGAAGCTGGGCGTCGTTGAGAACCAGATCGTCATAGGTCATGAAGACCTTGAACGAGGTGTAGCCGTCCCGCACCAGCGCCGGCAGTTCCTGCCCAAGCACCTGCGGCGTCGGATCGCTGACGATCAGGTGAAAGGCGACATCGGTGTGGCAGTTGCCCGCGGCCTTGCGGCGATAGTCCTCGACGCAGGCGCGTAGGGACTGCCCCTTGATCTGCAGGGCGAAGGGCAGGACGGTCGTGTTGCCACCAGCGGCGGCCGAGCGGGTGCCACTGGCGAAGTCGTCTGCCATCACCGTCCCGTCCGATGTCGGCTGATCCAGATGCACATGGGCATCGATCCCGCCCGGGAGGACCAGAAGACCGCTCGCGTCGATGCGCTCGACCCCGGTCAGGCCCTGGCCTATCTGGACGATGCGGCCGTCCTTGATGCCGATATCAGCGGCATAGCTGTCGGCTGCGGTGACGACGTTGCCGCCGCCGATGACGAGGTCCAGATCGTTCATGCCGCCTGCCTTGCCACGATCTGCGTCAGTGCCTCCGTCAGCCGGTCCACCTGCTCCAGCGTGTTGTAATGGACCATCGACACGCGCAGGACACCGCCGTCCTGATCCTCGCCCAGATGCTCGACCAGCCGCCGTGAATGGAAATCCCCGAAACGCATGGCGATACCGTGGTCGTCCATTGCGCGGGCGACGGTGGCGGAGTTGATGCCATCAAACTTGAAGGCGATGGTGGGAACGCGGGTGCTGGCGTTGTTCAAAGCCTCGCCAATGATGCGGCAGTCGTTGCGGGCCGAGAGCCATGCCAGCAGGCGGCCGGTCAGCGCATCCTCCTGTGCGGTGATCACGTCGAAAGCTGCGGTCAGCAGCGTGCGGTCGTCGCCGCTGGCGCCATGGTGGCGTGCAAGATCGGTAAGGTAAGACAAGATGCCGTCGGTGGCGTAGGCGGCCTCGTAGCTGGGGTTGCCCGGCTCCAGCTTGGCGGTAACTTTGTCCCTGCCGTAGAAGTAGTGGTAAAGCCCGTCCAACTCGGCCAGCAGATCGTATTTGCCATACATCAGCGCTCCATGCGGACCGAAAGCCTTGTAGAGGCTGAAGACATAGTAATCCACGTCCCAGGCCTGCACGTCGATCAGCCGGTGGGGGGCATAGGCGACCGCATCCACACAGATGCGCGCACCGCGTTCATGGACGAAGCGCGCGAATTCGGCGACCGGATGGACCTTGCCCAGGATATTCGACACATGCGTGACGCAGACCAGGCGCGTGCGGTCGGTCATCAGCGGCTCCAGGTCGGGCAGTTGCAGGTCCATCGTCTGCGCGTTCAGCGGCCAGACCTTGATGCTGACGCCGAGCTCCTCCAGCCGCCGCCAAGGACCGATGTTGCTTTCGTGATCGGCCATGGTCACGATCACCTCGTCCCCCGGTGCGAACTGGTGGCGCATGGCCTGCATCAGGTTGCCCATCAGCACCGTGGTTGAGGGGCCGAAGACGATTTCTTCAGGTCCGGCGGCGTTCACGAGCGTCGCTGCGGCTTGGCGCCCCGCCATCAGCGCCTCGGCTGCCGCCTGCGAAACGGCGTAGCTGCCACCGATCTGGACGTTGCGGTGGGTCAGGAACTCGACCATCCGGTCCAGCGCGGGCTGGGCAATCTGCGCGCCGCCCGCGTTGTCGAAGAAAACCCAATCCGAGGCGAGGCCCGGAAACTGCGCCTGCACCCAGGCCATGTCCAACTGTGTCATCTTGTGTCTTTCACTAGTGGTTCAGAACCGCGCCGAGGAAGTCGCGCGTGCGGGGTTCCTGCGGGGCCGACAGCACCTGCGCGGGCGGTCCCTGTTCAACGATCTGCCCGGCGTCCATGAAGATCACCCGATCGGCGACCTGTGCGGCGAAGCCCATTTCATGCGTAACGACGATCATGGTGACGCCGGTGCGGGCCAGGTCACGCATGACATCCAGCACCTCGCCCACCATCTCGGGGTCCAGCGCGCTTGTCGGCTCGTCGAACAGCATCACCTGCGGCTCCATTGCCAAGGCGCGGGCGATGGCGACTCGCTGCTGCTGCCCGCCGGAGAGATGCTCTGGATACTTGCCCGCCTGATCGCCGATGCCGACGCGAGCCAGCAGGCGGTCGGCCTGCGCGGCGGAATCGACACGCAAGGTGCCGCGCACCCGGCGCGGGGCCAGCATGACGTTCTCGCGCACCGTCAGATGTGGGAAGAGGTTGAAGGACTGGAACACCATCCCGACCTCGGCTCGCACCTTGGCCAGCGCCCGGCCCGAGGTGACGGGCATGCCGTCCACTCGGATCTCGCTGCCTGCGGAAAAGCCTTCCAGACGGTTGATGCAGCGGATCAGGGTCGACTTGCCCGAGCCCGAGGGGCCGATGATGCAGACGACCTCGCCTTTGGCGACGTCGAGGTTGATCCCCCTCAGCGCCTCGAAGGTGCCATAGGATTTCCGCAGGTTGCGGATGCTGACGAAGCCTGTCATCTCAGCGCCTCCTTGCCGCAAAACGGCGTTCCATTCGTGAGACCAGCGCGACCAGCGGCCAGAGGAACGCAAGATAAATCGCCGCCGCCACGATCAGCGGCGTGGGGTTTGCAGCCAGCGCCTGCGCCTGCGTCGCCTGTTTCAGAAGGTCCGGCATGGCGACAACCGAGGCCAGCGCCGTATCCTTGACTACGTTGATCGAGTTGTTGGTCAGCGGCGGAATCACGATCCGCACCGCCTGCGGCAGGATCACGTCGGCCATCGTCTGCCGCCCGCTGAGGCCAAGCGCGGCCGAGGCCTCGAACTGGCCCTTGGGGATTGCCTCGATGCCGGCGCGGAAGATCTCGGCCGTGTAGGCGCCCGAGACCAGCGTCAGCGCCGTCATGGCCGAAGCGAACGGTGACAGCCGAAGCCCTACGAAGGGCAGGGCATAGTAGACAATGATCAGCAGCACCAGGAGGGGGATGGAGCGGAAAATGTCGATGTAGACACGTGTAAGGAAGCGGACCGGCGCCGGCGCGTAAAGCCGCGTCATTGCCAGCCCCAGACCCAAACCGAGCCCTGCAACGATGCTGGCCGCGCCCAACTGCAGCGTAATCCACAGCCCTCGCAGCAGCAGTGGGAAGGTCCGCCGCATGACCTCGGCGTTCAGAAAAGTGTCGAAAATGTCCATGAGCGTCCTTTCGGGTCCGGGTATGGCCCGGACCCGGGGCTTCGGATTAGTCCAGCGACGGCATCGGCAGGACGGCGACGGTCGACGAGTCCGCTTCGGGCGCGACGCCAAACCATTTCTCGTGAAGTTCTGCCAGAACGCCCTCGGTTTTGAGATCGTCCAGAACGGCATTCACCTGCGTTGCAAGCTCGGCATCCTTGGCGAACATCATCGAGTATTTCTCACCCGTCGGAATGCGCTCGACGACGGCCAGGTTCGGCTTGTCCACAACGTAATACTGCAGCGCCGGAATGTCCGAGATGTAGCCGTCGATGCGGCCCGCTGTGAGGTCCAGCATGGCGGGCGCCAAGCCTTCGTAGCGCCGGATCTCGGCGAAGCCGAATTCGCCCTGATGCTCCGTCGCCCACATGTCTCCGGTCGAACCGGTGTCGACTCCGACGACCTTGCCCTCCATCTCCTCCAGCGACTTCGGGCCCTCGCCCAGTGCGGTCAGGGACTGGTCGCTGTCATAGTAGGGTTGGGCAAAGGTCACCGACTGTAGGCGCTCGTCAGTGATGGTTATCGATGAGGTCGCAATGTCGATGCGCCCCGACTGGACGGCCGAAAAGAGGCCGTTGAAGGGGATGTTCACGGTCTCGACCTCGGCGCCCATGCGCTCGGCGATGGCGGCGACAAGGTCGATTTCGAAGCCGACAAACTTGCCGGCCTCGTCCTGAAACTCCCACGGCACGTTGCCGATATTGGCCCCCACCGTCAGCGTCTCCTGCGCTGCCGCCATCCAGGCCGACCCGGCCAGTGCAATGGCCGCCGTCATTGTCATCCGTACGCCGTAACCGAACATTTGAAGCTCCCCGTTGTTGTTATTCAATTGACCGGCCAAACCGGTCTGACCAGTATCACCATGTGCGGCGCAGCTTGGCAATGGCGTTGACAGCTTCCTGCGACGCGCGAAGAAAGCTGCTAGCAGGAGAGGCAAGATTGGTGATGTGGGACAAGGGACCTGTGGCGCAGGGTGTGGCGAGCCGGCTGCAGGGGATGATCCGCTCGGGCGAGCTCAAGGCAGGTGACAAGCTGCCCTCGCAGCGCGTCCTGTCTGAACAGCTGCGCGTCTCGCGCCCGACGCTGCGGGAGGCGCTTCTGACGCTGGAGACGCTTGGGCTGATCCAGACATTGCCCGCGCGAGGGACGTTCGTGCTGGACCGAGACCGACAGCACGCGCGCGCAATATGGCGCTACGACGACGCCCACGATCTTGCTGATGTTTTCCAGACACGCATGCTGATCGAGGGCGAAATCTGCGCCCTTTCTGCCCGCGGGATGACTGACGACACCCTGGACGCGCTAGGCGCAGCGGCAGAGACCTTCGAGCGAGCATGGCATGACGGCGATCTTGTTGGCCATGTCGCGGCGGACCTGGCCCTGCACCAGGGCGTCGCCGATGCTTGCCCGAACCGGATGCTGGCAGGCATCTATGTGGGCATGCAGCACTTGCTGAACGAGACACAGCGCCAACCCATTCCGAATACCGATCCCGATCGCATGCGCCAATCCATCGCCGAGCATCGGGGCATCTTGGAGGCTCTGAAAGCGCGCAATCCCATCGCGGCGCGTGAGGCGATGCTGTCTCACATCCAGAACACCGCGCGCTGTGCCGGCGTTCTTGTGGATTGAGTTAACTTCCGTCGGTCTGTCGCTCATCGACGCCTTTGGGCCCCAAAGACTGGAAGAGAAGGGTCCATCAGTCTGCTGCGTCAAGCACCAACGGCCGGGTTAGGGAACGCTGCACCGAACGCCTATCGAGGGCCAAGGGGCAGCTAGGGGCCGCCGTCGTTTGGACGGTGTCGTGGAGCCACCGCATGGCAGTCGGGCGGCCTGGTCGACTTGAAGAGCCCGAAGCCGCCATTCCCTTCGGGCGCGCTTCTCCGAGATCACGCGGGCTGCAGCTTCTCCGTCCGATCAAGCAGATTAAAATGACATTCCTCGTGTGCAACGGCTAACTGGTCACGATGATGAGCAAGAGAGAGCCTGCAACAGGCGCCAACTTGGCCGATGCCGGGCCCTGGCTCGCCGCCCAGGCGCGCCACGTGCATATGCTTGCCGAAGCGGCGCGAGAGGTGGGGCGTCTTGAAGCGAGCCTCAACGCCCTGTCGCTGCCCGAGGCTGAAGGTGCCCGCCAGCGCCTTGCACTCGTCGAGGTCGAGGCGATGCTGTGGGCGCAGGGTCTTGTGCTCAAGCGGGAAGAGATCGGGCGCGACCTGTTGAACGCTCGCGCCGGGTCTGATCCCGAAGCGATGCGTCTGGCGCGATGGGCGGTCCGCCGGCTGGAGGGGCAGGGAAGCCTGACCAACCTGCCGGCGTTCCTGGGGCTGCACCACAGAGAAGCGTCGGGTCCGCCATCGTCCAATATCGCCTTGCGACTTCAGGGGCATGCGTTCGATGCTGCTGCTGGCGCGTTCATCAGCGCCGTCGAAGGGTGGAAGGAGTTGCACCCGCTGGCACGGGGGCCGGCACTATTGGCCGTTTGGCGGATGGCTGAGCTGTCGCCTGCAGGTAATGTAGTCGAACCTGCCGTGTGGTCCGCACGTCACATGGCGGTGGGTGCGGAGGCACTCCACTTCGTTCCCTTGGGGCAGCCGGGACGGCGGATCTGGACCGGCCATGGTCCCGCAGAGGACCGCTTGGCGGCCCATCTGGCGGCGCTGTCCGCAGGGGCGCAAGAGGCTCGGGCCGTGATCATGCGCGTCAGTGACTGGGCTGGTCGTGCCATGGCTGCCACGGCCTGGATCAAGGGTGACAATGCCGCAAAAGTGGTCGAAGCTCTGACCGCGCGGCCATTGCTCTCCGCCATGGAGGCTGAGACCATGGCGGGAATCAGCCGCCCGACGGCCGAAAGGATGCTGAACCGCCTGACCGACCTTGGCTTGGTCCGAGAGGTGACCGGCCATCGCCGATTCAGGCTCTGGACGATCTCTGCTTGAATGCCGCGGTGCCCCAGTGGCCGGGGCTTTCGGCTGGTGGCACGTGGCGGGCCGTTGCAGGATGATCTGAGGAAGGGTGGGATCGACCTGCGAACAAGCCGTCCGCGCAGGGACAGCACGGCTTGCGCTGAAGAGCGCCATGCGTCAGGTCGATCTGGGAAGGGCAATCCGCCAACTTACATGGCCCAACGTCTTGTGCACAAGGTGCTCAGACCTGGCCAACTCCAGAACCAACCTGCAAACTCGGCAGTGCGAAGACCGTGGACCCGCCGCATGACCACTACGAGGACCTCTCAACGTCCGACCCGACGGTCCGGCCAATGACCTGCTCCCGGTCGGTCCCTCGCTCCAATGTAGAGTTCGCTTCGCCACGAAGGAGCAGGCGACATGAGGACAAGCCGCTTTGCCGAGGCGCAGATCATTGGCATGATCAAGGAGCAGGAAACCGGAATGGCAACTGCGGAAGTCTGTCGCCGTCATGGGCTGAGCTCCGCGACTTTCTGCAAGCCGAAAGCCAAGTATGGCGGCATGGATATGTCCGATGCCCGGAGGCTGAAGGCGCTTGAAGGCGACAACGGCAGGCTGAAGCGTCTGCTGGCGGATGCG
>NZ_JAOTBD010000063.1 GCF_026162625.1 Paracoccus beibuensis | reverse complement strand
GCGCTTGATATGGCGCATCGTCACTCTCCTGGCTCAACCCGGAAGCTGACAAGGCCCATGATGCCGCCGGCCTCGTGGCCGATCTGCGCCGCGGCATCCGGCAGTCGACGGACGCACCACCCGACACCAAGGCTGTGCCTTGTCCATCAGGCACCGGAAGCGGAGAGGAGCCCTTCGGCCGCGCCAAGGCCATCGGCGGCATGGCCCGGGCCGTTTGCCGCGGTGTCGAATGGCTGAGGTCCCGCTTCATCCTGACAACGGCGGCCAACAACCTGACCTCGGCGGCCTCGGTTGCTGGGGGCGCAATCACCGGACCGGGCATGAGGCACCCATGAGGCACCCATGAGGCACCCATGCCCTCCATCTCCGCAGCGCAATGACCTTCGCTGAGCGGGCGCGGAACATCGACGCCGCGCCCTATATCGAGCGGCCGGCCAAGCCGACGCCGAAAGAGCGGTATCCGACGAAGGACGAGATACAGCGCCTGATCGACAGCGCGGACGCACCTCACATGGCGCTGGCGATCCATTTGCTCGGGGTCGGGGCGATTCTAGATCTGACGTGGGATCGCGTAGACTTGGCGCGCGGCATCATCAACCTGGGGCTGGACGATGCGAGGACCCGCAAAGGGCGGGCTATCGTGCCAATCAATCAGGGGCTGCTGGCTGCGCTCCAAACGGGCAAGGCATCCGCCATGTCGGACTATGTGATCGAGAGAGGCGGCAACCGGATCGGCAGCATAAGAAAGGGCTTTGAGGGGGCAGTGAGGCGTTCGGGCCTGACGGACGTGACCCAGCACACGATCCGCCACAGCGCCGCGGTTCAGATGGTATCGAGCGGCCCCTGGAGAAAGTGGCCCAGTACCTCGGGCACAGCAACCCCGGCATCACCTTCTCGACCTATGGGCTTTTCGCTCTGAATCATCTGACGGACGCCGCCGACGTTCTTGATTTCGTCAGGCTGCGCGCAAAATCCTGGGTTCGGTGAACCGGCGGGCACTTCGCCGATAATGTAGCTTTCACGTCTATATAGTTGAATCGAAAGAGAAAAGATGGTGGGTGATGAGGGATTTGAACCCCCGACATCTTCGATGTGAACGAAGCGCTCTACCACTGAGCTAATCACCCGTCGCGCTGGCTTCTAGCGCCAGCCGCAGGCCGTTGCAAGGGGGCTTTCGCCGCTTTCTACCCTGCCTCGGGGTCGGTGGGCGCAGGTCGCCGGCGCAGGCGCAGCGTGATGACGTCGCCGCCACGGGCGTCCTTTTCCAGGTTGATCCGCGCCCGGCCCAATGGCGGCACGGCAAGCGTATGGCCCGCCGACAACACAAGCCCCAGTTGGGCCAGCGTCGCCTCGATGATGGGGCGGGCGTCGGTGCGTCGGGCGCCTGTGGCGGCGACCACGCGATCTATGAAATCGCGCTTCTGCACCACGACAGCAGGATGCGGATCCTGCACGGCAGCAGGTTGGCCTGTCTCATGGGTCATTCCTGGTTCCCCCTCCCCGGAATTATCCTACCAGCCTAGCGCGATCTGACTCTGCGTCAACCGTGACTGCACATGGTAAGAACCGGGGACGCGTAACGCCCCCGGCCTTCTTGTTGCGATGTCGCCTCAGTGGGCGACGGTGCTGCCCGCGCCGCTGGACGACCGCTGGCGGTCCAGGCGCGCGGCCTCGGCGGCCTCTTCGGCGGCTTCGTCCCATTCCACCGGCACCGGCTGGCGCACCAGAGCATGGCGCAGGACCTCACGGACATTGGCGACCGGGATGATCGTCAGGCCCTGCTTGACGTTGTCCGGGATCTCGACAAGATCCTTTTCATTGTCCTGCGGGATCAGCACCGTCTTGATGCCGCCGCGCAGCGCCGCCAGCAGTTTCTCCTTCAACCCGCCGATCGCCAGCACGTTGCCGCGCAGGGTGACCTCGCCGGTCATGGCGACGTCCTTGCGGACCGGGATGCCGGTCATCACCGACACTACCGAGGTCACCATCGCGATGCCCGCCGACGGACCGTCCTTGGGCGTCGCGCCTTCGGGGACGTGGACGTGGATGTCGCGCTTGTCGAATTCCGGGGGCTTCACCCCGATATCCGGCGCCACCGACCGCACGAAGCTGGACGCCGCGTCGATCGATTCCTTCATCACGTCGCCCAGTTTCCCGGTCGTCTTCATCCGACCCTTGCCGGGCAGGCGCAGCGCCTCGATCTGCAGCAGGTCGCCGCCGACCGAAGTCCAGGCCAAGCCCGTCACGACGCCGACCTGATCCTCCTTCTCGGCCAGACCATAGCGATGACGACGCACGCCGAGGTATTCCTCGGCCTTCTCGGGTGTCACCTCGACGGACTTGACCTGGCCCTTGAGGATCTCGGTCACGGCCTTGCGGGCCAGCTTGGCGATTTCGCGTTCCAGCGAACGCACGCCGGCCTCGCGGGTGTAATAGCGGATGATGTGGGTCAGCGCCTCGTCGGTGACGCTGAATTCGCCCTTGCGCAGACCGTTGGCCTTGATCTGCTTGTCCAGCAGGTGACCCTTGGCAATCTCGCGCTTTTCATCCTCGGTGTAACCCGACAGGCCGATAATCTCCATCCGGTCCAGAAGCGGGCCCGGCATGTTGTAGCTGTTGGCCGTGGTCACGAACATCACGTTCGACAGATCGTACTCCACCTCGAGATAGTGGTCCACGAAGGTCGAGTTTTGTTCGGGATCAAGCACCTCGAGCATTGCCGAAGCCGGATCGCCGCGGAAGTCCTGACCCATCTTGTCGATCTCATCCAGCAGGATCAGCGGGTTGGTGGTCTTCGCCTTCTTCAGCGCCTGGATGATCTTGCCGGGCATCGAGCCGATATAGGTCCGCCGGTGGCCGCGAATCTCACTCTCGTCGCGCACGCCGCCGAGCGAGATGCGGATGAACTCGCGCCCCGTCGCCTTGGCGATGGAGCGACCCAGCGAGGTCTTGCCCACGCCCGGAGGACCGACCAGCGTCAGGATCGGGCCCTTCAGCTTTTGGCTGCGCGCCTGCACGGCCAGGTACTCGACGATCCGTTCCTTGACCTTTTCCAGGCCGTAATGGTCGGCATCCAGAATCGCCTCGGCGCGGCCCAGGTCCTTGCGGGTACGCGACTTGACGCCCCAAGGCAGCGACAGCAGCCAGTCGAGGTAGTTGCGGCTGACTGTCGCCTCGGCCGACATCGGCGACATCGACTTCAGCTTCTTCAGCTCGCCCTCGGCCTTTTCACGGGCTTCCTTGCTGAACTTGGTCTTCTGGATGCGCTCCTCCAGCTCGGCCAGTTCATTCTGCCCGTCCTCGCCATCGCCCAATTCCTTCTGGATCGCGCGCATCTGCTCGTTCAGATAGTACTCGCGCTGCGTCTTCTCCATCTGGGTCTTGACGCGGGACTTGATCTTTTTCTCGACCTGCAGGACCGACATCTCGCCCTGCATGTGGCCATAGACCTTTTCCAGACGCTCGGCCACGACCAGCGTGTCCAGCAGGTCCTGCTTGCGGTCCAGGTCGATGCCCATGTGGCCGGCGACAAGGTCAGCCAGCTTGCCGGATTCGGTCGCCTCGGCGACGGCCGCGACGACTTCCTCGGGGATGTTCTTGCGCACCTTGACGTAACGCTCGAATTCCTCGGCGACGGTGCGAACCAGCGCGGTCACGGTCGCCTCGTCGCCCTGCGTTTCCTCCAGCGGGGTGGCGGTCGCCATGAAGTGATCGTCGTTCGGCACGAACTGGGTGATCTCGACGCGCTCGCGCCCTTCGACCAGCACCTTGACGGTGCCGTCCGGCAGTTTCAACAGCTGCAGCACGTTGGCAAGAACGCCCGTGCGATAGATGCCGTCCTCATCGGGTTCGTCGATGGCGGCGTCCTTCTGGGCGGCCAGCAGGATCGGGCTGTCCGATTCCATCACCGCCTCCAGCGCGCGCACCGACTTTTCACGACCTACGAACAGTGGCACGATCATGTGCGGGAAGACGACAATGTCCCGCAAGGGCAGCACCGGGTAGGTCTGAGTGGTGAATTCCGTCATGTCTTGTCCTTTCCGCCCGAAGCCGTGGCCCCGTCATGGCGACGCACGGCCCCTGCATCGCGTCAATCTAGGGCCAGCGCCGCCCGCGTTCAATATGACCGCGACAATACCACCTATCTTACCGGGGAATGACGATCTCGGCCCGCAGCCCGCCAAGCTTGGGGCCGCGTCCCAGCCGCAGCTGCCCGCCATGCGCGCGAACGACGTCGGCGGCGATCGCAAGACCCAAGCCCGCCCCCTGCGCGCTGTTCCTGCGGCGGGACGGATCGAGCCGCGTGAAGGGGCGCATCGCGGTCTCGATGCTGTCCTCGGGGATGCCGGGCCCGTCGTCCTCGACACCTATCCGCAGGCTGCGGGGACCGAGCGCCGCATCCAGTTCGACCCGACCGCCATAGCGCACTGCGTTGCCGATCAGGTTCTCCAGCGCCCGGCGCAGCATGTCGGGCCTGAACGTGGCCACACCGTCGCGGTCGCCTTCGAACAGGACCATGCCGACCTGCTGCCCCGCCCGCTGTGCATCCGCCACGATGGTCGTCAGGAACTTCGCGGCGGCGGTCGGCTCGGGCTGGCTGTCCTGCGCATCGTCGCGCGCATAGTCGAGGAAGCCGTCGACCATGCGGTTCATCTCGGCGATGTCGGCCTCCAGCGCGGCGATGTCGTCGGCCTCGGGCGGCATGTCGGGCGACATCATCGACAGGCCAAGGCGCAGCCGGGTCAGCGGCGTGCGCAGGTCGTGACTGATGCCCGACATCATCAGCTTGCGCTGCTCGTTCTGGCGCTCCAGCCGGTTGCGCATGTCCAGGAAGGCGGTGCCGGCGCTGCGCACCTCGACCGCGCCCGACGGGCGGTAAGGCACCATCCGGCCCTTGCCGTATTCCTCGGCCGCGTAGGCCAGCCGGCGGATCGGGCGCAGCTGGTTGCGCAGGAAGATCGTGGCAATCCCCGACATCAGAAGCGAGGTGAAGACCATCAGAACCAGCAGCTGGTGCGGGTTCGAGGCGCTGACACGCCGCCTCTCGAAGCTGAGGAGATAAGGCCCCCACGGCCCGTCCAGCGCCACGTCGACCCGCTTGTCGTTGCTGGCAAGGTCGATCGCCAGCACCTCAGGCAAGGCTTCCCGCAGCACCTCGATGACGATTCGCCCCGAGAAGTCATAGAAGAGCCGCTGGTCCGCCGCCGCTGGTTCGGCCGGCAGCCGCAGTTCCAGGTCCAGTGGCGCCGCCACGACCGCACCGGCCAGCCGAGCCTCGTCCAGGCTGTCAGCCCGCTCGACCTGGCGGGCCACGAATTCCAGCTCGTGCGCCATGCTGGAGGTCATCTGCCGGGTGACGCCGTCGAAATGCCGCTGCAGGAACATGACACTGACGACCAGCGTCACCACCACGACCGGCAGGAACAGGATCAGTGCCGCACGGGCATAGAGCCCGCGTGGCACCAGCGTCCGCGCAATCGGACCTTCGATGTGGTTCGGCATGGCAGGCACTCTCCTTGCGCGCTAGGCTAGCCAGATGACCGCCCCTGTGAAAGAGCCGCTGCGCATCCTGGCCGCGAACCCCTCGCCCCTGACCGGGCCGGGAACGACGACATTCCTGATCGGCCGGGACGACATGGCCGTTATCGATCCCGGCCCCGACGACCCCGCGCACCAGGAGGCCGTTGCCCGCGCGGGACAGGAACGGATCAGCCACATCTTCGTCACGCACGCGCACCGCGACCACAGCGCCGGCGCGGCGCGCCTGTCGCGGATGACGGGCGCACCAGTGCTGGCCTTCGGCGGCGCAACGGCGGGCCGGTCGCCGCTGATGGCGCGGCTGGCCTCTCAGGGGCTTGCCGGGGGCGGCGAAGGGCTGGACCATGATTTCGCACCGGACCGACTGCTGTCAGACAATGAGGTCGTCACGACCGCGGACTGGTCCCTGCGCGCCCTGCACACGCCGGGCCATTCCGGCGGGCACCTGTGCTTCCAGTGGGACGACGCGATCTTCAGCGGGGATTTGGTCATGGGCTGGTCCTCGACGCTCATCTCTCCACCGGACGGAGATCTGGCGGATTATTTCGGGTCGCTGACCAGGCTGGAGGCCGCCGCGCCGGCACGCTTGCTGCCCACTCATGGCGACCCGATCACGACCCCCCTCCTCCGCCTGGAGGAGCTTGCGCGCCACCGCCGGCTGCGGACTGCGCAAGTGATGGCCGCCCTGCAAGAGCGTCCCGATTCCGCCGCCGGGCTTGCGCGACGCCTGTATGACGTGCGGCCCGCGCTTCTGCCGGCCGCGCAACGCAACGTGCTGGCTCACCTGATCGCCCTTGCGCAGCTAGGAGCCGTTGATTTCGCGGGTAATTTGACCGCCGACACGTTTTTTTCACGCGCCTGACAAAAAGTCACCTCTGCCCACTGGACGCCCCCGAACGACGTTGCTATACCCCCCTCGTGTTCCGGCGTAGCTCAGCGGTAGAGCAGTTGACTGTTAATCAATTGGTCGTAGGTTCGATCCCTACCGCCGGAGCCAAAACAATCTGATTTTGCAATGATTTCAGAAACGTGTTTCCTTAACGGGTTGACATGGTTTTGGCAAATTAGGTGGTGTCACCCGGGTGACATGAGGGGCCCTCGTTTTGAGGACGCTCTATGCCTATCGCAACCCACCTCATCAGGCGCAACGGCTACTATTCCTGGAGACGCAAGTCCGGGGGATTGTGGTCCAGATCTCGCTCGGGACTTCGAGCCCAGTCGCCGCCCGCCGTCTTGCCGTCGCCATGACAGCTGGAAGCGAAAAGGTGTGGGACGACATGGACAACGGGAAACTCAGCAAAAACGACGCACTCGCGGCTATGAGAGCCTCGCTGATGGGTCAGCCGCCGACCTTCTCTGAAACCCTGCCGATCTATTCAGCTCCTGAAGAGGCCGAAGCTCCTCACGTCGATACGTCCGTCAAGGCAATCGCCGACAGGTTGACCGCCGTGCAACTCCGGACGGGCGCCGCGAACGAGGACACCTGCGACGCTATCCGGAAGACTGCGGCTCTCATCGAAGAGGCGACCGGGATCCGAGACATCCGCCAAATGCGCCAGCATCACGTTGTCGCCCTCTGCGACCTCCTCGACCGCCTGCCGCCGTCATACCGCATCCACGCGCGCATGCCGTGGCTATCTCGTGTGTCTTCTCATGTGGTGCGCCGCGCCCGCGCCCATGCGGAGGTCGTCGTAGATCGCGCCCAGCATGCGGTAGACATTCGAGCCGCGCAGCACCTCGTACATGCGCACCTGAACCTCGTGCAGCCACTCCTTGGCCGCGAAGTCCGTCTCGTCGGCGGTCGTGCCGCGCAGGCCGAGGCGGAACCAGGGCCGCGACGGCGACGTGATGCCGGACATCAGGCCCGCGCGCAGGGTCCGCAGCGCCATCTGCGCCGTGCTATCTAGAATGCGCTTGTTGATAGAGCTGTCGGACCGGCGCTCATCGCGTTCGAACCGGCCGCGCGTCGGCTTGATCGCGTCCCTCAGCTCGCGGAAGTGGGGCTCCCAATGCTGGTACTCCGCATCCATCGTCTTGCGACGGGCGGCGAGTGCCTTGCGGAGATCCTTGTCGACGAGCGCTGCCATGCTCGATCAGGTCCCGAGCAACGTCTTCTTGCCGCCGGGCGGATATTCCTGCCACGCGGTCGGGCGGGTCAGCAGCGTGCCTTGACGCCCCGTCTTCGAGCGCGTCTCCGTCGCCGTGCTGAACACGGGCGCCTTGCCGGCCGGCATCTGCTGAGGCTCGGGAATGTCAGGTTTGCCGCACATGAAAACGCCCTCGAAATCGGTTGGTCGAGAGCATCATGCGAAGCAGCGCGCGGGCGATACATGTTGGCAGCGAAAGTTGCCGCTCTCCTTATGCTGATGGGACTTGACAGACTCGCGCCGCACTCACGTTATTGTGAGCGGGATTCAGAGAGTCATTTTTAGTGCTGCCGGTATTCGTCATCAACTTGGACAGGCAACCGAAGCGGTGGGCCTTTATGGTGTCTCAGCTAGGCGCCTTGGGCATCGATCCGATCCGCATAGCGGCGGTTGACGGTAAGGCGCCTGGCGTAAGGGCATCGTCTCAGGCTGCTCCTTATGCTCCACTCACCCCGGGAGAAGTGGGGTGCTTCGAGAGCCATAGATCTGCTTGGCGAGAAATCGTCGCCAGACGCCTCCCTGCTGCACTGGTCCTGGAAGACGATGTCGCAGTTTCCTGCGACTTCGCCGACCTCGCGTTCAGCGCCGATGTGCTGGGTCAAGTCGATCTGGTGAAACTAGACTATGACACTACTAGACCGACACGCTATGGCCAGAGATCCATCCGTCTTGCCGAAGAACGCCGGCTCGCGCGGCTTCTCTGCAGCGAGCCATCGTGCGGCTGCTATCTGGTGACGAACCGCGCCGCGAAAACACTTCTGGCAGCCACTGCGAATTACATGCTGCCGGTGGACACCATGTTGTTTTCGCCCGGCAGCAGGTTGTTTTGGGATCTCCGCGTCTGGAAGCTCGTACGGCCGGCTGCGGTACAACTGACCATGCTGGAAAGCCACGACCAACTCCCTCCGGAAATAATGAACCGCATCCAAGGCGCCACTCGTCCAGAGCAGGAAAAGACCCTCGCCGCAAAGGTTCGGCATCTCCGTGTTCAGATCAGGCGGCTGACCGATTTGGAGTGGGCAACCCGCCGGCGGAAGCGAATGCAGCATAATATCGCATGGTATGAGGCGAACGAGGGCATAGACACGGAGCCTAGCCACTTCTTCAGTTCCAACCTAGGCCACTATCGCTCTGCAGCGCATCACCTAGAGTAGACTGCGGCGCTTTCGCATCATCGCGAGAGCGCCGCCAGGAAGGCGCCTAAGGTCAGGCGGCCGGGACTGTCAGCACCAGCTTCCCGCCCGTCACCGCCACCCCTGCCGGCAGCGTTGCCCCGTCGTTTACGAACGTCACCCCGTCGCCGGAGGTGTAGGTCTGCCCGGGTGTCAGCAGGTGGGCGTCCTCGACAACCACGGCTGACCGCGGAAGTTGACCGTGCCCCTCGCAGCCGGAGGCGTCAGGCCGTTGCCGACAGCCCCGGAACGGAAGATCGAAGGGAACAGCAGGCCGGAGGTAAGGACCGACGAGAACTTGACGATGATGTCCTCATACTCTTGGAACTCCTTGTCCACGTGCCATTCGCCCGGTGATCCAGTCCTGCACGCCAACCAATCTGCATGACCACCACCACGGCCTTGGGCACGCGGGGCCAACCCGCCCGTCTCGCGCTTCAGGATCACCATTCCCGTTCGGGGTCGTGTCGCGAATGTGGTGGAAATTGTTGAGCAGCGGGCTCCGGGCATGTGAGGTTGGCTCCAGTCAGGCAGCGAGGTCAAGAGACATCGGCTCGAGAGGCTGAGAAAGCGTTTCCCGGCGGTCGATCTTCCGCATCTGGATCTGGCCGGAGGCCAGCAGCGCCCAGAGCAGCATGGGCACGGTTTCGGCGC
>NZ_JAOTBD010000062.1 GCF_026162625.1 Paracoccus beibuensis | reverse complement strand
GTTATACGCTGGCCAGTTCTTGGTCTTGTAGCTCGGCGGCGTGGGTCTGCTCATGCAGCACGGCTACCACGCCAGATTCGCCAGCTGAATCCCCCTTAAGACTTTGTGCAACAAAGCCTCGCCCATGTCGAACAGCCCTGGCGTCGTGCACGCAGCCCCGGCGACCTGACCATCTGCTGGACGCGGCGGTCACGATCTCTGGCCGCGGACCGCTGGGGTCCCGGAGAGGTGCCGTTGGCCGAGGACATTGAGGCCTATGAGGTCGAGGTTCTGCAGGCGGGGGCCGTCCGACGCACGCTCAGCACCACCGTAACCAGCGGTCTCTACACCGCCGCCCAGCAGACAGCCGATTGGGGCCGGCTGCTGGGTCCCGGCGACAGCCTCACCCTGCGCATTTATCAGCTCTCCGGCCTCGTCGGGCGTGGGGCGCCGCAAGCCGTCACGCTCACCTTCTGAAAGCAGGACCATGTCCGACATCACCACCCACCTCCTGCTGCCATACATCTTGGCATCGCAGGCGCAGAAGCACGTCACCCATAACGAGGCTCTGCGCCTGCTGGACGCCATGGTCCAACTCTCGGTGCTCGATCGGGATCGAATGGTACCTCCGCCCACGCCTGCCGATGGCGATCGCCATATCGTCGCCTCAGGCGCCACTGGCCTCTGGGCCGGCTGGGACCAGAACATCGCGCTTCGGAGTGATGGCGTCTGGATGCGCCTGGTTCCGCGGCCCGGGTGGCTTGCCTGGGTGGCAGATGAGGCCGCATTCATGGTCTGGGCCGGCAGTGGCTGGGATCCCGTCGGTGGCGCATCGCAGCTGTCAGATGCTGAGTTCACCCTCGTGAATGCGGTGGACCCAACCAAACTCGCTATGTTCTCCCTGTCGGGCATCAGCACCGGGGCGACGCGGACGTTCAGCCTGCCGAACACATCCGCGGAGTTGGCAATCTTGGCGGGTACCCAGACCTTCACCGGCAACAAGACCTTCTCGGGTACCTTCATCGTGTCGGCTGCGGCCGCCACAATCGGTACGGCAACTGGCACCGCCAGCTATGGTGTCGGCACCGGCACAACGGCCAGCGGTACTGCGAAGACGCTGAACCTTGGGACTGGCGGTGCTGCGGGGTCTGCGACTGTGGTCAATATTGGCTCCGCCACCGCGGGTGCGAGCGGTACGACGGTGGTCAACACCCCGACTGTGACCTTTGCCAATGCGGTGACTGCGGTGGCCATGCCGCAGGCGAACCTGACCGCGCAGCTGCTGGGTCTCGGTGGCGCCGCGGCCGATAGCTACAATCGCTTCTCGATCAATGCACCTGCGATGCTGTTCAGCAACGCTGGCGCGGGGATCGAGGCGACGTTCAACAAGGCCGCCCCGGCCCATGATGCGGCCTTCGCCTTCAAAACCGGGTTCTCGGCCCGGGCGCTGCTGGGTTTACTTGGGAGCGATGATTTCAGCATCAAGGTCAGTCCGGACGGCGGGACCTTCCATGAGGCGATCCGGATCGAACGTGGTACCGGCCGGGTCGAGCTGGCTGAGCCGGTGCTGATGCCCAGTCTGCCAGCAACGCCGGACCCGCCGCCCGCGGGCAAGTTGGCAGTCTATGCCCGCGAGCGCGCGGGTGCCGGATGGGTGGATGTGCAGCGACCCTCGGGAGGGTTCTTTCCCCTGCAGCCACATTTTGGCGTCAACCGCATTGCCACCTGGGCGCCCTCCTCCGGGACCACGGTGAACACCCATGGCATGCCGCGCACCTCCGTCGGTACGGTCGCCACGCCGACGCTGACCACCACCAACCTCTCGAACAGCATGCGACGGTGGCGGGTGACGAGTGCGGCGACGGTCGATGCGGTCGCGGATGAGCGTTCGGCAGGGTGGGTCTGCTGGCGTGGCAATGCCGAGGGCCTCGGCGGATGGAGCTACGTGAACCGGCTGTCACTGACCACGCTGCAGGCCACGGGCATGGGGTTCTTCGGCCTGTTTGGGTCGGTGGCTGCACTAGCTGCCAATCTGACGCTGGCGGCGGTCACCAACTGCATCGGCATCGGCTTCCAACGGGGCACCCATGCAAACTGGCAGCTAGTCCACAACGATGGCACTGGCGCCCCAACCCTGGTCGACCTAGGCCCGGCCTACCCGGTCGCCAGCCTGACCAATGTGCTGACGCTCTATATCGCCGCTGCGCCGAACGACACGGAGATTGGCGTGCGGGTGGTCGAGGAAGTCAGCGGTGCAGCGGCTGAACGGACCATCATCACGGACATGCCGGCGCCGACACAGATGCTCAGTCCGCGCAACTACATGAACACCGGCAGCACCGCCGCTGCGGTCGCCTACGACTGGTCGGGCGTCTACGTCGAGACCGACTTCTGAAAGGATGCCTCCATGACCCACCGCCCTACCCTCCTGCAGGACGTCGCACAGGCGTTCCGCGATCACGGTGTCACTGCGGCCCTTACTGCGCTCATCGGTGGCACCGTCGCCTTGCTGGCCTCCGTCACCCGCAAGGCCTTCACCAATGACGCCATGCTGGCGCGTCTCGACAAGGAGCTGGCCACCGAGCGCAGCCGCGTGGATCGGCAGCGTGCCGAAGACCGGGCCAGCGACGCACAGCGGCTGGAGCGCATAGAGACCGACATCCGCGCCATGCGCAATCTGATGTTCGAGGCCTTCCAGCGTGGCCGCTCAGACTGAGCGTCCGTTTGATCTGACGACAAGCACCACCAAGCCGAATGACCCCACCCGCCATACTGGCGGCCTTTTTCATGTCTGGAGACCAACACCATGACGACCACCACCTATGCCCACTTTCGCGATGTCCCCAAAGCCGCATGGCGCTGGCCCAACTTCTCACCGGCCGAGATCGCCTGCCGCGGCACCGGCGCCATCAGGATCAATTCTGAAGCCATGGACAAGCTGCAGGCGCTGCGTGATCGGCTCGGCAAGCGCTGATCGTTCGCTCCGCCTATCGCAGCCCCAGCCACAATCGCGCCGTTGGCGGGGCTCCAGCCTCCAAGCATATGCTCGGAACGGCATACGATATCTCCATGTCAAACCATGATCCGGCGGTGTTTGCTGCGGCCGCCCGGGCGGTTGGTTTCTTGGGGTTTGGGACGTATCCCCGGTCCGGTTTCATGCATATCGACCTGGGGCCCGCACGCAACTGGGGTGAGCCCTTCCCCACACGCGCGACGGCATTCGTGCAAGAGAAGCCATTGGCGCGGGAGGTATTGGCCGAGAGCCGGTCTCTGAAAGCCGGAGGGGCAGCGGGCATCGCAACCGTCGGCGCTGCCGGTATCGAGGTGGCCCAGGAGGTCCTGGCGGAAACCCAATCGGCCATCTTGCCGCTTGTGCCCTGTCTCGACACCCTACGCTGGGTATTCATCGCCGTCGCGTTGATCGGCATTGCTGTCACGATCCATGCACGGATCGACGACTGGAAGCAGGGTCTGCGGTAATGGGCAGGTCTATAAAGAAAATCACCGGCAAGAGCAGATGCCCTTGCCGGTGATTTCATCAGAACTGTTTCGCAATACTGGCTCGTGCCCCCGCGGACTTGGCGCCGTCGCCCTCGATGTTGAGAAGGAGCGAAAGACCCAGGTTCCACTGGTCTGGCGTGCGGGCGCTAACCCCGCCACTGATCGAGCCAAACGCGCCCGCCCCGTCCATGCCGGAGAAGCCGCCGGTAAAGCCTAGCGTCGGCGTGAGCCTTGTCCCGTCCTTCAGCGTAAGCTGCTGGATGATCTCGGCGCCAAAGCTAACGCGCAGCTGTTCCTCGGTGAAACCATCAACGCCGATTTCTTCCTGAGCATCATTGCTAACGACGTAATCATCCACGCTTTCCTTGAAGTAAACTGCACGCAGCTTTGGCGTTAGGGTGGTGGTTTCATCAAGTTTCCACTGACCTTTGACAGAGGTGTCGAACATTCGGCGTGAGGTGCGGAAGGTCCCGTCCCAAAATGCGGTATCGATGTCGTTCGACGAGCCGCCATAGAGCAGGCTTGTATCCCAGAACACGCCTTCCCCTAGTTCGAATGACATGGAAGGTCCCGCCATCCAGCCGTTGCCAGTCAACTCGGCATCTTCATCAGACGGGTCCGTCATATGATCATAGTGGAGGCTGAGGCCGACAAGCGCTTTATCGTTGAGCAGATAGTCTGCCCCACCCGAGATCATGCCGAAGCTGCCCCACTCGCCGCCACCTTCGCCGTTGCCGGCGTCGCGCTTGTGCAGCAGGAAGGTGCCGTCCATCCACATGTTGAACGGGGAACTGGTGGTATCATGGACCCCATCTGCATGGTTCTTTGCCGCCTCCATTTGCGCCAGGCTCGTCGAAAAACTAAGTTTTACGCCCTGCCCCGAAGGGCTGACCTGAGTGGTCACGCGCTCGGTCGCTTGATCCATGCGCCGACGCTCAAGCAGACCGGGAACACTGATTGTGGAAGAGATCATGTTCTGACGGTTTCTGACAAAACCGTTCACCAGACCGTCGATATCCGCCGCAACTTCGGCTGCGTCATAATCGATCTCGTAAATAACGGTTCCGGTGTTGGACACGCCAAGCGCACTGGTGAGGCTAAAGTCCACCGTCACCGTGCCCGAATAGGCCGGATCGGGGATGAACTTCAGATACCACCCGAGAGGACCGGATGAACCTGCTTGAGCAAATTCGCCACGCACGATGGAGACCCTACCAGCATTCTGCGGTACCACGGCGGCAACCTCAGCCCACATGAAAGGACCACCGGTGGCTCCCCTGGTCAGATCGATGTTCAAGGGCGATGATCCGGCAGCAACTTTAACCCGTTTGTCGGTCACTGTTACCGCCCGCTCTCTGACTTTCAGAGTATAGACTGCCGCACCGGTGGCACCGTTGCTGTCACGAGCTTGCACGGTGAAGGTGTAGTCACCTTCTGCGTTTGAGGCCAATGTTCCGCTCAGTTCGCCGGAGGATGCTGCAAGAACCAGTCCCTCCGGCAAGGCACCGGACGAGACAGTATAGGTTGTCGTGCCGGCCCCACCCGTGGCGGAGAAGAGTTGGCTGTAGTCTTCACCCGCCATGGCTCCCGTCAGAGCGCCGGTGGCCGGGGTGAAGCTGAACAGTACAGGAGCCGCTTTGACGGCGATGCTGTAGCTCACCGATCCGGTCACCTGATGGGCGTCGGTGGCGGTGACAGTGAACGTGTGCTCGCCTGCCACGGTCGGCGTGCCAGAGATCGTGCCCGAGGTGCTGAGCGACAATCCTGCTGGCAGATCACCGGCGGTGACTGCGTAGCTGTAGGGGGCGGTGCCCTGCGAGGCGGCAACGACCTGGCTATAAGCCGTACTGACCGTTCCGGCCGGCAGCACACCCGTCGCTGGCGCGAAGGCCAGGGTTGGAGCCGTGACGGAAACGCTCACCGTAGCGGCCTGCGACGTGCCGGACGCGTTGGTGGCGGTGTAGGTAAAGCTGTCGGTGCCGGAATAGCCGGCGGCCGGGCTGTAGGTGATTGTCGTGCCCGACACCGTCGCGGTGCCATGCCAAGGATCGGCAAGCACTGCAACCGAAGTCGCTGCGCCGCCGGTGACGTTCAGCGCGATGGCGTTGTCCGCCGAGTTCGCGTCCACCGTGGCCGTGACGCTACCCGCAACTGGTGCTTGGACGGCCACGGCGATGCTGTAGCTTACCGATCCGGTCACCTGATGAGCGTCGGTGGCAGTGACGGTGAACGTGTGCTCGCCTGCCACAGTGGGCGTGCCCGAGAGGGTGCCCGAGGTGCTGAGCGACAATCCTGCTGGCAGATCACCGGCAGTAACCGCATAGCTGTAGGGCGCTGTGCCCTGCGAGGCGGCAACGGCCTGGCTATAAGCCGTGCCAGCCGTGCCCGCAGGCAGCACGCCGGCCTTCGGCGCAAAGGCCAGGGCTGGAGCGGTGACGGTGAGGCTCACGGTAGCCGCGGTCGAGGTGCCGGACGCGTTGGTGGCAGTGTAGGTGAAGCTGTCAGAGCCGGAGTAGCCGGCGGCCGGGATGTAAGTGATCGTCGTGCCCGACACCGTCGCGGTGCCATGCGCAGGATCGGCAAGCACTGCAACCGAGGTTGCCGCGCCGCCGGTGACGTTCAGCGTGATGGCATTGTCTGCGGAGTTCGCAGCCACTGTGGCGGTGACGCTACCCGCGACCGGTGCCTGGACGGCCACGGAAATGCTGTAGCTTACCGATCCGGTCACCTGATGGACATCGGTGGCAGTGACGGTAAAGGTGTGGTCGCCCGCCACGGTCGGCGTGCCCAAGATCGTGCCCGAAGCGTCGAGCGACAGTCCAGCCGGCAGAGCACCGGCGGTGACCGCATAGCTGTAGGGCGCCGTGCCCTGCGAGGCGGCAACAGCCTGATTGTAGGCCGTGCCCGCAATGCCGGCCGGCAGCACGCCGGCCTTCGGCGCGAAGGCCAGGGTCGGAGCGGTGACGGTAAGGCTCACGGTAGCCGCATCCGACGTGCCGGACGCGTTGGTGGCGGTGTAGGTGAAGCTGTCGGTGCCGGAATAGCCGGCGGCCGGAGTGTAGGTGATCGTCGTGCCCGACACGGTCGCGGTGCCATGCGCAGGATCGGCAAGCACTGCCACCGAGGTTGCCGCGCCGCCGGACAGGTCCAGCGTAATGGCGTTGTCTGCGGAGTTCGCAGCCGTTGTGGCCGTAACGTTGCCCGCAACCGGTGCCTGGACCGCCACGGAGATGCTGTAGCTCACCGATCCGGTCACCTCCTGGGCGTCGGTGGCGGTGACGGTGAACATGTGCTCGCCTGCCACGGTCGGCGTGCCCGAGATCGTGCCCGAAGCGTCGAGCGACAGTCCAGCCGGCAGAGCACCGGCGGTGACCGCATAGCTGTAGGGGGCGGTGCCCTGCGAGGCGGCAACAGTCTGGCTGTAGGCTGTGCCCGCCGTGCCGGCCGGCAGCACGCCGGCCTTCGGCGCGAAGACCAGCGCCGGAGCGGTGACGGTAAGGCTGACGGTCGCCGCGGCCGAGGTGCCGGACGCGTTGGTGGCGGTGTAGGTGAAGCTATCGGCGCCAGAATAGCCGGCGGCCGGAGTGTAGGTGATCGTCGTGCCCGACACCGTCGCGGTACCATGCGCAGGATCGGCAAGCACTGCAACCGAAGTCGCTGCGCCGCCGGTGACGTTCAGCGCGATGGCGTTGTCCGCCGAGTTCGCGTCCACCGTGGCCGTGACGCTACCCGCAACTGGTGCTTGGACGGCCATGGCGATGCTGTAGCTCATCGATCCGGTCACCTGATGAGCGTCGGTGGCAGTGACGGTGAAGGTGTGCTCGCCTGCCACGGTCGGCGTGCCCGAGATGGTGCCCGAAGTGTCGAGCGACAACCCTGCCGGCAGGGCACCGGCGGTGACGGCGTAGGTGTAAGGCGCCGTGCCCTGCGAGGCAGCAACGGTCATACTGTAGGCCGTGCCCGCCGTTCCGTCCGGCAGCGCACCGGCCTTCGGCGCAAAGGCCAGGGTCGGGGCGGTGACGGTGAGGCTCACGATCGCCGCGGCCGAGGTGCCGGACGCGTTGGTGGCGGTGTAGGTGAAGCTGTCAGAGCCGGAATAGCCGGCGTTCGGGGTATAGGTGATCGTCGTGCCCGACACCGTCGCGGTGCCATGCGCAGGATCGGCAAGCACTGCAACCGAGGTTGCCGCGCCGCCGGACAGGTCCAGCGTAATGGCGTTGTCTGCGGAGTTCGCAGCCACCGTGGCCGTGACGTGGCCCGCCACCGGTGCCTGGACGGCCACGGCGATGGTGTAGCTGACCGATCCGGTCACCTCCTGGGCGTCGGTGGCGGTGACAGTGAACGTGTGCTCGCCCGCCACGGTCGGGGTGCCCGAGATCGTGCCCGACGTGTCAAGCGTCAGTTCGACCGGCAGAGCACCGGCGGTGACCGCATAACTGTAGGGCGCCGTGCCGCCAGAAGTAGTAATTGTTTGGTTATAGTAGATACCAGCCATCGCATTAAGCGGTGTGCCTGGGGCCGGACTAAGGGCGAGGACTGGAGCCTCGCGCGTGATTGTAACCGTGTAAGTCCGGATTGTGCCATCCTCTGCCTTACCAAGGATCTCCACAATATTATCGCCAGGAACGAGGGTCACCTGCCAAGAAGAGCCAGACTGTCGCTCCAAGCCGCCTGCGATGTAGGTCGCACGCGGATCAGTCGTGTCGGCGTTCAACCACACAGAGTTCGTCGCAGCCGGGACAAGAACTGAATATTGGGTAGTTTCCGCAGCAAAAGTCGGCGTCAACGTACCGCTTCCAATCCAAATGTTCGAGAGCGTCGCATCAGACGAGGGAATGTAGGTATAGGCGTTGTACAAAATTGTAGTGGCCCCAGGTGTGGTTACCGCCACATGGACCGGCCCCGCAGCATGGGCCGGGGTCGTGGCTGTGATCTGGGTATCGCTGTTGACGGAATAGCTGGTTGCTGCAGTACCCCCAAAGGTAACGCCCGTCACGCCGGTAAGGTTGGTTCCGGTGAGGACTACGCTGGAGCCACCTGCGGTGTTGCCGGCGCTCGGAGAAAGACCGGCGATCGAAGGAATGGCAGGTTCGTCTGCTGCGCACTTTACAGTCGCTTGGACCACAGTCCCCGGATTAAATTCTGTTCCCCAAACATAGACGACGTAATCATCAGCGTCCACCGGCACGACAAAATCAGCGTTGAGGTTTAACTCGTTGCCGGCAGTGGCGTATTCTTCAAGATAAACGATATTATGCATTTCACCGTAGATTGCGAAACCACCGCCTGTGTAAGGACTCGCGTTAGTGCTCCCTATCGACGTAACTTGGTAGGAAATAACATCACCAGCTTTCAAACTCAGGTTATTCAAATAGAGTTCTGTATAACCCTGCGCAGTATAACCGCTACCAAATGCGGCATCGATTTTAGAGCACCCCGGTGATTGAGCAGATGCGCTATTAGGAAATACTAAAGCGATGAATAGAGCAGCAGAAACGCTCATAAGGCCTCGCAGAACTGCGCGGGCCTTTGAACGGAAGCTTGAAACACAAATATCAAAGAGGAAAAGGCGAAGTAAGTGCAGTTTAGGTTTATGGCGGCTAAGCCATAGATCTACAAACGTTACTACTACAGGCTTTTGATGGGTATTTGGCCACATTTTTATTCGTCCCGCTTTCCTGCGCTCTTACGTCAGGTCACCTGATGCACGCGGGACAAAGCAGACAGCGGTCAAAATACACCGTGCTTGTCCGAGGCAGGTAAGGGAATTACCTCTGCCAGATGACTACGGCGCGAAACTAGGGCAAGGTCATTTGCAAAACGTTAACAGGCTTTGAGAAAGTCCGCAGCCACTACGCATTTGCCGTGGTAGACGGGCTTGTACAGTACTCTCGTCGAGCCAACGAAAAACGTTTGGGCTCAGCATCGACGGAGTCCGCGAGGGATGCTCTCCGAAACCCGTTTTCAGCAGCCAGTCAGAGCTTCAGCGCCACGAATGTACCAGCGCCTCAACAAGCCCCCGCTGTCCGGAGGCCTCGCTCAACGTTGATGTGGCGTTGAGTTGCTTTGTGCCCATGCGAAAGCCCCGCTGTTGGGCGGGGCTTAGAGCATTGTTATTGCGGATATTTTTGGTTGCGGGGGCAGGATTTGAACCTGCGGCCTTCAGGTTATGAGCCTGACGAGCTACCGGGCTGCTCTACCCCGCGCCGGGATTGTCCTGATCGGGTTTGATCGTGATCAGAG
>NZ_JAOTBD010000061.1 GCF_026162625.1 Paracoccus beibuensis | reverse complement strand
CTCGGGCGTGCCGACCGAGAACTCATGCGCCTGCCCCGTCGCCGGGGCCGAGGGAAAACGCCCCTCGGTCCGGATCTTCTCGCCTGCAATCAGGTGGTCGCCATGGGGAATATGAGTCATGGAAGGTTCCTTTCAGGTGGGTCGGACAGTGGCCCTGCGCGTCCGAAGCCGCCGCAGCGCCCCGAAAAGCGCAAGTCCCCAGATCAGCAGCACGCAAACGCCCAGTGTAGCCGCGATGGGCCGGTCGAAGAACGCGCCAAGATCACCGCCGGACTTGATCATGGAGGTCATGAACATCCGTTCGAACATCGGGCCCAGCACAAGGCCAAGAATGATGGGCGCGACCGGAAAGCCGTTCTCCTCCAGCAGCCAGCCCAGCAGGCCGAGCGCCAGCATGATGACGATGCCGAAAACCGAATTCGTCATCGCAAAGGAGCCGACGATGCAGAAGCTGAGAACGATCGGCAAGAGCACCCGCGAAGGAACGCGCAGCACCTGCCGTGCGGCCTTCACCGCTGCCCAGCCAAGCGGCACCATCATCAGCGTCGTCAGGATGAAGATCATGAAGACGGCATAGATAAGCTGCGGGTTCTGGATGAAGACCGTCGGCCCCGGGTTCAACCCCTTCATGTAGAGAACGCCGATGACGATCGCCGTGACGCTGTCGCCGGGAATGCCGAAGACCAGGGCGGGAATCCAGGCGCCGCCGACAGCAGCATTGTTGGCAGCCGAGGCGTCGACCAGCCCTTCGACATGGCCCTCGCCGTATTTCTCTGGCGTCTTCGAGAAGCGCTTGGACACGGCATATGCCATCCAGGCCGCGATGTCGGCCCCCGCGCCCGGCAGAGCGCCGATCAGCGTGCCCATCATCGAGCCGCGCGCGATGTTCTTGGGATGCCGCCGGATCACGCCGCCGACCCCGCGGAATAGCGGTCCGTCGTTGCGGGGCATCGGCGTCGGCGGGGTGGCATGATTCAGGCGGATGACGCCGCGCATGACCTCGGCCAGTGCAAAGAGGCCGATCATCGCGGGGATGAACTCGACCCCCGCCATCAGGTCCACCTGCCCCATCGTGAATCGTGGCACACCTGTTGTCGGGTCCAGCCCGACCGTCGCCAGCGCAAGCCCGATCAGCAGCGCGATGCCCGCCTTCAGAGGGTCGGCAGAGGCAATGAAGATCGCGCAGGACAGGCCAAGGGCGGCCAGCCAGAAATATTCGTAGGATGTGAAGCGCAGCGCGAATTCGGCCAGAAGCGGGGCCGCGGCGATCAGCACCGCGACACCGAACAACCCGCCGATGCAGGACACCAGCAGGTTCGTCCCCAACGCAAGGTTCAGCTTGCCCTTCATCGACAGCTGATAGCTGTCTTCGACGTAGGCAGCCGAGGCGGGAGTGCCCGGGATGCGCAGCAGCGCGCCGGGAATGTCGCCCGCAAAGATGGCCATGCCGCTGGCCGACACGATGGCCGCCAAGGCTGGAATGGGCTCCATGAAGAAGGTCATCGGCACCAGAAGTGCCGTGGCCATCGTCGCAGTCAGGCCGGGCATCGCGCCCACGAACATGCCGAAGGCGCCGGCCAGCAACGCGGTGATCAGGACCCGGGGCTCGAACACCAACGCGGCGGCTTGAAGAAGAACGTCCATGAAGCTCATCCTACAGCACTCCGTCCAGAAGGCCGCGCGGCAGCGGCACGCGGAGAAGTCCCGCGAACAGCCACCAGCAGGCAAAGCTGGTGCCGACGGCCAGCACCGCCGCCACCCAGGCGGGCAGGCGCAGCACCAGGAACAGGACCAGCAAACCAACGGCGGAAACCGGGATGAACCCGACGCGCGGCGCAAGCCAGATCTGCGCCAGCACATTGGCCAGAACCGCCAGCAGCGCGGGCATTCCGCCCGCCCGCAGGTCCGGCACCAACTGCAACCAGACCCCCCCTTCCGCCTGGCGCCGCGCCAGCAGGTCCCGCACGACCAGCAGCGTGCCGCCCAGGATCAGGCCGCCCGCCAGGATCGACGGCAGCAGCGCTGCGCCATATGGCTGCCCCGCGAACGACGGAAACTGCGCCGCCTGCCACAGCATGAACAGCCCCAGCAACATCAGCAGCACGCCCGACAAGGCGTCGGTCAACTTCATCGCCCCCTCCCCTTGACAAAGCGGGCGGGCAAGGCGACGTCGCGCCCCGCCCGCCCTGAACATTTGGACTTCAGCCCTGGACCAGGCCGGCTGCCGCCATCGTCTCGGCCATTTGCGCGTCGGCGTCGGCCATCATCTGCGCGTGCGCGGCAGGATCGAGGTAGGCGATGTTGAAGCCGCGGCTGTTCATGAACTCGACGAATTCCGGATCTTCCGCGATCTCGGCCAGGGCCGAGGAGATGGTCACGGCCACGTCCTCGGGCAGGTCCTTGGGACCGGCCACGCCCCGCCAGGTGGCCAGCGCGAAGTCGCCGCCGCCCGCCTCGGACAGGGTTGGCAGATCGGGGTGGCTGGCCGTCCGCTCGGTCCCCATCAGGGCCAGGTTTACGGCGCGGCCTGCGTCGACCATTGCCTTGGTTTCCGCCAGGGATACCGTGACAATGTCGACGCCGCCCGCGATCAGGTCCTGCATCGCAGGGGCCGAGCCTTCCGAGGGCACCCAGGTCACGTGGTTGGGCTGAAGCCCCAGCGCCTGCAGCCACCCCACCAGCGCCAGATGCCAGATGCCGCCCTGCGCGGTGCCCGATGCCTTGAAGGTGCCCGGTTCGGACGCGCGGATCGCCTCGGTCAGGCTGGCGATATCCTTGTATTCGCTGTCGGCTGACAGGGTGACAGCCGGGCTGTCGGCGTTCATCAGGCCAAGCGGCGTGTAATCCGCGGGCGTCAGCTGCGTCAGGCCCATGTGGTGCATCATCGCGATCTCGACCGTGACGATGCCCAGGGTATAGCCGTCGGCAGGCGCGGTCGCGATGGCCGAGTGACCGATTACCCCTGCTCCGCCGGTGCGGTTCACAACGTTGACCGGTTGGCCCAGCTTGCGTTCCAGCAGCGCCGAAATCATCCGCGCGGTCGCGTCGGTGCCGCCGCCCGCGCCCCAGGGCACCAGCATCGTCAGCGGCCGCGAAGGATAGTCGGCAGCCCATGCCGCAGCAGGCAGAAGCCCCAGGGCGGACATCGCGGCCGCCCCCTGCAGAAGGCCGCGGCGCGTCGGTTTGGTCAAGTCGGTCATCGGTTCCTCCCAGATGATGATGCCCCTTCGGGCTGCGGTGTTGTCAGGCGGCCTTCGCCGCCCTGAAGTCCTTTTCGGCGGTCAGCAGGTCGCGCGCGGCCGCGGTGACGCGATCGCGATCGGCCTCGGCCACTGGCGTCATCGGTGGCATGATCGGCCCCATCTGCGCTAGCCCTGACAGACCGATGGCGTCGTGAAGGACCCGGATCTCGTTGATCGAGCCGCGCAGATCCTCCAGCGCGCGCATCGGCTGCAGCAGCCGCTCGGCCGCGGTCCGGTCGCCGCGCTTCAACGCATCCAGCAGCGCCATGGACATCGAGGGTGCGATGCAGACGCAACCCGCGGTATAGCCTGCCAATCCGTCATCAAGCATGTGCGGGATCGCCGGCGGCTCGCCAAAGCCCGAGATGACGCGGTCGGCACCGATCGCAGCCACGATGGCGCGCAGGTAGGGGTCAGCCTCGCCCGGTTGGCGCGGCACGGCATACTTGACGCCGAAGACGACACCCTCAGCCAGCAGGTCGCCCAGCAGCGACGCCGGAATATAGCCGTCGGTCTTGATATAGACCAGCAGCTGCACCCCGCAGGCCGCGTGGAAGCGGCGCAAGGCAGCCCCCATGCCGTCATGGGTCAGCGGCGCGCCCATCGGCACCAGCAGCGCGACCGGAAAGCGCCGCGACTTCAGCACTGCCGCCTGGTCCATCAGCTTGCCCGCGTCAGGTCCGACCGACGGCAACAGCCATGTATCTTCGGATGCAATTGCCGCCAGCCGGTCCAGCCAATCGGCATAATTCGCAACCGGCCAGTGCTGCGCCAGCGCATTGCCGCCATAAAGCACCGTCGTGACGCCACCGTCGCGCAGGTGCTGAAGCATGGCCGCGTTCTCGGCGTCCGAAAAGCCGCCATCGGCCGTCATCGCCAGAGGGGGAACCGCCATCACCGAGGCGGCAAGATCCGAAGGGGTTACGCTGTGACGCATGGCTTGTCCTTTCCACTTGCTCGGGATCGGTAAGGCGAAATGACATATTAGTCAATAGTTGTAAAATCTGTCCGAAGAAGATAACTCGCTTGCAACGAAATAGGAGGACATGATGAAGGACCTGACGATAGCCATCGCGGGCGCTGGTGCGATCAGTGAGTTTCACCTCAAGGGCTGGCAGGCGCAGCAGGCTGTGACGCTTGCCGCCATTTGCGATCCCGACCGGGGGCGGGCCGAGGCGCAGGCCGCGCGTTTCGGCATTTCCGCCGTCTTCACCGACATGGCCGAGATGCTGGCCGCGACGCAGCCCGATGCGGTCGACATCATCACGCCCGTGGGCAGCCACGCGCCGCTGGTCCGGCAGGCCGCCGACATGGGCGTGCACGTGATGTGCCAGAAACCCATGACCCCCACCGTCGCCGACGCCGAGGCGCTGATCGCCGACGTGGGCGAACGCGTACGCTTCATGGTCCACGAGAACTATCGCTTCCGGCCGCACTATGCCGAACTGGCGCGCCGCATCCACGCGGGAGAGGTCGGTCGCCTGCGCCATGCGCGGCTGACGGTGCGGTCGTCCTCGCTGCTGGATTATCCGGGCAAGGTGCCGTTCCTGCTGGGCCGTCAACCCTATCTGGCGGAGTTCAAGCGACTTCTGGTCTTCGAGGTGCTGATCCACCACCTGGACGCGCTGCGGTCCATCCTGGGCGAAATGACCGTCGTCGGCGCGCGGCTGGACCGCATGAACCCCGACCTGCAGGGCGAGGACGTGGCACTGATCCAGCTGGAAAGCGCTGACGGCGCACTGGTCCAGATCGACGCCAACATCTCGGCTCCCGGCCACCCGCCGCTGCCCACCGATCGGCTTGAACTGCTGGGCGAAACCGACACGCTGATCTATGATCGAGACCGGATCACCCTGCTGTCGCGGCCGGACGACGTGTCGCTGCACGACCTGACCGCGAACTATCAGGCCTGCTTTACCGGCGCGATCACCGACTTCGTCGAGGGGCTGCGCAGCGGCAGGCCGTTCCAGACCGACCGGCTGGACAATCTGCGCACGCTGCGGCTTATGGAGCAGATCTATCGCACGGCCGGCGTGGCCGTCTGATCAAGGAGAGTGCGCGTGACCGACCCGCGCCCGCCGTCGTTGGCCGATCAGGTCTATGACCGTCTGCTGACGCAGATCGTCGAGGACCGCTACCCGCTGCACAGCCGGCTGCCGTCGGAAGCGACCTTGGCGAAAAGCTGCGGCGTGTCGCGGCCGGTCCTGCGCGAGGCGCTGGCGCGGCTGCGCGACGACGGCATCGTGACCTCGCGCCGGGGGTCGGGCAACTACGTCGCCCGGCGCCCCGACCGCCAGGTCATGAGCTTTGTCCCTCTGGCGTCGATCACCGACATCCAGCGCTGCTACGAATTCCGAATCGACGTCGAAGGCGCGGCCGCAGCCTGGGCCGCCCGCCGCCGCGACGAGGCCGACCTTGCCGCCCTGGACGCCGCGTTCAAGCGTATGGACCTGACCTACCAGGAACAGGAACTGGGCGTCGATGCTGACCAGATGCTGCACCTCGCAATTGCGCGAGCGACCAAGAACCCGTTCTTCCAGACTACGCTCGAATCGCTTGGCCAGCAGATCGGATTCGGGATGCGGCTTTCGCGCTCGCTGACGCTTCTGGCGGCGCCCGGGCGGCAGGACCTGGTTCAGGCCGAGCATGGGGATGTCATCGCTGCAATCCGCAGACAGGATGCCGACGAGGCCGCTGCCGCCATGCGCCGCCACATAACGGCGGCAAGAGACCGCATGTTCGTAGGTAGCTCGTAGTCCCGCCACATGGCCTGCTGTCAGGCGGTCTGGCTCCCTACCCGCCGCTTCCAAACGTGATGGGTGGGATACAGCCGCAAGCGGTCGCGGCTCATTGCCGTCCTGCTCACGGGAGGAGCGGAGATCGTCCCGCAGCCCTTACAGCCTCGGGATCACGACGCCGGCGAGCGCTCTTCGAGGACTGAGCTCGCACCGCAACCGCATGGTCACGGGCAGCAGCACTGTCGATGGCAGCAGGTAGAATGCCGGAACCGCAGCCTCTACCCGCACCCACGCAATGCACGTTGCGACGAAAAGCCCGGCTCCGGCGGGCGAATTGATTCTTTCCCGGACTGGATCGACATGGGAACCAACGAGACGATCAAGCAGGCGGTCATCGCCGGGCTGGGGGTCGCGCTCGTTTCCCGGCACACCTGGACCGAGGAACTGCGCGCGGGCCGCCGCCCTAGCAGCCTGCCAAAGAAGTCGCCGAGGCGGAGCGGTTTTCTTGGGACGGGCCCGGCTGCGTTGAGCTTCCGGCCTGTCGGGGCAAATGGTGTGCGCGGCCGATGCCGCCTTTCGTCTTCATGCGCTCAGCAGTCGTGGCAGCCGTGCCAGGTTGTTGGCCAGCAGGAACTTTTCTGCTTATTGTTGAATACGTAAGCTACTCTCGTCTGGCCGCAGGCCGGAGGGGCGGGCCCCTGAACCCGGCAAGGGCATTGCCCCTGCACTTCTGAAAGGCGCCTGCCATGAGGATCGAGATCCGCACGCCATTGTCAGGATGAAGCGGGACCTTACCCGTGCGACGCCGGGATAGACGGTCTGTGCCATGCCGCCGACGGTCTTGGCCCCTCCGAAGGGCTCCTCGATCCGCTTTCGGTGCTTCGGGGACAGGTCGTAGCCTTGTGCCGGGTGGTTCGCCCATCGATCGCCGAATATCTCGCCTTTCGGGGAACATGCGGGATGACGCCGGTCGGCAACCAACCCGGCGGCGTCATATCCCGACGGTCAGTTTGCGGGTCGATCCTGGGGAGTGGCGGAACCATGTCGAGCGCGGCACGACGTTCGGCATGGCCGTCCGCTTCGGTCAGATCGCCTTGGATCGGGCCGCTGCGGTTCTCCATCAAAGCATGGCCGATGAAGCACGGCATCGCGCCGGTGCCGGGCGATTTCCTGCAGGGCCGGGCGTCGAGGCATGGATGGCGTCCGGACGCCGCTCACCTCGGAGGCCGGCTTCGGCATTGCGGCGTGGGCGGGTGGGGCGGAGCATCGGGCCGCTCTCTGGGGTCGGTCCGGGCTGGACGGCAGCGGTCGTGCCTGGCGAGGGCGGGTCGCCCGGTCCCTCATCATCAGGCGGGGGGATAATCGAAGCGCCGACCCGGGCAAGGCCTGAGCACTGACGCAGGTCGATTGCCAGAGGGCTTGCCGCGGCAGGTCGCTTACGCGGCTGTTGATGACTGTTGCTCGTGACCTGCCCCCTGAGGAGCAGGAAGCCGGAATGGCGACGGCGGAGGTCTGTCGTCGTCATGGGCTGAGCTCCGCAACTTTCTGCAAGCCGAAAGCCAAGTATGGCGGCATGGATATGTCCGATGCCCGGAGGCTGAGGGCGCTTGAAGACGACAACGGCAGGCTGAAGCGTCTGCTGGCGGATGGGATGCTCGACAACATCGTGCTGAAGGACCTCTTGGGAAAGCCCTGACGACACCGAAAAGGTGGCGGGAGGCTGTGCTCGACGCGATGCGGGATCACGCTATCTTGCAACGCCGGGCCGTCGGCGGCATGCGCTGACCCTGGTCGGTCTCGATCCGAAGACGGTGCGGCGCGAGCGGCCGCCCGACAACCCGGAGACATGTCACGCGTCTTGCAGGGCATCGTTCAAGGGATAGGCTTCCTTGGCGCCGGGGCGATCATGGTCCGTTCGGCACAACATCAGGTGGAGGGCCTGACCACCGCCGCAAACATCTGGTCCACTGCCGGTATCGGCATCATAGTGGGCTGGGACTGGAAGCGACCACTGTTCTCTCCGCAGTTGTCGTACTGATCATCCTGCCGGCCGTTCCGCATTATCTGCCGAAAATCCCGGCCGAACCGCGATCGGACCATCCAGGGTCATGACCGGAAACCAGGGACGACATGTGCGGCAGGCAGAGTAACGGGCCCCTGATCCGTTTCACCTGCTCAAGCCGACCTGGAGTTGTCCCGGTTTCGTTTCGGTCAGGTGCTCATGCCAAGCGGCCCTCTGTTCGAAGACCACGGGCGGTTTCCAGCTCAAGGCCGAGTGTTTTCTGCGCGTGTTGTGGAAGCCGTTGATGTATTCGAAGAGGGCGATTTCGACGTCACGCCGCGCGTGCCAGTCGCGGCGCCAGACCAGTTCGGCCTTCAGCGATTTGAAAAAGCTTTCCACGGCCGAGTTGTCATAGCAGTTGCCCTTTCCGCTCATCGATCCCTTGAACCCATGACTGCGCGGAAGCTTCTGGTAGCCCTGTCCGCAGTGTTGGGCAGTTTCAACCGGTCGTCGCAACACCTTCGATCATATCCTGTTTGAGCAGCCGGTCGAGAGCTTCTGCTGGTGTTTGCCAGCCGAGCGTTTTCCGGGGTCGCGTGTTCAGTGCGTGCGCAACGGCGCTCAGTTCTTCGGCGCCGTGTTGGCTGAGGTCCGTCCCCTTAGGGAAGTATTGGCGGAGCAAGCCGTTGGTATTCTCGTTGCTGCCACGTTGCCAAGGGCTCTGCGGGTCGCAGAAATAGATCTCGAGACCGGTGTCCATCCGCAGCTGCGCGTGCTGGGCCATCTCGGCGCCCTGGTCCCAGGTCAATGAGCGACGTAGGTGGGCAGGCAGGCTGCTGATCGTCCCTGCGATGGCATCGCGGACGGCCTCGGCCCCGTGACCGGCAAGGGCTGGTCCATTCTTGACGGACTTGCCCGTCCCGTGCCCCTCCATGCGCGGTAGGTGCAGGAGCATGGTGAAGCGGGTCGTGCGTTCTACCAGCGTGCCGATCGCCGAGCTGCCGAGGCCGAGAATGAGGTCTCCCTCCCAATGACCGGGAACAGCCCTGTCTCCGATCTCGGCTGGACGGTCGCTGATCATCAGGGCATCTGCGATGAAAGCCTTGCCCCGGCTTCGGGCACGTTCGCGGGGCAACCTGAGCGCACGGCCGGACCGGAGACAGGCTGAGAGATCTCGCCTCAGCGCGCCGCGCCCCTGAATGTATAGCGCCTGGTAGATGGCTTCATGGCTGATGCGCATGGTCGGATCCCCAGGGAAGTCCACCTTCAGGCGCTGCGAGATCTGCTCCGGACTCCAGGCAGATGACCAGCGTCGGCTTTGCCGGAGAACGGCGCGCCGCCCGATGGGTTCAACCGGTCAGCGCAACATCTTTGATCCGAGATGCTCTGGAGGGACCTACGATGGCACGAACCGGCCGCCTAGGCTCATCGAATGATCTAAAGACTGAACTCTGGCGCCCTTGGAAGGCCGGGGAGACGCTGAGTGGTATCGGGCGGGCTTTGGGCAGGCATGCTGCTTCGGTGTCTGGCGTTGTCGCGGCAAAGGGTGTGGCCGTTTCACCATCCCACTTCGGCTTGCCTAACAGGCCGCTGAAAAAGTCGGCTCTCGACGCGGTTTGCGGAACATGATTCACCCTTGGCACGACAATGGCGGGGGTGATGATGCGTGGGACGGACAATACGAGCGGATCGCTGTTCAGCTATGTCGACCTGGAAGAGCGCGTTCCTGCGAAGCACCCGCTGCGCAAGATCCGGCAGGTGGTGAATGATGCGCTGGCCAGTCTCGATGCAGA
>NZ_JAOTBD010000060.1 GCF_026162625.1 Paracoccus beibuensis | reverse complement strand
TGCCGAACGTGCGGCCGAGGAGCAGCGCGCCGCCGAGGCCGCCGAGGCCGCCGAGCGCGAGGCGGAGGAGCAACGCGCCGCCGAGGCCGCCGAGCGCGCGGCCGAGGAGCAACGCGCCGCCGAGGCCGCCGAGCGCGTGGCCGAGGAGCGCCGTGCCGCCGAGGCCGCCGAGCGCGCGGCCGAGGAGCAACGCGCCGCCGAGGCTGCCGAGCGCGCGGCCGAGGAGCGCCGTGCCGCTGAGGCCGCCGAGCGCGTGGCCGAGGAGCGCCGTGCCGCCGAGGCTGCCGAGCGCGCGGCCGAGGAGCGCCGTGCCGCCGAGGCCGCCGAGCGCGTGGCCGAGGAGCGCCGTGCCGCCGAGGCCGCGCGGGAAGAAGCCGAGCGCCAGGCGGCAGCCGAAGCCGCCCGCGAGGAGGCCGATCGTCAGGCGCTGGAGGACGCGCTTCGTGAAGCGCAGCAGGGGCAGGCCGGGGCCGAGGGCACCGACACGGCCTCGACCGGCGACGCGCAGGGCGGCGACCGGCAGATGATCGAGGGCGGCAGCGGTGCCTCGGCCGGGATGGACCCGCTGGCGGCCGCGCTGGCGGGGGCGATGGGCGGCGGCGATCCAGCGCCCGAACCCGATCCCCAAGCCGATGCGATGCAGCTTGTGCCGGCGCCGATGCGCGCCACGCCTTTGCCCGATCCCGCGCAGGGTGTGCCCATGGGTGAGCCCCTGTCGCTGTCCGAGCGCGAGGGCCTCCGTTTCGCCATCCAGAACTGCTGGAACGTCGGCGCGCTATCGGTCGAGGCGTCGCGGATGACCGTCTCGGTGGGCATGACACTGTCGCCGGACGGCGTTCCGGACCAGAACAGCCTGCGCCTGGCGGGCTTCCGCGGCGGCTCGGAAGCCGGCGCGCAGCAGGCGTTCGACGTCGCCCGCCGCGCGATCCTGATGTGCGGGCGGTCCGGCTTCGACCTGCCGCCGCAGAAATACGGCCGGTGGCGCGATGTCGTTGTCGACTTCCGACCCGACGGGGTGGAGTTCTGATGCCCGCCCGCCTTTCGCTTTCCGACGACCCGAGGTAATGAGGCCGCCATGTTTCGCAGATTGATCCTTGCCCCCGCCCTTGCCCCCGCCCTTGCCATTGCCGCCGCCGCGGCGATGCTGCCCGTCGGCCCCGTGATGGCGCAGGACACGCCCCTGCGCATCGAGATCACCGACGGGGTGATCGAGCCGATGTCGATCGCCATTCCCGCCTTCCATGGCGACGAGGAAATCGCGGCCCGGGTACGCCAGGTGGTGGCCGACGACCTGACCGGCACCGGCCTCTTCCGCGAGGTCCCCATCGAATCGCACCAGGTCCAGCCCACAAGCTTCACCGAGGCCGTCAGCTATGACGACTGGCGCGCGGTCGATGCACAGGCGCTGGTCTCGGCCGAGGTGCGCCAGATGGGCGAGAACATCAGCGTCCGGTTCCGGCTGTTCGACGTGGTGTCGGGCCAGCCGCAGGGCGACGGGATGCAGTTCGACGCCCGCGCCAGCGACTGGCGGCGCGCCGCGCACAAGATCGCCGACCAGGTCTATGTCCGGCTGACCGGCGAAAAGCCCTATTTCGACAGCCGCGTCGCCTTTGTGCAGGAAACCGGCCCCAAGAATGCCCGCATCAAGCGGATCGGCGTCATGGACTATGACGGCGAGAATATCCTGTGGATGACCGACAGCTCGTCCCTGGTGCTGGCGCCGAAGTTCTCGGCGGACGGACGGCGGCTGCTCTATACCAGCTATGACAGCGGCTTTCCCCAGATCCGGGTGATGGACATCGCCACGGTGACATCGCGCCCGCTGACGCAGGACACCAGCACGATGGCATTCGCGCCGACCTTCAGCCCCGACGGGCGCTGGGTTGCATATTCGCGAGAGAATGGCGGGAACACCGACATCTGGCTGATGGACGCGGCCACCGGCGCGCAGCGGCCGCTGACCGACGCGCCCTCGATCGAGACGTCGCCCAGCTTCAGCCCCGACGGTCGGCGCATCGTCTTCGAGAGCGACCGGTCGGGGACGCCGCAGCTCTATATCATGGGGCTGGAGGGCGGAGAGCCGACGCGGATCTCGTTCGGTGACGGCCGCTATGGCAGTCCGACATGGTCGCCCAAGGGCGACATGATCGCCTTTACCAGCCAGGTAGGCGAGCGGTTCCACATCGGGATCATGCGGACTGATGGCTCGGCCGAGAAGACGCTGACCGAATCCTTCCTTGACGAGGGCCCGACCTGGGCACCCAATGGGCGCGTCGTGATGTTCACCCGTGTCACGCCGGGCGGCTCGGGCGAGCCGCGGCTGCATTCGGTGGACATCACCGGGCGCAACATGCGCCCGCTGGACCTTGACTTTGCCGCCTCGGATCCGTCCTGGGGCCCCCTGATGCCATGAGGATGACATGATGAACGTCGCTGCGAAGCCCGCCCTGTTGGCCGTCCTGCTGGCGCTGGCCGCCTGCGCCCAGCCCGCGCCGCCCGTGGCGCCGCCGGTGGTCGACCCCTATGCCAGCGTCGGCGGCGGGGCGGTGTTCCAGGGCGACCTGGCCGGCGGCACCCTCGGCGCCGAGGCGACGGCACAGTATTTCCAGAACACGGTCGGCGACACCGTGCTGTTCCCGGCCAACCAGACGACACTGACGCCCGAGGCGCGGACCGCGCTGGCGCGCCAGGCCGACTGGCTGACGCGGCATGGCGGGTTCACGGCGGTCGTGCAGGGCCATGCCGAGGAAACGGGGACGCGGGAATACAACCTCGCGCTTGGCGCGCGTCGGGCCAGCGCGGTCCAGGAATACCTGGTCGCACAGGGCGTCGCGCCCGGCCGCCTCCGCACCCTGTCCTTCGGCAAGGAACGTCCCGCCGCCACCTGCTCGGACGAGGGATGTTATTCGCAGAACCGCCGCGCGGTGACGGTCGTCAGTGACGCCGGTCCCGGCGCATGAGGCAGTTGACGGCCTCTGCCCTGCTGGCGCTGATGCTGGCGGTGCCCGGTGCCGCGTCTGCACAGGCGGCGCCGGTTCCAGCGACGCTGGCCGACCTGCGGACCGAGCTTGGGGACCTGCGCAGCCAGCTGCACGATCTTCGGGCCGAGCTTGTCGCCTCGGGCGCCGAGGGGTTCCGGGCCGCCGGGGGCGCCAGCGCCATCGATCGCATGAACGCGATGGAGGGACGCCTGAAGGCGCTGACAAACCAGGCCGAGCAGTTGCAGAACCGCATCAACCGGATGTCGTTCGAGGGAGAGCGGCGGCTGGCCGACCTTGAATTCCGGCTGTGCGAGATGGACCCGACCTGCGACCTCAGCGCGCTGACGGTGACGAAGCCCATCGGCGCACAGCCCGAACTTGCGCCCTCGGCTCCGGCGGAACCGGATGCCTCGGCGCCCGCCTCGACGGCAGCCGAGCAGGCCGATTTCGATGCGGCGCGGGCGGTGATGGACAGCGGCGACTATGCGCGCGCGGCCGACATGTTCGCCACGGTGGCCGAAACCCATGCCGGCGGACCGCTGACGGCCGAGGCGCTGTTCCTGCGCGGTCAGGCGCTGGACATGGCGGGCCGGCCCCGCGATGCGGCGGCGGCTTGGCTGGAAGGCTTCGCTGCGGACCCCGACGGCGCACGGGCGGGCGAAAGCCTTCTGGGTATTTCACGGGTCATCGAAGCGCAGGGCGATCCGACCGCCGCCTGCCTCTACCTGGCAGAGGTCCCGGCGCGCTTTCCCGGCACGGCCCAGGCCCTGCGGGCCGAGGCCGAGGCGACGCGCATCCGCTGCGGGCAGAGCGATCTTGGCGTCCTGGACCCGCTGCTCGACCCCGCGTTGGACCCCGAGGCGGCGGCGGACCTCGCCGAACACCAGTGACCGCCGATCCGGCCGTGGGCATCCGGTCATCGTTGGACCGTCTGGCTGGCGATCTGCCGGCGCTCGGGTTGGCCGTGTCGGGCGGCGGCGATTCGATCGCGCTGATGCATGTGGCCGCTGACTGGGCGCGTGGCCGTCGCGTGATGGTCGCAACGGTCGATCACGGACTGCGCAAGGGCAGTGCGGCAGAGGCGCAGGAAGTCGCGCTTGCGGCGCAGCGGCTTGGTCTGCCGCACGCAATCTTGCCGTGGCAGCGCGATGGTGATGGCGGCAATCTGATGGCGCAGGCCCGCGACGCGCGGCTGAAGCTGCTGGCGGATTGGGCGCGTGACAACGGCCTCCCGGCTGTGGCGCTTGGCCATACCGCCGACGACGTGGCCGAGACGCTGATCATGCGCCTTGCCCGCGGGTCGGGAATCGACGGGTTGGCGGCGATGGCCGAATGGCGCGACGCCTTTGGCATGCGCTGGCTGCGGCCAATGCTGTCGACCGGCCGCGCAGAATTGCGGCACTGGCTGGGCGGGCAGGGGATCCCCTGGATCGACGATCCTTCGAACGACAACACGGACTTCGACCGAATTCGCGCCCGCAAGGCGATTGGGGCGCTGGGGCTCGACGTGGCGGGGCTGGCCCGGTCGGCGGCGCATATCGCCGGGGCGCGCGATGCGGTCTCGGACTTCGCGCTGCTGGTCTCGGGGGATGCGCGGGCCGACCGTGGTAGCCTGTCGCTGTCGCGCACGGCGTTCCGCGATGCCCCGGCCGAGATCCGTCGGCGGCTTCTGGTTGCCGCCTGCCGCTGGGTCACGGGCGCGGACTATCCGCCGCGCCGCGCCGCCCTGCTGCACGCGCTGCAGGCCGTGATGGCGCAGGGGCGGGTGACGATTGACGGTGCGATGATCCTGCCGGACCGCGACCGGCTGCGCATCATCCGAGAGCCTGCGGCCGCGATCCGCGCCGGCGCGACGGCTGGCGCCGTCTGGGATCGTCGCTGGCGGATCGTGGATCTTCCACGCGATCACCGCGTCGCCGCCCTGGGCTATGACCCCTTGCCCCTGGCAGGCTGGCGCGAGTCGGGGCTGTCCCGCGACGAGGCGGCCGCAAGCCCCGCGATCTGGCGCGGGACAGAATTGGTCGATGCGCCGATCCTGCGCAACGATCACGCCTGCACGATCCGGCCGTTGCGGGACGCGGCAGATTTCCGCAGGCTGGTGAAGGCGCATTGAACCTGTCGCGATAATCCCTATTTTCAACTCAAACCGCTTTCCGCCGGAGGACCCCATTTTGGGCAACGCACGCAACCTCGCCTTCTGGGTCGTTCTGTTCCTGATGATCCTGGCGCTGTTCAACCTGTTCAGCGACGGGTCGGGCGCGATGAACAGCCGCCAGATCAGCTATTCCGATTTCATCGAACGCGTGCAGAACGATCAGGTCACCGCCGTCACCATCGACGGTGAGGATGTCATGATCACCGGCAGCGACGGCCAGCAATACGCCACCGTCCGCCCGATGGGCGAGGATATCAGCGATCGGCTGATCCAGGAGGGCATCGACGTTCGCGTGATCAAGCAGCAGAGCAGCGGCTTCATGTCGATGTTGGGCGTGTGGTTGCCCTTCATCCTGCTGATCGGCGTGTGGATCTTCTTCATGAACCGCATGCAGGGCGGCGGCAAGGGCGGCGCGATGGGCTTTGGCAAGTCGCGTGCCAAGCTGCTGACTGAAAAGCATGGCCGCGTAACCTTCGACGACGTGGCGGGCATCGACGAGGCCAAGGAAGAGCTGGAGGAGATCGTCGAATTCCTGCGCAACCCGCAGAAGTTCAGCCGCCTTGGCGGCAAGATCCCGAAGGGCGCGCTGCTGGTCGGCCCTCCGGGCACCGGTAAGACGCTTCTCGCCCGTGCCATCGCCGGCGAGGCGGGCGTGCCGTTCTTCACCATCTCGGGTTCGGACTTCGTCGAGATGTTCGTGGGCGTCGGCGCGTCCCGCGTCCGCGACATGTTCGAGCAGGCCAAGAAGTCCGCGCCCTGCATCCTCTTCATCGACGAGATCGACGCGGTGGGCCGCGCGCGCGGCGTCGGCATCGGCGGCGGCAACGATGAACGCGAACAGACGCTGAACCAGCTTCTGGTCGAGATGGACGGTTTCGAGGCGAACGAGGGTATCATCATCGTCGCCGCGACCAACCGCAAGGACGTGCTGGACCCCGCGCTGCTGCGCCCCGGCCGCTTCGACCGCCAGATCCACGTGCCGAACCCCGACATCAAGGGCCGCGAAAAGATCCTGTCGGTCCATGCGCGCAAGGTGCCCGTCGGCCCCGACGTCGACCTGCGCCTGATCGCGCGAGGTACGCCCGGCTTTTCGGGTGCCGACCTGATGAACCTGGTGAACGAGGCCGCGCTGATGGCCGCGCGCATCGGCCGCCGCTTTGTCAGCATGGCCGATTTTGAAAGCGCCAAGGACAAGGTCATGCTGGGCGTGGAACGCCGTAGCCTGGTCCTGACGCCGGAACAGAAGGAAAAGACCGCCTATCACGAGGCCGGTCACGCCATTGTCGGCCTGTCGCTGCCGAAGTGCGACCCGGTCTACAAGGCAACGATCATCCCGCGCGGCGGTGCTTTGGGCATGGTCGTCAGCTTGCCCGAGATGGACCGCCTGAACTTCCACAAGGACGAAGCCAAGCAGAAGATCGCGATGACGATGGCCGGCAAGGCGGCCGAGATCATCAAGTACGGCGAAGAGGGCGTCAGCAACGGTCCTGCCGGCGACATCATGCAGGCCAGCCAGCTCGCGCGGGCCATGGTGATGCGCTGGGGCATGTCCGACAAGGTGGGCGCCGTCGACTATGCCGAGGCGCATGAGGGTTATTCGGGCAGCACCGGCGGCTTCTCGGTCTCCGCCTCGACCAAGGAACTGATCGAGCAGGAGGTCCGCGAGCTGATCGAGGCGGGCTATCAGGAAGCGCGCCGCATCCTTCTTGAGAAGGAGGTGGAGTTCGAGCGACTGGCCAAGGGCCTGCTGGAGTACGAGACCCTGACCGGGGAAGAGATCGGCCGCATCGTCCGCGGGGAACCGCTGGACGGGGGCGACGACAGCACGCCCCCGAGCCTGATCCCGGCGGTGACGGCCGTGCCCAAGGCCGGCAAGCCCGCCCCCGGCGGCGATCCCGCCCCGGCCTGAGAACAGGACATGAAAAGCCCCGGTTCGGCACCGGGGCTTTTTCTTTGACATGGAAGCAGTTGAGCCAGGTTGGGGGGTGATCTTCAGCGTCCCGCCGGTGGCATGGAAATAGGGGCTGACGATGTGAACCCGGTCGATCGGGTCCTGGGCACGGCAGGCTCGACCCCTGAATGGCTGACCCTGATCGCGACGTTCAGGCCGAAGCCGGTATCCTCGCGGGCCGATGCCGACCTCGACCGTGACGGCGGCGTCATCGGGCACCTTGGTCTTCTTCGACGCCGCATAGTGGCGCATCGCGCCCATGAAGCAGGCCAATTGCCCAAGCACGAGCAGCTTTTCAGGGTTCAGACCGCCGCCGCCCGGGCCGTCAAGTTCCCTTCGGGACGAGGAGGTCGACCTGATGAGTGCCGTCATGGCCGCCGCCCGTGGCGGTTTCCGCCGTGCAATGAACGACCTTGCTGAGCACGGCAATTGACTTACGCGATATTGTATCGCGCACCATATAATAAGTATGAGAAGCGAAGCGAAGTGTTGAGATATTTTTCCGTGCCAAATATGCCTGTCGCATGACAAATTCCGCCTCGCCCCTTGGTGCCCTGCTGTGCTTCGACGTCTACGCGGTGAACCTCGCATTCGGGCGGCTCTACAAGCCGCTGCTGGAGCCGCTGGGGCTGACCTATCCGCAGTATCTGGTATTGCTGACGCTGTGGGCGCAGGACGGGCAGACGGTCGGTCAGATCGGCGCGGCGCTGGGGCTGGACAGCAGCACGCTGACCCCCCTGATCAAGCGGCTGGAGGGGGCGGACCTTGTCAGCCGCGTCAGGGACGTCCAGGACGAGCGGCGCGTCATCGTGTCGCTGACGGAACGGGGGCAGGACCTGCAGTCGCAGTCCACCCATGTCTCGGCCTGCGTCGCGCAGGCCACCGGCCTGACGGCACCCCAGATCGTGCAACTCCAATCAACGCTGGCGAAATTGCGCAGCGCCCTGCATGACGGCGTCGAAGGTCCCGCACCGGCGGGACCAGCCAGGAAGGGGCCGACGCGATGAACCCGAACGACATTCCCGACATGCCGACGCTGCGCGAGCAGATCGACGCGCTGGACGCCCGGCTGATGGCGCTGATGGCAGATCGCCACGCGCTGATCGACCGAGCCGCGCAGATCAAGTCCGGCAACGGCATGCCCGCCCGCATAGACGAGCGGGTCGAGGAGGTGGTGGCCAATGTCCGCCGCCATGCCACGCAACTGGGTCTCGACCCCGACCTTTACGACCACATCTGGCGTCGATTGATCGACGCCGCCATCGACCAGGAAGAGCGTCAACTGAAGAAGGATCGCCCATGACTGCCAAGATCATCGACGGCAAGATCTTTGCCGCTACTCTTCGTTCCCGGATCGCGACCGCCGTTGCGTCCCTTGCCGAACGCGGGATCACGCCCGGCCTTGCCGTGGTGCTGGTCGGAGAGGACCCTGCCAGCCAGGTCTATGTGCGGTCCAAGGGGAAGATGACGAAGGAGGTCGGCATGGCCTCGTTCGAGCATCGTCTGCCAGCCGAGACCTCGCAGGCCGAGCTTCTGTCGATGATCGAGCGGTTGAACGCCGACGCCACTGTGAACGGCATCCTGGTGCAGCTGCCGCTTCCGGGGCACCTGGATGAAAGCGCCGTCCTGTCGGCGATCCTGCCCGAAAAGGATGTCGACGGCTTCCACATCATGAATGTCGGCCAGCTTGCGACCGGGCAGAAGGCGATGGTGCCCTGCACGCCGCTTGGCTGCCTGATGCTGCTGCGCGACCACCTGGGATCGTTGTCCGGGCTGAACGCGGTCGTCGTCGGGCGCAGCAACATCGTCGGCAAGCCGATGGCGCAGCTGCTTCTGCGCGACAGCGCCACAGTGACAATTGCCCATTCGCGGACCAAGGACCTGCCGGCGGTGTGCCGCCAGGCCGATATCGTCGTTGCTGCCGTGGGACGGCCGAACATGATCAAGGGCGACTGGATCAAGCCCGGCGCCACGGTCATCGACGTCGGCATCAACCGGACCGAGGATGGGCTTGTGGGCGATGTCGACTTCGACAGCGCCCGCGCAGTTGCGGGCGCGATCACGCCGGTGCCGGGCGGCGTGGGGCCGATGACCATTGCCTGCCTTCTGGCGAACACGCTGACCGCGACGGCGCGCGTGAACGGCCTGCCGGACCCCGAGGGGCTGACCCCTTAGGCCGCCAGCCGTGCAGCCAGGCGCAGCGCATGCGCCGGCTGCGTCGCCGCGACCGGCAGCACCGGGTCATAGGCCGCGCGGATCAGCGCCGCCAGCTGGTGCGAGGGGAAAATCTCGGGCGCGAAGGTCAGGGCGGACTGCATTGTCACGCGTTCGGCCAGCTGCGCCGGATGCGCCTCGGCCAGCGCGCCGCCCATGTTCAGGAACGACATGCAGGCGCGGATGCCGCCGGCTTCGTCGAAGCGGAACAGGCGGTACTGATCAGCATCCTGCGCCGTCAGGCGCGCAGGCAGGTCCGGCAGCCCAGTCAGGCGGTCCAGGTCGGGCACGCCGCCCAGCTCGGCCCAGTCCCGCACGAAGAACAGCATCAGGTTGGCGCCGCTGTCCGGATCGGTCTCGGCCACTGGATGGCGCGCATGGGCGAAGCCCGTGCGGATCGCGGCGCGAAAGACGTCGAGGCTGTCGTCCGCCAGGCCGAAAATCACCGGTGCGACGGGGCGGCCCCAGCGGGCGCAAAGGAAATTGCCGTCGCGCTGCGTGAACAGCGCCTGGATGTCTGCGGCGTCGAAAGGGGGCATCTGTCTTCCAGCGGCTTGAATGAAGAACGGGGGGCGCTGGCCCCCCGGATGGTCATGCGGGGCGGGCGGATCAGACGATCGTGGCCTCGGTCGCGGCGCGGAGGTCGTCCTCGGTCACGCCGTCGGCTGTTTCGACTATCTTCAGGCCGCCGGGGACAACGTCGAGGACGCCCAGGTTCGTGATGATCCGGTCG
>NZ_JAOTBD010000005.1 GCF_026162625.1 Paracoccus beibuensis | reverse complement strand
ATCACAGCTCCGGAATTCGCAAGGTTTCAAGCCTCAGCATACGAAACCTTGCAATTCCACGCTACCGTCTTGGCACAATCACCCAGCAAATGCAGGTCGTTCCGACTTATTCAGGGCGAACGACCCGGTTCAGCAAAGCCACAACGCGTTGGCATTCAGGTCAACGCGGCATAGGTCCACCAGCAACTGCCAAATGACAGGTGTGCTGGAAGGACCCGGATGCCGATTGGCAATGGACGGCAACAAAGCTCGATTTTGCCATGCCTCGTGCAAGACAGCCGCCGATTTCTCGGCGGCTGCTCGGTTCTGATGTGTCAGCGCCTGACTGCCCAGATCATATAACTTCTAACGATCAAGCTGTAGGTGCCGAGTAACTGTCAGTTGCTGACCGGCTTGCCTTCGAACAGGCGGCTGCCGACGCGAACCAGAATATTTCCGTTCGACATTGCGCCTTCGAAAAGACCCTGAATCGAAATGTAGCTTCCGATCGAAATGGTGCGAATCATGTCAATCCCTCCTTGCGCCCATGGGGTAAGGTAGTCATGAAATAGTTAACAATGGATTATTTATAAGCCCAGCTACGACTTTTTTGGGCAGTATTGCAACCAGATCACTAAAATGCGCGTTATCAGAGCCACATTTGCAGTGCGGGTATCAGTGGTATGTCAGCCGCAGGCATCGGATAGGCCCGCAAGTCGCGCGCCTTGACCCATGCCAGTTGCTGCCCCTCGCGAGGGTGTACGATGCCCTGCCAGCGGCGGCAGGCGAAGACCGGCATCAGCAGGTGGAACGTGTCATAGCTGTGGCTGGCGAAGGTCAGGGGGGCCAGGCAGCTGTTCCAGGTCTGGATTCCCAACTCCTCGTCGAGTTCCCGGATCAGGGCGGCCTCCGGCGTCTCGCCGGGCTCGACCTTGCCGCCCGGAAACTCCCACAGGCCGGCCATGGGCTTGCCCTCGGGGCGCTGTGCCAGAAGCACGCGCCCGTCGGGATCGATCAGCGCCACGGCCGACACAAGGACAGTCTTCACGAACGGTAATCCGCGTTGATGTCGATGTAGCCATGGGTCAGATCGCAGGTCCAGACGGTCCGTGCGCCCTGCCCCAACCCCAGGTCGACACCGATCTTCAGATCGGCGTTCTTCATGTAGGCACTGGCCGCGGCCTCGTCATAGATGGGCGACCGCCAGCCGTTCTCGGCCAGGACCATATCGCCGAAGCTGATGGTCAGCCGGTCGCGATCGGCCTCGGCCCCGGACTTGCCGACGGCGGCGACGATGCGGCCCCAGTTGGCGTCCTCTCCGGCGATGGCAGTCTTGACCAGCGGCGAATTGGCGATGGCCATGGCGACCTTTCGGGCGTCAGCCTCGGACGCCGCGCCAGTCACGGCGACTTCGACGAATTTCGTCGCACCCTCGCCGTCGCGGACGACCAGATGCGCCAATTCACGCATGACGCCATGCAGCGCCTCGACAAAGGCCTGCCCGACATCGTCTTCCAGATCGGAAATCGGCGCGGCCGCGCTCTGGCCCGTCGCAGCCAAAACCAGTGCGTCCGAGGTCGAGGTGTCGCTGTCAACGGTGATCGCGTTGAAGGTCCGGTCCAGCCCGGACGAGAGCGCCTGCTGCAGCAGATCCGCCGGCACCCGTGCGTCGGTGAAGACATAGACCAGCATCGTCGCCATGTCCGGCGCGATCATCCCAGACCCCTTGGCGATGCCGGTGATGCGGATCGGCCCGCCCTCGCCTTCGATCGTGGCCGAGGCGCCCTTGGGGAAGGTGTCCGTCGTCATGATTGCCCGCGCCGCGTCGGCAACGCCTGAGGGGTCAAGCCCCGCGACCAGGTCGCCCACGACGCCGACGATGCGGTCATGCGGCAGCGGCTCTCCGATCACGCCGGTCGAGGACGAGAACACCCGCCCCCGCGGCAGGTCCAGCGCCGAGGCGACGGTGCCCGTCACCGCATCGACCGATTCCTGCCCCCGCGCGCCGGTGAAGGCGTTCGCATTGCCGGAATTGATGATGATTGCCGCCCCCTGCGGCGCATCGCCGCCCTGCGCAAGCTTCGCCTGGTTGTCGAGGATGCAGGCCGCGCGGGTCGAGGACCGGGTGAAGGCCCCGGCCACCGTGCTGCCCGGCGCGATGCGGATCAGGGTGACATCGGTGCGGCCCTGGTACTTCACCCCGGCGGCGGCGCTGGCGAAATCGATGCCCGCGATCACCGGCAGGTCCGGGAAGGACGCCGGGGCCAAGGGCGAGACGGGAAGTCCGGCCTTGCCCATCAATTCGCCTCCAGCAGTTCGATGCGGTTCAGGTCGGCGGGATCGACGTCGTCGGTCTTCTCGACATCGGCGGCCTCCACCAGGCGCTGGATCTCGGTCTCGACCTTTTCGCGCAGGACCATCTGGCTGATCTGGTCGCGGACCTCCCCGAGCGGCGGCGCTTCGCGCAGGCGGGTCTCGTTCAGCTTGATGACGTGCCAGCCGAACTCGGTCTGGACCGGGTCCGACACGGCCCCCGGCTCCATCGCGGCAACGGCTTCGGCGAAGGGCGCAACCATCTGGTCGGCGGAGAACCAGCCGAGATCGCCCTGGTTCGGACCGGACGGGCCGGTGGAATGCTGTTCCGCCAGTGCGCCGAAGTCGCCGCCGTCGTCCAGCTCGGCCTTGATCTGCTTGGCCTCTTCCTCGGCCTCGACCAGGATATGGGCGGCGTTGTATTCGCGCACGGCATCGGCCTCGGCGAACAGCCGGTCATAAGTCGCCTTCAGCTCCTCCTCGGTCGGATCGGCCGCGGCAATCTGGGTGACGGCGGCGCTGGCGAGCGTGTTGCGGCGCTGCAATTCCAGCTGGGCGCGGACGGCGGCGTCCTCCTCGGCCGATTGGGCAACGGCGGTCTGGCGGATCAGCTGGTCCAGCATCATGTCCCACAGCGCCTGGTCGGGCAGGTTCGCCATGTTCGGGTCCTGGATCGACTGCTTCATGACGATCATCTGCCCCAGGGTGATCTGGTCGTCGCCGACGGTCGCGACGACCGCGTCGGCGCCCTGGTCCTGGGCGAGGACGGGCGCAGACAGGAACGGCACCGCGATCAGGGCGGCGGCCAGCAGGTTCGGTCTGGTCATGGGACTTCCTTTGCAGATCCACAGGCACGCGGCGTGAATCCGGTGCCAACATTGACAGTCAGGCGGGCGCGGCCTACATCCCGAAGCAACTCCGTGGAAGGCGCCGCCGCCGCGTTCGTTCCGGCCCCTGATACGGCAATGCGACCGGGGCGGGCAAGTGGGCCGCAAGGGACGCGCCTTTCCCATCAACGTGATTGCGAAGGTAACATGCTCGGCATTGGAAATCTGGCGAAGATGGTCTTTGGGACGCCCAATGACCGCATGGTCAAGGGAACGCGTCCGCTGGTGGCGCGCATCAACGCGCTGGAGGAGCAGTTCAAGGCGCTGTCCGACCAGGGGCTGATCGACAAGACGGTTGAGTTCAGGGACCGCGTCGCCAAGGGCGAGAGCCTGGACGACATCCTCCCCGAGGCTTTCGCCAACTGCCGCGAGGGGGCGCGCCGCGCCCTGGGCCTGCGGGCCTTCGACGTGCAGCTGACCGGCGGCATTTTCATGCACCAGGGCAACATCGCCGAGATGAAGACCGGCGAGGGCAAGACCCTGGTCGCCACCTTCCCGGCCTATCTGAACGCGCTGTCCGGCAAGGGCGTCCATGTCGTCACGGTCAACGACTATCTGGCCAAGCGCGACGCGGAATGGATGTCCAAGGTTTATGCCCAGCTGGGCATGACCTGCGGCGTCGTGGTTCCCTTCCAGCCCGAGGGCGAGAAGCGCGAGGCCTATGCCTGCGACGTGACCTACGCGACCAACAACGAACTGGGCTTCGACTATCTGCGCGACAACATGAAGGGCAGCGTCGCTGAAATGGTCCAGCGCGGCCATAACTTCGCCATCGTGGACGAGGTCGACAGCATCCTGATCGACGAGGCCCGGACGCCGCTGATCATCAGCGGCCCGTCGCAGGACCGTTCCGAACTTTACAAGGTGCTGAACACCTATGTGCCCCTGCTGACGGACGAACATTACAAGCTGGACGAAAAGGCCCGGAACGCCACCTTCACCGAGGAAGGCAACGAGTTCCTCGAGACCCGCCTTCAGACCGATGGCGTCCTGCCCGAGGGGCAGACGCTTTATGATCCGGAATCCACCACCATCGTCCACCATGCCAGCCAGGCTCTGCGCGCGCACAAGCTGTTCCTGAAGGACCAGCACTATATGGTGCGCGACGGCGAGGTGATGCTGATCGACGAATTCACCGGGCGCATGATGAAGGGCCGCCGCCTGTCGGACGGCCTGCACCAGGCGATCGAGGCCAAGGAAGGCGTCGAGATCCAGCCCGAGAACGTGACGCTGGCCAGCGTCACCTTCCAGAACTACTTCCGGCTTTATTCGAAGCTGTCGGGCATGACCGGCACGGCATCCACCGAGGCCGAGGAATTCGCCGAGATCTACAAGCTGGGCGTGGTCGAGGTGCCGACGAACCGTGGCATCGCGCGCCTGGACGAACACGACCGCGTCTATCGCACGGCGGCCGAAAAATATGCGGCCGTCATCGAGGCGATCAAGGAGGCGCATGCCAAGGGCCAGCCGACATTGGTCGGCACCACCAGCATCGAGAAGTCCGAGATGCTGTCCGAGATGCTGAAGAAGGACGGCATTCCGCATAACGTCCTCAACGCCCGCCAGCACGAGGCCGAGGCGCAGATCGTGGCCGACGCGGGCAAGCCGGGCGCGGTGACCATCGCGACCAACATGGCCGGCCGCGGCACCGACATCCAGCTGGGCGGCAATGTCGAAATGAAGGTGATGGAGGCGCTGAAGGCCGATCCGGACGCCCATCCCGACGATCTGCGAGCCCGCATCGAGGCCGAACACGCCGCCGAGAAGCAGCAGGTTCTGGAGGCGGGTGGTCTTTTCGTCCTGGGAACCGAGCGTCATGAAAGCCGACGGATCGACAACCAGCTGCGCGGCCGTTCCGGCCGCCAGGGCGATCCGGGCCGGTCGCTGTTCTTCCTGTCGCTGGACGACGACCTGATGCGGATCTTCGGGTCCGAGCGTCTGGACAAGGTCCTGTCCACGCTTGGCATGAAGGAAGGCGAGGCGATCGTGCACCCTTGGGTGAACAAGTCGCTGGAACGCGCGCAGGCCAAGGTGGAAGGCCGCAACTTTGACATCCGCAAGCAGCTTCTGAAGTTCGACGACGTCATGAACGACCAGCGCAAGGCGATCTTCAGCCAGCGCCGCGAGATCATGGACAGCGAGGATGTCGGAGAGATCACCGCCGACATGCGCCACCAGGTCATCGACGACCTGATCGAGGACCACATGCCGGCGCGCAGCTATGCCGACCAGTGGGACGTCGAGGCGCTGAAGGTGTCGGTGCGGGAGCGGCTGAACCTGAACCTTCCCGTGGCAGATTGGGCGGCCGAGGAAGGCGTGGACCACGATGCGATGCGCGAGCGGATCACCGAGGCCAGCGACCGCTATATGGCGGACAAGGCGGCGGCCTTCGGGGCCGAGACGATGGTGCAGATCGAAAAGCAGGTGCTGCTGCAGCAGATCGACCAGAAATGGCGCGATCACCTGCTGACGCTGGACCACCTGCGGTCTGTCGTGGGCTTCCGCGGCTATGCGCAGCGCGACCCGCTGTCGGAATACAAGACCGAGGCGTTCCAGCTGTTCGAGAGCCTTCTGGACGGGCTGCGCTTCGACGTGACGCAGCGCCTCAGCCAGATTCGCCCACTGACCGAGGCAGAGCGCGCCGAGATGCTGCGGCAGATGGCGCCTCCGTCCGCGCCGGAGGCCGACACCGCGCCTGCAGAAGCCCCCGAGCCGCAACCGGCCGCCGAGCCTGCGGCAAACGCGCGGCCCGGCGTTGACGAGTCTAACCCCGCGACCTGGGGAAGCTCGGCGCGGAACGACCCTTGCCCTTGCGGTTCAGGCAAGAAGTTCAAGCACTGCCACGGCGCGATCTGAGCCGGGTCCGGCGCGGGTTGCGTCCCGCGGCAGCTTTCGCGCCCGCCGGGCGGGGGACAGGCCCCCGCCGCAGCCGGGCGCGAAGGGGCGCTTCCCGCCCCTAGCCGAGCCGTGACGGCAGGTCCCAGCCGCGCAGGAGTTCGGTGGCAGTCATCGGCCGCTTGCCGGCGCGTTGGGCCAAGGTGATCTGCACGGCCCCGTCACCGCAGGCGATCGTGAAATCGCGCAGAACCGTGCCGGGCGCGCCGTTTGCCTCGACTAGACGGCTGCGGAGGAGCTTCACCCGCTCTCCACCGACATCACACCAGGCGCCGGGAAATGGCGACAGGCCCCGGATCTGGCGATCGACCTCGAATGCCGGGCGGGTCCAGTCGATGCGTGCCTCGGACTTATCGATTTTGGTGGCGTAGGTGACGCCCGTGTCCACTTGCGGCGTCGTCGGCAGCGGCAGGCGCGACAGCACGTAGACGATCAGGCCGGCCCCCATTTCGGCCAAGCGCTCATGGAGGTCGGAGGTCGTTTCCATGGATCCGATCGGCGTCTTTGTTTCGGCCATGACCGGGCCGGTGTCCAGCCCCGCCTCCATTTGCATGATGGCGACGCCGGTCTCGGCGTCGCCTGCCAGGATCGCGCGGTGGATCGGCGCCGCCCCCCGCCAGCGCGGCAGGATCGAGGCGTGGATGTTCAGGCAGCCCAACCGCGGCGCGTCCAGAACCGGCTGCGGCAGGATCAGCCCATAGGCCACGACCACCGCGACATCGGCATCGATCGCTGCAAACTGGGCCTGCGCCTGCGGGTCGCGCAGGCTCTCGGGCGTGCGGACCGGGATGCCCAGTGCCTCGGCTGCGGCATGAACGGGGGTCGGGCGCGCCGTCTGGCCGCGACCGGCGGCGCGCGGAGGTTGCGAATAGACGGCGACGACCTCGTGTTCGGCGGCGATGGCCCTGAGGGCAGGCACCGAGAACTCGGGCGTTCCCATGAAGATGACGCGCATGTGCTTCTCCGCTTGCTGCCTTTGGCTTCGGTCTAGGGACTGGCGCGTGCCGGAGCAAGGTCAGGTCGGGGGGGCGATCCGCAGCTTCCGATCCGCCTGCCGCCCGAGGATGGCGACTGCTCCTCCGGACTCCACCGGCATCGGGATCAACCGCTAGCGGCGGGCAAGCTTTGCCGACTTGGCGACCAGCATCTTGCGGCGCAGCGGCGACAGGTGGTCGACATAAAGCCGCCCCTGCAGGTGGTCGATCTGGTGCTGCACGCTGGTTGCCCAGAGGCCGACGAAATCGCGCTCCTCGACCTCGCCCTGGTCGTTCAGGAACCGCACCGTCACGGCGCGGGGGCGGTTGATGCGGGCCGAAACGCCGGGAAGGTTCGGGCTGGCCTCGTCATGGGCGCGCAACTGGACGCTTTCGTGCAGGATCTGCGGATTGGCCATGCGCACCGCCTGCCCGCGCTTGTCGGAGGCGTCGACCACCGCCAGTTGCAGCATGATGCCGATCTGGGGTGCGGCAAGCCCTACACCGGGCATCGCCTCCATCGTGTCGATCATGTCGTCCCAGATCATCCGGACGGTTTCCGTGATCGCCTCGACTGGGTCGGCCGGGCGGTGCAGGCGCGGGTCGGCGTAAGGCAGAAAAGGGCGCGCGGCCATGGTCAGTCCTTCACGATCAGCCGGCCGTCCAGATGGTCGACCTCGTGCTGGGCAATGCGGGCATGGGTGCCGGTCAGCTGGCGCTTCTGGTGCTTCCCGTCGAGGTCGTACCACCCCAGCGTGATGGCGGCGGGCCTCTCGACCTCGACCGGATGCCCGGGGATCGAGAGACAGGCCTCGACCGCAACCTCGGTCTGCGGAGAACGCCACAGGATCTCGGGATCGAGCATCACCAGCGGTTCCGGATCGCCATTTTTCCACCCCGCATCCATGACGAAGATGCGCCGCAGGTTGCCGACCTGCGGCGCAGCAAGGCCACGGGCCCCCGCAGCATACATGGTGGCCAGAAGATCCGCCGCCAGCGCGTGCAGATTGGGGCTCTTCAGATAACCGGCCGGCTCGCACGGCTGGCGAAGGCGCGGGTCCGGCCACAGGACCAGGTCCCGCTCGATTCCCGATCCGAAGGGGGCCGGCAGCAAGGGCCGGGTCCAACCCCTGGGGGCGGGATCTTCAGGCACGCGCCCGTTCCCGTTTCAGTTTGACCATCTTGCGGGTGATCATCTGCCGCTTCATCGCCGACAGGTGGTCGATGAACAGGATGCCGTCCAGGTGGTCCAGCTCGTGCTGGGCGCAGGTGGCCCACAGCTCGTCGAATTCGCGTTCGTGCGTCTTGCCGTCCAGGCCCAGCCAGCGCATGCGGACCTGCGCGGGGCGCGTCACCTCGCCATACTGGTCCGGGATGGACAGGCAGCCCTCGTCATAACTGTTCAGCGCCTCCGAGGTCCAGGTTACCTCAGGGTTGACCAGCACCAGGGGCGCGGGTTCGGCCTGCGGATCGCGGGTGGCGTCCATGACAAAGACGCGCGCGCCGACGCCGATCTGCGGCGCCGCCAGGCCGATGCCGGGCGCGTCGTACATGGTCGCCAGCATGTCGGCGGCCAGCGTCTCGATCTCGGGCGTGATGCGGGCCACGGGTTCGGCCACCTTCTTCAGGCGCGGATCGGGATGGATGAGGATCGGTCGCACGTTCATGCCCGCGATTTAGGGCATGGCTTCACCATAAGCAACAACCAGCGTATGCAGGCGTGGCGCAACCTGCAGGAGGTCCCATGCCCGATCCCGATTTCGACCAGATCATCGACCGCCGCGGCACCCGGTGCAGCAAATGGGACGACATGCAGTCGGCCTATGGCGTGGACCCCGACAACGGTCTGGCGATGTGGGTGGCCGACATGGACTTCCGCCCGCCCCAGTCCGTGCAGCGCGCGGTCGAGGCGGCCGTGGCGCATGGCGTCTATGGCTATCCCGGTGCGAACCGCCCGTATCTGGATGCGATCTGCTGGTGGATGGAAAATCGTCATGGCTGGCAGGTCCAGCCCGACTGGGTCCTGACCTGCTCGGGTCTGGTGAACGGCGTCGCGATGGCGCTGAACGCCTTCACCGCACCGGGTGATGGCGTTATCGTCATGAGCCCGGTCTATCACGCTTTCGGTCGCGTGATCCGCGCCGGTCGCCGCGACCTGGTCGAACTGCCGCTGGCACAGCGGGAAGGCATCTATCACATGGACTGGGACAGCTGGGAGGGGATGCTGAAGGGCCAGGAGCGCCTGCTGATCCTTTGTTCGCCGCACAACCCGGGAGGCCGCGTCTGGACTTTCGAGGAACTGTCGCAGGTGGCCGACTTCTGCCGCCGCCATGACCTGATCCTGATCTCCGACGACATCCATTGCGATCTGGTGATGCCTGACAGCCCGCGCCACCGGATGATCGCGACCGTCGCGCCGGACATCGCCGACCGGCTGGTGACGCTGACGGCCGCGACCAAGACCTTCAACATCGCGGGCGCCCATATCGGCAACGCGATCATCGCGGACCCCGACCTGCGGGCGCGGTTCAAGGCGGCGCTGATGGCGGCCGGGATCTCTCCGGCGATGCTGGGGATGGACATGGTCGCCGCCGCCTATTCGCCCGAGGGCGCGGCCTGGGTCGATGCGCTGGTCGACTATCTGGACGGCAACCGCCGCATCTTCGATGACGGTGTCAACGCGATTCCCGGCCTGCGGTCCATGCCGCTGCAGGCGACCTACCTGTCCTGGGTGGACTTTTCCGGCACCGGCATGACGCCCGCCGAATTCACCGCGCGAGTCGAGGGCACGGCGCAGATCGCCGCCAATCACGGCGCGACCTTCGGGACCGGGGGCGACCGGTTCGTGCGCTTCAACCTGGCCACGCCCCGCGCCCGCGTGATCGAAGCGGTGCGCCGCCTGCAGAAGGCCTTCGCGGACCTGCAATAAGCAGCCTGCGTTGCACTGTTCGGGCGAGGCGCCTATATGGGGCCGAACCCGAACGCGCCGAGGGCAGCACGCATGGTCTATCTGGATTTCGAAAAACCGCTCGCCGATATCGAGGGCAAGGCCGAGGAACTTCGCGCCATGGCCCGCAAGGGCGAGGGGGCCGTCGATGTCGAGAAAGAGGCCGCGGCGCTGGACAAGAAGGCCGGGGACCTGTTGCGCGACCTCTACAAGTCGCTGGACCCCTGGCGCAAGACGCAGGTCGCGCGCCATGCCGACCGCCCGCATTGCCGCGATTATATCCAGGCGCTGTTCAGCGAATACACGCCCCTGGCCGGCGACCGCGCCTTTGGCGACGACCATGCGGTCATGGGCGGGCTGGCGCGGTTCAACGACGCGGCCTGCGTCGTGATCGGCCACGAGAAGGGTAACGACACCCGCTCGCGCATCCACCACAACTTCGGCATGGCGCGCCCCGAGGGGTATCGCAAGGCGATCCGCCTGATGGACATGGCGCACCGCTTCAAGCTGCCGGTGATCACGCTGGTCGACACGCCTGGCGCCTATCCCGGCAAGGGAGCCGAGGAGCGTGGGCAGAGCGAGGCCATCGCCCGCTGCACCATGAAGTCGCTGGAGATCGGCGTGCCGCTGGTCAGCGTCATCATCGGCGAAGGCGGATCGGGCGGTGCCGTGGCCTTCGCGACCGCCAACCGCATCGCCATGCTGGAACATTCGATCTATTCGGTCATCTCGCCCGAGGGCTGCGCCTCGATCCTGTGGAAGGACGCCGAGAAGATGCGCGAGGCCGCCGAGGCGCTGCGCCTGACTGCGCAGGACCTGAAGAAGCTTGGCGTGATCGACCGCATCATCGCCGAGCCGCTCGGCGGTGCGCAGCGGGCGCCGGCGGATACCATCGCCTCGGTCGGGCAGGAAATCGCCGCGATGCTGGCCGATTTGGACGGAAAATCGCCGGCAGAACTGACCAGGGACCGACGCGCCAAGTTCCTGGCGATGGGGTCCAAGTCGCTGGCCGCCTGAACACGACACTGTGACCGCCCTGCCACAGCCGCCCCGAAACGGGCGGCTGTCCATGTTTGCGCGCTTGCGCGAACTGCAGACGCCGGGCAGCCTCCACCCTGCCCGCAACCATCAGCAGGAAGGAGGGGCCGCATGAACATATCGGACACCACCTTCGCCACGATGGCTGGCATGCAGCGACGAATGGATCGCCGCTGACCGCCTGAACGGGCCCCCACCGACGACCTGATCCCGACCGACCGCGTTCGCGCGGCCCGTCCGCATGTCGTCATTTTCCAAGACCGACCCAACCGACCGCACATGATCCCGCCATGGAGGTCAGCCGGAGAGCAACGATGATTGCCGAACTGCATCCGCAGGCCAACAGCCTGCACCCCACCCTGCACCGCCTGATCCGCCGTCATGGCGCGACGGCGGTCCTATGGGCCCTTGTCCGGGCGCTGCTGCTGCCACGGCGCAGGCGGCCCCGGCCGCCGGACCCTTACCACCTGTCCCCGCACATGCGGCGCGACATCGGCCTGCCGCCGGTGGAGCCGCATGTCCCGCGCCATTACGAGCTGCGGTGATCTACCATCTCGGGCGGCGCAAGATCCGCCGCCCGGACCGGGATGTCCAGCCCGGCCTCGGCCATCAGGCGGTCGGAATGGGTCTCGATCTCGGCTGCCAGTCGCGGCAGGAAGCCCTCCGCCGGGATCTGCGGGCCGATGGTGGGCAGGAACTCGACCACGGCGCGGCCGGGACGGATGCCCCATCCGCTGCGCGGCCAGAACATGCCCGTGTTGACCGCCACCGGCACGACCGGCAGCCCGGTCCCCAGCCGGATCGTCGCCACGCCCTGCTTGTATGACTTGCGCTGCCCCGGCAGCGTGCGCGTTCCTTCGGGATAGATGATCAGCTGGCCCAACCCCTCGCCCGACATGCGCTGGTTGATCTGGTGAGAGATGGCGGCCATCGCGTCCCGCCCCCGCGTACGGTCGATGGGAATGCAGCCGGTCTTCCAGGCGTACCAGCCCATGACCGGCACGCCCATCACCTCTCGCTTCATGATGAAGGCGCGGCGGGGGACGGCATGGGCGATGATCAGGATATCCCAGAAGCTTTGGTGCTTGGCGGCGACGATGCAGTCGTCGGTGGGCGGCGTGCCCCTGATCTCGCAGGTCAGGCCCAGGTGCAGCCGTGCCGCCCAGACCATGTAGGCGATCCAGCGGGTGGCCACGGAATTGGCCCCCGCCCGACCCCGCCGCAGCGCCGGCAGGCCGGCCAGCCCGATGACGGTGGTCGCCAGCGCGACATGGACATAGAAGAGGACGTTCTGCACATATTGCCACGCCGTCAGCGGACCGGGCTTGGCGCGGTCGCGGTTCATCGGACAGCCCCCAGCATCTTCAGCGCCGCCCAACGGGTTGCGAAGAAGCCGACGGCGGCGGCGATCAGCGGGATCGACAGCGGCATCAGCCAGCCCCAACCCTGAAACCCCAGGCCGGTCAGGAAGCCGCCTGCCGCGCTGGCGTCCGGCAGGATCGCGACAGCCAGCATCCCCAGGACCGTTCCCGCAGCCGATCCGACCGCCGCGCGGCGGGTGAAGCGGCGCACGAAGGCGTTGGCGATGGTCAGGTCCCGCGCCCCGATCAGACGCATCACGCGGATCACCTGCCCGTTGGCCGCCAGCGCCGCCTTGGCCGCCAGCGTTATCATCGCGGCCGAGGCGGCCGCGATCAGCACCAGCGACACGATGCCCAGCATCCGCAGCCGGTTCGCGGCCGAGACAAGGGGCCGGCGCCATTCGGTATGGTCGTCAAGCACCGCGCCCGGGGCCTCGGCCTCCAGCCGCAGGCGCAGGCCCTCGGCGTCGAAGTCGTCGCCCGTGACCGGCACGTCGATCAGCGCCGGCACCGGCAGGGCATCGACCGGCATGTCGGGCCCGAACCAGGGTTCCAGCAGCTGGGCCATCTCCTCCGGCGGCAGCAGGCGCGGCTCTCCGGCGCCGGGCGTCGTCTGGAGGATCGACAGCGCCGTCTGCACCTGCGCCTCCTGCTCGGTCACGGGGGCGCTGACGCGGACGGTCACGCTGCCCGCCAGGGCGTCGGACCAACGGTCGGCCAGCCGCCCCGTCGCCAGCGCCAGGGCCAGCGCAAAGACCGCCAGGAAGGCCATCGCCCCGGCCGAGAACAGCGTCAGCTGCGCCGTGAAGCCGGTCGGCGGTACGATCCGGTCGCCCTTGCCGCCGTCGCCGCCGATCAGGCCGCGCCACAGGGCCACCAGGTTCAGTCCCCGAAGATCCCGCCGCATCACAGATCCGCCCCTGCCAGATGCAGACTGCCGCCCGAGATCCGCAGCACCCGCGCCGTGACCTGCGCCTTGGTGGCGCGGATCAGGTTCAGGTCATGGGTCGCGACCAGCACCGTCTTGCCCGACTTGTTCAGCTCGATCAGCAGCTGCATCAGCCGCATCGACATCTCCCAGTCCAGGTTGCCGGTCGGTTCGTCCGCCAGCACCAGGTCGGGCGACAGGATCACGGCGCGCGCCAGGGCCGCCCGCTGGCGTTCTCCGCCCGAAAGCGACGGCGGCAGCGCCCGAGCCTGCGGCGCCAGCTGCACCCAGCCCAGAAGGTCGCGCAGCGCCTCCATGTCCACCGGCTCTCCGGCAACGGTCAGCGGCAGCGCGACGTTTTCCGCAACCGCCAGGTGTTCCAAAAACTGCGGGTCCTGGTGCACCACGCCGACCTGGCGGCGCAGGTCCGCAATGTCGTCGCGCGAAAGATCCCGAAGCTCGTGGCCGAAGGCGGTCATCCGGCCCGCGGTGGGCAGAAGATCGGCGTAGCACAGCCGCAACAGCGTGGTCTTGCCCGATCCCGACGGCCCCGTCAGGAAGTGGAACATGCCCGGTTGCAGGCTCAGCGTCATGCCCGACAACAGCTCGGCCCCGCCGTGATAGCCGAAACCGACATCCCGCATCTCGATCAAGCGCCACCTCATTTCCGTTACGGCCCGTCTGGCGCGGACCTCGCGCCCGGCGCGACTTGGAAGCCGGACCTGCGCTTGATAGAACAGCCACAAGGCGATTACGAGGGTGGCATGGCTGAAATCAACTTGATCTGTCCGGGCTGCAAGGCCGAATACGTTCTGCCCTTCGCCGCCCTTCCCCCCGCAGGCCGAGAGGTCGAATGCAGCCGCTGCGGCCTTGTGTGGCAGGCGAAGCGCGCCGACGTGGCCGAGCCGCTGAACCTGACGTCCTATACGCTGGCCGGGAAGGCCCCCGACCCGCAGCCAGCCGTCCCCCAGCCGGCCATCCCGCCCGCCAGCCGCCGTCTGGCCCCGGAAGTGCTGGATATCCTGCGCGAAGAGGTCGAACACGAACGCCGCCTGCGCGCCGGAGAGGAATCCATGCCCCAGCCCGCAGCGGTTTCGCAGCCCGAACCCGACTGGCCCGCGACGACGGTGGTGGTCCCGGCCGGCGCCACCCGCGCGGTGACGGCCAACCCGCAGCCGCAGGTGCCGTTGACGCCGGCCGCCAACGCCTCGCCCGTGGTGCTCCGGCACCAGCCAGTGTCCCGACCTGCGCCCAGGCCGCACCAGCCCGGCACCATGTCCCGCGAATCGATCGGCCGACGCCCGGGGCGCTATGCCCTGGGCTTCGGGCTGATGGTCATGCTGGCGGTTGCCTGCCTCGCGATCTATCTTCTGGCGCCCCAGCTTGACGGGCAGGGTGCCATCGGCGAGCGCCTGGCCGACCTGCGCGAAGGCATGGACCGCATCCGGCTGTGGCTGGACAGCCAGGCCGCACGCCTGCGCGGCTGAGCCTTAGAACCGGTCCAGCAGCCGCCCCAGATAGTCGCGCTCGTCCTCGGGGCGGCCCTGCTGACCGCTGCGGCGCCGGATCTCGTCCAGAAGATCCCGCGCCCGCTGCGCGGGATCGCGCCCCTCGGCCAGCGGATCGCCATTGGTGATCACGTTGCCGCCGCCACCGCTTTCCCGCCCAAGCGGGTCGACGATCGGGCGCCCCTGATAGGGCTGCTGGCTTTGGCCGCCCTGCGCGCTCTGGCCCGGCTGGTTGCCAGGCTGCTGGCCTTGGCCCGGCTGCTGGCCTTCCTGCCCCTGCTGGGCCTCGTCGGCCATCATCTCGCCCAGAGAGCGCATGCCCTCGCGCATCGACTGGATCGCGTCCGCCTGGCGCTGCAGGGCCTGCCCGGCATCGCCCTCGCGCAGCGCCCGTTCGGCATCCTCCATCGCGCGCCCGGCCTCATCCAACTGCCGCCGCGCCGCATCCCCCTCGGGCGAGCCCTGCCCCGGCATCAGCCCCTGCTGCTGCTCAAGCTCGTCGCGCAGCGCGCGCTGCCGGTCGGCCAGGCTCTGGCCCTCCTGTCCGTCGCCCTGCTGGCCTTCGCCCCGCTGGTCTTGCCCTTGCTGGCGCTGGTTTTGGCCGAACTGGCGCTGCATGTCGCGGAAGGCCTCGTCCGACAGGCGCTGCTGCTCGCGCAGCGTGTCGGCCAAGCGGTTCATCGGCTGGCTGCCCTGGCCGCCCTCCTGCCCTTCGCCCTGTCCCTGCTGGACCTGCAGGTTCTCCATCATCCGGTTGAACTGCTCCAGCAAGGCCTCGGCTTCGGCCATGCGGCCCTCGTTCATCAGGCGCTGGATCGCGTCCATCATCTCCTGGATCTGATCGCCGGTGATCTGCTGGCCCTGCTGGCCGCGATCGGGGCTGTCGGCCTGGTTCTGATCCTCGCTCTGCTCGGCCAGCATCTGGGTATAGGCGTCGGTCGCCTCGCGCAGCTCGGCCATCAGGCGCTGGATCTCGTCGGGGCTGGCGCCGTTGCGGATCGCCTCGGACAGGCGCTCCTGCGCCTGGCGCATCTGCTCCAGCGCGTCCTGAAGGCCGCCATCCTCCAGCTGGACCGCCGCCTCCCACAGCGCCTCGGCCAGTCGGTCGCGGGCCTCGGTGGTGACGTCGTCGCCTTCCAGCACGCCGACCGCGCCGCGCAGCTGCGTATAGAGGTCATCCTCGACGAACCCTTCTGGCTGCCATGTGACGGCGCGGAGGATCTCGGCGCTGCGGCCCGCATTTTCGCGCGACCACAGCAGGTCGCGGCGCAGTTCGATCAGCGCGGCGGCCATCGGGTCGAAGAACCGCCGGCCGGGCAGGATCACCGACATCGGGTCCGACCGGCCGACCTGCTCGATCCCGTCCTCGGCCCGCAGCGTCAGGCGCACCGGCAGGTTCGCCCATGGATGGCGCGAGAGATCCTCGGCCAGTTGTCCCTGCACCTCCTGGCGCGCGCCCCGTGGCAGGGGCAAGGGCAACTCCACCTGCTCGCGCGGCTCGGGCTCGACCGCAAGCCCAAAGCGGCGGTCCATGGCCGGCATGTCCAGCGCGATCACGGCCTCGGCCCCGACCACGCCGTGATCGTCGACCGCGCTGAAGTCCTGGATCATCCGCCCATCGGCCCGGCGTGTCGGGGCCGCACCCGCGCGGATCACCGGCGCGGCGTCGGGCAACACCGTCACGTCGAAGCGGCGGCCCGCGACCTCGATCACGCCCGTCTGCTCGGCGGTGAAGGCGGGCGCGGTGACATCCCGGCCCGTCGGAGAGCCGATGTCCTGCACCACCTCGGCGTCGCCGCCATAGAGCCGGAAGCTGACGGCGCTGCCCTTTGGCAGTTCCAGCACCTCGCCATCGGCCAGCGCGTTCAGATAGATCGTCGGCCGTCGCGTATAGGCTGGGGGTTCTGCCCACCCCTCCCACGCAGGGCCCGAAGGCACGGCCACGCCAGCGCCCGGAGGCGTCATCGTCGCCGCGATGGCGCGGACGCCCTGTCCCATCTGGCCCGCGCCGCCGAAGATCAGCGCCATCACCAGCGCCACCATGCCGGCCAGCCGCAGCGCATAAGGGTCGCGTCGCGCCAGATCCGCGTCGGGCCGCACCGCCCGCGCCGCCAGCGCCGCGTCCTGCATCTGCGCCAGGTGCGCCTGCCACAGCGCGCCTTCGCCGCCAATGGCCGCCCGGTCCCGCAGCGCGCTCAGTGGTCGCCCCGGCAGCGTGCGGTCCAGCCGCTCCAGCGCCTCGGACGGGCGCACGCGCCGGAACCGCCAGCCGCCCCAGCCTGCGGCGATCACCACGGCCAGCAGCCACAGCCCCGCCAGCCAGGGCAGAACGGCACCCGGCGCGGCCGACACCGCCCCAAGGGCCAGCGCCGCGAAACCCACCGCAAGCAGAGTGACCAGCGGCCAGAAGGCGCGCGCCGCCCGTTCCCACGCCATGCCCCAGCGGGTCAGGCGCAGGGCGCGGGTGACGCGCGGCATCGTGATGTCGGAAACGCCTTCAGGGCTCCGGAGGCTGACGACCCCCGGCCTGTCGGTCAGATGCTGACGCCCGATCAAAGCCATTCCGGGATGCTATCGCGCCCTAGCATCTCCTCATACGTCGGACGCGGCCTGATGACGGCGAAGTGATCGCCCTGCACCAGAACCTCGGGCACCAGCGGCCGGGAATTGTATTCCGATGCCATTACGGCACCATAGGCCCCGGCCGAGCGGAAGGCGATCAGCCCGCCCGCCGCAATTTCGGGCAGTTCCGCGGCTTTCTGGAACGTGTCGCCCGATTCACAGATCGGGCCCACCACGTCATAGGGATGCACGCCGGCACCCAGATCAGGTTCGACCACCGGAACGATGTCGTGATGCGCGCCGTACATCGCGGGGCGCAGCAGGTCGTTCATGGCCGCATCCACGATCAGGAAGTCGCGATCCTCACCTTTCTTGACGTAGATGACCTGGGACAACAGCACCCCGGCATTGCCGACGATGTTGCGGCCGGGCTCGATCTCGATCTCGCAGCCCAGATCGCCCACCGCCTCGCGGATGACCTCTCCGTATTCGATGGGCAGCGGCGGCGAGTTGTTGTCGCGGCGATAGGGGATGCCCAGGCCGCCGCCCAGGTCCAGCCGCGTGATCTGGTGCCCTTCGGCCCGCAGCGCCCTGGTCAGGTCGGCGACCTTGACATAGGCGGCGCGGAACGGCTTCAGGTCGGTCAGTTGGCTGCCGATATGGACGTCGATCCCGACGACCTGAAGGCCCGGCAGTGATGCCGCCTCGGCATAGACCTCGATGGCGCGGGATATCGGGATGCCGAACTTGTTCTCGGACTTCCCGGTGGCGATCTTCTCGTGCGTCTTGGCGTCCACGTCGGGGTTCACGCGGATGGCCACGGGCACGCTGGCGCCCATGCCGGCAGCCAGAGCCGACAAGGCGCGCATCTCGGGCTCGCTCTCGATGTTGAACTGGCGGATGCCACCCTCGATCGCCATGCGCATTTCGGGCGCCGTCTTTCCGACGCCGGAAAACACGATCCGCTCTCCCGGCACGCCCGCCGCCTTAGCGCGCGCATATTCGCCGCCCGAGACGACATCCATCCCCGCACCCAGATCACCCATCAGCTTCAGCACGGCCAGGTTGCTGTTCGACTTGACCGCAAAGCAGACGAGGTGATCCGTCCAGTCCAGCGCCTGCCGGAACAGGCCGAAATGCCGTTTCAGGGTCGCCGCCGAATAGACATAGACAGGCGTGCCGACCTCTGCCGCGATGCGCGACAGCGGTACGTCCTCGGCATGCAGATGCCCATCTTTATAGAGGAAATGGTCCATCTACAGTTCGGCCACGACACCGACGGTCGCGTCGCCGCTGACGGTGACGCCGACCTTCTGCTGCAACGGCTCCTCGACCGGGCGTTGGGGTGCGCCGTCGACGCCGCACCCTGCCAGGACGGCCAGAAGCACGACCAGCACGACGACGATGATCAGGGTGTTTCTCATGCCAGTTTCTCCTTCCAGCGGGTGATCTGCGCGCGCACCTGCGCGGGCGCCGTGCCGCCATAGCTTTGGCGCGAAGCGACGGAGTTGTGCACGCCCAGCACGGTGAAGACATCCTGCGTGATCCCGTCATGGACCGACCGCATGTCCTCCAGCGTCAGGTCCGGCAGGTCGATGCCCCGGCCTTCGGCCAGGGCCACCAGCGACCCGGTGACGTGATGGGCGTCGCGGAACGGCAGGCCCAATTCGCGCACCAGCCAGTCGGCCAGGTCGGTGGCGGTAGAAAAGCCCGTGCTGGCCGCAACCTCCAGCCGGTCGCGGTTGGCCGTCAGGTCCGACAGCATCCCCGACATCGCGGCCAGGGCCAGCATCAGGCTGTCGGCGGCGTCGAAGACCTGCTCCTTGTCCTCCTGCATGTCCTTGGAATAGGCCAGGGGCAGGCCCTTCATCACCGTGAACAGCGCCACCGTCGCGCCCAGGATGCGCCCGATCTTGGCACGGATCAGTTCAGCCGCGTCGGGGTTGCGCTTTTGCGGCATGATCGACGACCCGGTGGACCACTTGTCCGACATCGACACGAAGCGGAACTGCGCGGACGACCAGATCACCAGTTCCTCGGCCAGGCGCGACAGGTGGACGGCGCAGATCGAGGCCGCGGACAGGAACTCCAGCGCGAAATCGCGGTCGCTGACGGCATCCAGGCTGTTGGCCATGGGGCGCTCGAAATCCAGCGCCTTCGCGGTCATGTCACGATCGATCGGATAGCCGGTCCCGGCAAGTGCCGCAGCACCCAAGGGCGATTCGTTCATCCGCTTGCGGGCGTCCTGAAACCGCGACAGGTCGCGGCCGAACATCTCGACATAGGCCATCATGTGGTGGCCCCAGGTCACCGGCTGCGCGGTCTGCAGGTGGGTGAAGCCCGGCATGACCCAATCCGCCCCCGCCTCGGCCTGGCCAAGGGCCGCGCGGATCAGCGCGGTCAGCCCGTCGATGGCCGCGTCGCACTGGTCGCGCACCCACAGGCGGAAATCCGTCGCCACCTGATCGTTCCTGGACCGGCCGGTGTGCAGGCGTCCCGCGGGTTCGCCGATGATCTCCTTCAGGCGCGCCTCCACGTTCATGTGGATGTCCTCCAGCGCGGTCTTGAACGGAAAATCTCCGGCCTCGATCTCTGACAAGACGGTGAGCAGGCCTTCCCCGATCGCCTTCGCATCGCTATCGCTGATGATGCCCGTGGCCGCCAGCATGGCGGCATGGGCCCGGCTGCCCCGGATGTCCTGGGCATAAAGCCGCCGGTCGAAGCCGATCGAGGCGTTGATCGCCTCCATGATCGCGTCGGGTCCGGCGGCGAAGCGCCCGCCCCACATGCTGTTGGCGGAGGTTTCTGGCCGGTCGGTCATCAGGTACGTCCCTCGGAGGTCTCATGCTGCGTTCCGCCCTGCTTTATACGGCCCTTATCATCGGTGCAAACACCGCCTTCGCGGCCCAGCCCGACTGGCAGGCGGCCCGGGACGGAGGGCTGGGAAAGCTGGTCGTCGCCGACGATCCCGCGCCCCTGTCGGAAACCGAATTCACCGATCCAGACGGCGGCACGCACACCCTGGCCGACTGGAAAGGCAAGGTCGTCCTGCTGAACTTCTGGGCCACCTGGTGCGCCCCCTGCCGCGAGGAGATGCCGGCGCTGGACCGCCTGCAGGCCGAGATGGGCGGCGACGACTTCGAGGTTGTCACCATCGCCACCGGCCGCAACTCGCCCGAGCGCATCGACGACTTCTTCAAGGAGGTCGGCGTGGAAAACCTGCCGGTGCTTCTGGACCCGCGCCAGCAGGTCGCCCGCGACATGGGCGTCGTGGGCCTGCCGGTGACCGTGCTGATCGACCGCGACGGGAATGAGGTCGCACGCTACCTTGGCGACGCCGAATGGGATTCCGATGCGGCAAAGACGCTGATCACGCAGCTGATGGCGCCGTAAGGGCGCCGTGCCGGTGGCAGGTCGTCAGGTGGTCGTTGACCATTCCGGTGGCCTGCATGAAGGCATAGATGATGACCGGCCCGCAGAAGTTGAAGCCCCGCTTCTTCAGTGCCTTCGACATGGCCTGAGACTGCGCGGTCTGGGTCGGCACCGACGCCGTGTCGGGCCAGCCGTTCAGGATCGGCTGGCCGCCCACGAAGGACCACAGCCACGGCGAGAATCCCTCGGTCGCCTCGATGTCCAGATAGGCCTGGGCGCCGCGGACGGTCGCCTCGATCTTGCCGCGATGGCGGACGATGCCGGGATTGCGCAGCGCCCGGTCGATCCGCGCCGCATCCCAGGTCGCCACGCGCACCGGTTCGAAGCCGTCGAATTCCTCGCGGAACGCGTCGCGCTTGCGCAGGATGGTGATCCACGACAGGCCTGCCTGGAAGCCGTCCAGCACCAGCTTTTCCCAAAGCGCCCGAGGGTCGCGTTCCGGCACCCCCCATTCGGTGTCGTGATAATCCTGGTACAGCGGGTCGCTGCCGCACCAAGTGCATCGCTGGATCATTCGTTAACCCTGAGTTGAAAATCAGATCCCGTTTCACGGCAGGTTAAGCCATGATGGCCAGACTTCAAGCAGGCCGAGAATAGAGAGGCGCGCCGTGAGCGACAGAATCGTGGAAAACAGTTCGCCCCTGGAAGATGCGATCCGCTTTCAGGACCGGATCACCATGTCGGCGGTCACTGCGGCGGTGGAACGCGCCAGCGCGGTCCTGGCCTTCCAGCCGATCGTGCAATCGGGCCGCACCAAGACCGCCGCGTTCTATGAAGGGCTGATCCGCATCATCGACGACACCGGGCGGCTGGTGCCGCTGCGCGACTTCATGCCGCAGGCGGAAAAGACCGAGCTTGGCCGCAAGATCGACTGCCTGTCGCTGTCCCTCGGCCTGCAGACCCTGGCCGAGGATCTGTCGCTGCGCCTGTCGATCAACATGTCCGCCCGCTCGATCAACTATCCCGACTGGATCAACACCCTGCGGCGCAGCGTTTCGGAAGACCCGATGGCGGCCGAGCGTCTGATCCTGGAAATCACCGAAAGTTCGGCCATGGGCATGCCGCAAGAGGTTCAGGGCTTCATGGCCGAAGTGCAGGGATATGGCATCAGCCTGGCGCTGGACGATTTCGGGGCGGGCTATACCTCGTTCCGCTATCTGCGCGACTTCTGCTTCGACATGATCAAGATCGACGGGCAATTCATCCGCCAGATCTCGGCCAACCCGGACAACCAGGTGCTGACCCGCGCGCTGCAGTCCATCGCGCACCATTTCGACATGTTCACGGTCGCTGAATCCGTCGAAACGGCCGAGGATGCAAGCTTCCTGATCGATATCGGCATCGACTGCCTGCAGGGCTACTACTTCGGTGCGCCGACCATCGCGCCGCCCTGGAAGTCCCCGCCGTCGCTGGCGACGCGCTGATCGTGTCCTGACCACTTTGTCCAATTGTCACGGTGATCTTCTTGACGCCACGTCGTGAACGCGCATCCTGAACCGGATTCGCCGGCCCGCCGGCAGTGATGGGAAGGAGCCCGCCATGACCAAAGCCGTTATTGTCTCTGCCGCCCGGACACCCGTAGGAAGTTTCCTCGGGTCCTTCGCCAATATTCCGGCACATGACCTCGGCGCCGCCGTTCTGAAGGAAGTGCTGGCCCGGTCGGGCGTCGACGCGGCCGAGGTCGACGAGACGATCCTGGGTCAGGTCCTGACGGCGGGCCAGGGCCAGAACCCGGCGCGCCAGGCGCATATCAAGGCCGGCCTGCCGCAGGAATCAGCGGCCTGGGGCATCAATCAGGTCTGCGGATCGGGTCTGCGTGCCGTGGCGCTGGCGGCCCAGCAGGTGATCCTGGGCGACGCCCGCGTGATCATGGCCGGTGGCCAGGAAAGCATGTCGCTGGCGATGCACGCGGCCTATCTGCGCGCGGGCCACAAGATGGGCGACATGCAGATGGTCGATACCATGATCCGCGACGGTCTGTGGGACGCGTTCAACAACTACCACATGGGCCAGACGGCCGAGAACGTCGCCGAGAAGTGGACGATCAGCCGCGACCAGCAGGACGAGTTCGCGGTGGCCAGCCAGAACAAGGCCGAGGCCGCGCAGAAGGAAGGTCGCTTCGACGACGAGATCGTGGCCTACACCGTCAAGACCCGCAAGGGCGACACGGTCGTCGACAAGGACGAATACATCCGCCACGGCGCTACGCTGGACGCGATGCAGAAGCTGCGCCCGGCCTTCACCAAGGACGGCTCGGTCACCGCGGCGAACGCCTCGGGGCTGAACGACGGCGCGGCCGCCGTCATGGTCATGACCGAGGAGGAGGCCAGCCGCCGCGGCCTGACGCCGCTCGCGCGCATCGCCAGCTATGCCACTGCGGGTCTGGACCCCGCGATCATGGGCACCGGACCCATCCCGGCCAGCCGCAAGGCGCTGGAAAAGGCCGGTTGGTCCGTCGGCGACCTGGATCTGGTCGAGGCGAACGAGGCCTTTGCCGCCCAGGCCTGCGCCGTGAACAAGGACATGGGCTGGGACCCGTCGATCGTGAACGTGAACGGCGGCGCCATCGCCATCGGCCACCCGATCGGCGCCTCGGGCGCCCGCGTCCTGAACACGCTGCTGTTCGAGATGAAGCGCCGCGACGCGAAGAAGGGTCTTGCCACCTTGTGCATCGGTGGCGGCATGGGCGTCGCCATGTGCCTTGAACGCTAAGGGCGATCAGCCGCGCAATTTTGTTGCGCGGCTGTATTCGTTTCGTTAGCAAGATTTCGAACGTTGATCTTCAAAGGGGGGAAACATGTCCAAGGTCGCACTCGTCACCGGAGGGTCGCGGGGGATCGGCGCCGCCATTTCCAAGGCGCTGCAGCAGGCAGGATACACTGTCGCCGCGAACTACGCCGGCAATGATGACGCCGCTCGTGCCTTTTCCGACGAAACCGGGATCAAGACCTACAAATGGTCTGTGGCCGACTACGATGCCTGTGCCAGCGGCGTGGCGCAGGTCGAAGCGGACCTGGGTCCGGTCGCGGTTCTTGTCAACAACGCGGGCATCACCCGCGACGCCATGTTCCACAAGATGACGCCGCAGCAGTGGAAAGAGGTCATCGACACCAACCTGACTGGCCTGTTCAACATGACTCACGCCGTCTGGTCGGGCATGCGCGACCGCAAGTTCGGGCGGGTCGTCAACATCAGTTCGATCAACGGGCAGAAGGGCCAGGCGGGCCAGGCGAACTATTCCGCCGCCAAGGCGGGCGACCTGGGCTTCACCAAGGCCCTGGCGCAGGAAGGCGCGCGGGCCGGCATCACCGTCAACGCCATCTGCCCCGGCTATATCGGGACCGAGATGGTGCGCGCCATCGACGAGAAGGTGCTGAACGAGCGTATCATCCCGCAGATCCCCGTTGGTCGCCTTGGCGAGCCCGAGGAGATCGCCCGCGCCGTGGTGTTCCTTGCGGCCGAGGATGCGGGCTTCATCACCGGATCGACCCTCAGCGCGAATGGCGGCCAGTTCTTCGTCTGACTGGCCCAACATCGAACGGCCCGCGCGATCCACGCGGGCCGTTTTCATGCAAATGTCATGGTTTGGACGACATCAGTGGGCAAGCCGGCTGATCTGTTCCTTCAGGCGAAGTTTTTCGCGCTTCATTTCCGTTATCTCGTGATCGCTGGCACTGGGGGTTCGGTGCGCCCTTTCAACGGCATCTGACAGGTTCTGGTGTTTCTTGCGAAGCTCCTCGACGTGGGAAGCAACCGACATCGCATCCTCCTGTATAGTTGTGTCGAACATTGGGAGTGCAGCATAGGATTGTGATTCTGTCACGAGACTTTCGCATGTGTCATTTCGATCGGCGCTCCGTTGCGCAGAACGTCGGCGGCGCCGGGGGTCAGATCCTCGCCGTCGCGCAGATGAGCCCGCTCTGCATGCATCACGAAGGGTGCCAGAAGCCGCATCGGGCTGCGCGAACCCTTGCGCGCGACGATCATCACCCGTCCCGCCGGGTGGTCGTGGCGGGCGGCAACCGGCAGGATTGACAGCGCACCGGCGCGGCTGCCCAAGGCGCGGATGACCGCGTCCATCCGGTCGGCCCGCTGGATCAGCGTCAGCCAGCCGCCGGGCCGCAGGCGGCGCAGGCCCGCATCGATCCAGGCAGCCAAGGGCGTTTCTTCTTGTCGCGCCTCGGCCCGCCCCCGGTCCGACGCGGCGGTGCCGGCCAGGAAATACGGCGGGTTCATCATGACGTGGTCGAAGGCGCTGTCCCGCAGCGCCGGCGGCGGCCCGGCCAGATCGCCCAGCAGCACCTCCAGCGCGATGCCGTTGGCGGTCGCGTTGTCCGCCGCAAGCGCTGCGTAGTCCGCCTGCCGCTCCAGCCCCGTCAGGGTCAGGCCCGGCACGCGCCAGCCGAGGCAGAGACTGGCCACCCCTGCCCCGCAGCCCAGCTCCAGCACCGACTGCCCCGGACGCGCCGGGCAGGCGGCCGCCAGCATCACCGCATCCGCGCCCGACCGGTACCCGCGCGCGGGCTGGGCGATCCGCAACCGGCCGTCCAGAAAGCCGTCGATGCGGGTCTCAGTCATCCAGCCCGGCGTCGCGCAGGATGGCGCGGGCCATGAATTCGTCGCGGTCCGCGACCATCAGCCGCGCCGGCAGCACGCCGATGGACCCTTCCAGCACGCTCATGTGCTGATCCATGGGAAAGGTGGCGATCCCCTCGCCCTCCAGCAGGCTGGTGGCGGCGGACATGCGCACGGGGTCGTTGCTGCGGAAAAGCTCTTTCATGGACGCGACGTTAAGCGGCGGTTGCGATTTTGTCGATCCCGTGGCAATGCGATGTCGCAGACACGGGGTAGGCTATGACTGTGCAGGAAAACGTCCGCAAACCGCTGGATCTTCTCTCCGACGCCCTTGGCGCCGAGATGGAGGCGGTGAACGCGCTGATCCGCGACCGGATGGCCAGCCGCCACGCCCCCCGCATCCCCGAGGTGACCGCCCATCTGATCGAGGCCGGCGGCAAGCGCCTGCGCCCGATGCTGACCTTGGCCGCCGCCAAGCTGCTGGGCTATCCGGGGCCGCATCACATCCACCTGGCCGCCACGGTGGAATTCATCCACACCGCCACCCTGCTGCATGACGATGTCGTGGACGAAAGCCGCCAGCGGCGCGGGCGTCCGACGGCAAACCTGCTGTGGGACAACAAGTCCAGCGTGCTGGTCGGGGATTACCTGTTCGCGCGCAGCTTCCAGCTGATGGTCGAACCCGGCAACATGCGCACGCTGGAAATTCTTTCCAACGCCAGCGCCACCATTGCCGAGGGCGAGGTGCTGCAGCTGACCGCGGCCCAGGACCTTGCCACGGACGAGGCGATCTATCTGCAGGTCGTGCGCGGCAAGACGGCGGCGCTGTTTTCCGCCGCGACCGAAGTCGGCGGCGTCATCGCGGGCGCGTCCGACGACCAGGTGCAGGCGCTGTTCGATTACGGCGACGCCCTGGGGATCAGCTTCCAGATCGTCGACGACCTGCTGGACTACGGCGGCGCGACCGAGATGATCGGCAAGAACGTCGGCGACGACTTCCGCGAACGCAAACTGACCCTGCCCGTCATCAAGGCCGTCGCCAAGGCCGATGCCGAGGAGCGCGCCTTCTGGTCGCGCACCATCGAGGCCGGTGACCAGCGCGACGGCGACCTGGACCACGCGCTGAGCCTGCTGGCCCGCCACGGCGCGATGGAAGCCGCGCGCCGCGACGCGCTGGCCCATGCGGCGCGCGCCAAGGCCGCGCTGACTGCCCTGCCGGCGCATCCGATCCGCGAGATGCTGTCGGACCTTGCGGATTTCGTGGTCAGCCGCGTCGCCTGACACTTCCCGTCTTCTTGGTTGCACCCCATTCCGGAACGGGAAAGGGCGAGCCGCTTGCGCGACCCGCCCCCTCTCCGGGAAGAGGCCTTGGATTATTTGGCCTGGACGAAGTCGGGATAGGCCTCCATGCCCATCTCCGAGATGTCGAGGCCGCTGATCTCGGCTTCCTGGCTGACGCGGATGCCCATCGTCGCCTTCAGGATCGACCAGACGGCGAAGCTGACGACGAAGACGAAGCCGCCGATGCAAAGGATGCCGATGAACTGCGTCACGAAGCTGGTGCCGTCATTGGTGGCCGGAACGATCATCGTTCCCCAGATCCCCGCGACCAGGTGCACCGGGATGGCGCCCACCACGTCGTCGATCTTCATGCGGTCCAGCATCGGCACCACGAAGACCGCGATTGCGCCGCCAAGGCCGCCGATCAGGATCGCCGCGAAGATCGAGGGGGTCAGGGGCTCGGCCGTGATGGACACAAGGCCCGCCAGCGCGCCGTTCAGGACCATCGTCAGGTCGATCTTGCCGTAAACCAGCTGCGTCACGATGATCGCCGCGACCGCGCCGGCCGAAGCCGCCATATTAGTATTCACGAAGATCCGGCTGACATCGGCCGCGTCATTGACCGACCCGATGGCCAACTGCGACGCGCCGTTGAAGCCGAACCAGCCCAGCCACAGGATGAACGTCCCAAGCGTCGCCAGCGCCAGGTTCGAGCCCGGCATCGGCTGCATTCGGCCGTCGGCGCGGTACTTGCCCGTCCGTGCACCCAGCACCATAGCCCCCGCCAGCGCCGCGAAACCGCCCGCCGCATGAACCAGGGTCGAGCCTGCGAAGTCCGAAAAACCCATTTCCGACAGGAAGCCGCCGCCCCACTGCCAGCTGGCCTCGATGGGATAAATCAAGGCGGTCAGGATGACCGTGAAGATCAGGAACGGCCACAGCTTTACGCGCTCGGCCAGGGTGCCCGACACGATGGATGCGGTGGTGGCGCAGAACATCAGCTGGAAGAAGAAGTCTGATCCGGCCGAATAACCGTCAGCGGCGACACCGGCGCCGACAGGGTCGATGGCCTTGGGGCTGAACAGTTCGCCGATATAGCCGGTCACGGTCCAGTCGGACGGATACATCAGGTTATAGCCGATCAGCCAGTACATGATGCCCGCGATCGCGAACAGCGAGATGTTCTTGAACAGCTGCGTGGTGACGTTCTTCGACCGGACTAGCCCCGCTTCCAGCATGGCAAAGCCCGCTGCCATCCACATGACCAGGAAGCCGCCAATCAGGAACAGAAGCGTGTTGAAGATATAAGCGACGTCCGCGCTGACCGCGGCGGCCGCCTCCGCGGGCGCCGCGGCGTCCTGGGCGGCAGCGGGAAACGCTGCCAGCGCCGCAAGCGTCGCGATGAGCGGGAGGGTCTTTTGCATGTGTCTAAACCTCGCATCAAGCCACAGCCGCCGGACCGGCTGTTGTCGCCCCTTTCATCAGCAATTCCGTCCGCCGGGCAAAGTCGCGCAGGGGCAACGACAGGCCGGAATCCGGAACTGCCCGCTGAACGGGCTAATTCTGATGGCATGGCCAGCGAAACAGGCAGCGTTTGCGCGAAAGCCGCGCGGAGATGCCCGCAGCCTGTGCAACCTGCCCTCAAGGCGGTCAGCAGCGCCGGTCGCGACGCGCCGCCGACGCGGGATCACGGATTGGTCACCCCAATTCCCCTGCGGCGCATCTTGCTGTAGGGTTGCCCCAATTCTGGCCGGATCAACCGGCATGGCAGTCACGCAGGCACCCGACGCATGAAAAGACCGACCGGCACCCCGCCCCGCACGGGCAAAAGCCCTGTTGCCGACAAGCGCAGCACGCCACCGGCCACGCCGACAAAGCCGCGAAAGGTCCGCCGGCACCGCAAGCCGCGTCGCGTGGGCATCTTCGGCTGGATCGCTGGCTTCGTCGCGCTGATCTGGAGGGTCGTCTGGGGATCGATCTGGCGGCTTGCCATGGTGGTGGCGCTGATCATCGGGGCGGCGACGGCGTATTTCTATGTCAGCCTGCCCGAGGCCGAGGATCTGTTCGATGGTCGCGCGCGCGGAAGCGTCACCATGCTGGACCACGACGGCAACGTCTTCGCCTGGCGGGGCGAAACCTACGGGGCCGTGCGCAGCAAGGATATCGCGCCCGTGCTGAAAGAGGCCGTGATCTCGACCGAGGACCGGCGCTTTTTCCGCCATCTCGGCGTCAGCCCGCGCGGCATCGCCAGCGCCATCCGCATCAACCTTGCCGCCGGCCGTGGCCCGCTGGAGGGCAACGGCGGTTCGACCATCACCCAGCAGGTCGCGAAACTGCTGTGCCTGGGCGACACGTTCGACCCGACCCGTTTCGCCGACGAGGCCGAGTTCGAGGCCGATTGCCGGTCCGGCGGCGTCTGGCGCAAGATCAAGGAAGTTCCCTATGCCTTCGCGATGGAGGCGAAGTACAGCAAGGACGACATCCTCAACATCTACATGAACCGGTCGTACCTGGGCGCCGGCGCGCGCGGATTCGAGGCCGCCAGCCAGCGGTATTTCAACAAGCCGGCTTCTCAGGTGAACGCGCAGGAATCGGCGATGCTGGCGGGCCTGCTGCGGGCGCCCAGCTATTACGCGCCGACCGCCAACCTTCAGCGCAGCCAGGAACGCGCCAACGTGATCCTGGGCCTGATGGGAGAGGAAGGCTATCTGACTCCGGCCGAGACCGCCGAGGGCCGCGCCAATCCCGCGACCCTGTCGCAGGCGGCCACAGCACGCGCCGGCGGCTACTTCGCCGACTGGCTGATGGAGTCCGGTCCCGGCTTCCTGACCAGCGAAACGACCGAGGACGTCACGATCAGGACGACCTTGGACCAGGGCATCCAGCGCGCCGCCGAACGCGCGCTGAAGCGGGTTTTCGACGAAAAGCTGAAGGACGGTTCGGACGTCGAGGCCGCGGTCGTCGTCATGTCGGCCGATGGTGCCGTGCGCGCCATGCTGGGCGGGCGCGACACGACGGTGAACGGCGCCTTCAACCGCGCGACCCAGGCCAAGCGCCAGACCGGGTCCAGCTTCAAGCCCTTCGTCTTCGCCGCCGCACTGGAGGCGGGATATGGGCCCGGCGACCAGGTGCAGGACGCGCCGCTGACAATCCGCATCCCCGGCGGAAAGAACTGGTCGCCCCAGAACTATACCCGCACCTATCGCGGGCCGGTGTCGCTGACGACCGCGCTGGCGCAGTCGCTGAACACCGCCACCATCCGCCTGCAGGAAGCCGTGGGCCGGGACGAGGTGATCCGCATCGCCCATGACTTCGGCATCGTCAGCAACCTGACCCGCAGCCCGTCGCTCGGCCTCGGCGCGTCCGAGGCGACGCTGCTGGAACTGACCGGCGCCTATGCGGGCATCCGGAACGGCGGCACCTCGGTCCTGCCCTACGGCCTGGTCGAGTTGACCATGAAGGGCGATGAACGCCCGCTGATGGGTCAGTCGGGCGGCCTGGGCCAGCGGGTCATCAGCCAGCGCGCGGCGGGGCAGCTGATCTACATGATGCAGAAGGTCATTCAGGACGGCACCGGCCGCCGCGCCAGCTTGGGTTCGCGTCCAACGGCGGGCAAGACCGGCACCACCAGCAGCTATCGCGACGCCTGGTTCGTGGGCTTCACCGAGCAATACGTCACCGGCGTCTGGATGGGTTATGACGACAACACGCCCCTGTCGGGCGTCACCGGCGGCGGCCTTCCGGCCGAGATATGGCAGGCCGTCATGTCCGAGATCCACAAGGACCTGCCCGAGCTGGCCCTGTCCACCGTGTCGCCCGATGGCAGCGGCATCATCATGTCGCAGGGCGGCTCGACGCCGCGGGTGGTGACCAGCGGCTCGGCCGACGATCCGCTGGCGGCGGCGCTGGCCGGCGTCATGGACGGGGTCGAGGCCGAACGCACCGGCCGCGTCGTCACGGCACCGACCGAGGTGGGGGCACCGCAGACCCCAGGCGACAGCGTCGGCGCCGACTCGGAAGATGCGCTCAGCCGGGCATTGAACGGGATCCTGGGCGGCAACTGACGCCATGCTGGACGTCAAGTGAAAGCCCCGTCCGAATGTTCGGGCGGGGCTTCCGCGCGCGGTAGTCAATGATCCATTCTCTTCGCTGGCTCGGAATTGCCATGCAGGCGTTCACCAGTGCCGCGCGCTCCCTACAACCACCTGGCGGCTGCGCCGGTTCCGCGGTGTCAGCCTGCCTGCTGAAGGTCCGCGGTCAGCGCCGCAAGGTCGCCCTGCCGGCGGGCCAGCATGGCCGCGATTTCGGCCCGTTCGCTGGCCAGCATGTTCACGCCCTCGATGATGATGTTGAAGTACAGGTCCTGCCCCGAGCGGTCCGAGACATGCCATTCCACCTCCATCGGCGCGCGCCCGTTCAGGTAGGCGACCGAGGTCACGGCATAGAAGCTCTTCAACGGGCGGGCGCCCGTAACCTCGATCCGCGAGCCGATGAACTCGCGGAAGCGCTTGCCGTACTTGCGGCCGATATAGCCCTGGAACGCCTGCCGATAGGCTGCGAACTCGGCCGCTCCGGCCTGTCGCGCCGCCGGACCCAGCGCCGATCGAGCGATCACGTCCACATCGGCGTAGCGGGCGAAAGTCGCCTCGAACTGTTGGTACATCTGTGGGGCCGGCTGCCCCGAGTTGATGACCTGATAGACCTCGCCCAGGGACCGGTCGATCAGCGCGCGCGCGCCGCCTGCATCCAGCGCGAAGGCCCGCCACGGCATTGCGGCCACCGCACCCGTCAGGGCCAAACCGCGCAGGAACCCGCGCCGGTCATTCGGCATAAGGGTCGATCGCGGCATCGTCGTAGGGATCATATTCGGCACGCTCTTCTCCCAGGTCATGGCGGCGGTTCATCAGCCAGATGAGCCGCAATTGCGCATAGCTATCCGCACTTCCCTGCAGGATACCATCCACGCTGTCCCCGAAGCGCGCCCGATCACCGGCTTTTGAGGCGACGCGCAGCCCGAAGACCGCCGCGGATTCGCCGCCATCCAGCACATGGTAGAGGGGGTTGATCAGCAGGTCGACCACCTGCCCCACCGCGTCGCGCTGGGTCGAGGGGCCCAGCACCGGCAATTCCAGGTATGCCCCCTCGGGGACGCCCCAGACCGCCAGCGTCTCGCCGAAGTCGGTATCGCGCTCGGTCACGCCGAAGCCGTCCGCGGCCGGGTCGAACAGGCCGCCAAGGCCAAGCGTGGTGTTCACCGCGAAGCGCGTCAGGTTCTGGCCGGCGTTCCCCGGCCGCCCCTGCAGCAGCCCGTTCACCACCTTGACCGGCAGCGACAGGTTGCGACCAGCGTTGATCACCATCTGCAGCGGCCCGATCGGCGCATCGGGATCGCGCGGCGCGTCGCCCTTGCCTTTCAGGCGGTTCGCGACCGGGCCGATCACCTGCGCGTCCAGCGCCTTGTTGAAGGCGTGGACGCGGCGGTTCTGCGCCTCGTAGGGGTCGCTGATCGACACTCCGTCGCGCTGGACCGGCTGCGACGCGCATCCCGCCGCGGCAAGCGCCCCCAGCAGAAGCCAGAGCGGCGCCCGGCGAGATGGTAACCAATCCACGTGTATCCTGGCCTTTCCGTGCCTGCTTTGAGGCAGAGAGGGTGTCATTGCCTGACCTTGGTGATATGTTCCGCGCGGAATCGAGGCAAGCCCTGTCGCTTGCCAGCAACATGGCCCTGCCGATCGCAGCAAAGTTCAAGGCAACATCATGGTCCGAGGTGCGACACTTCACGACGGGGCGAGGGAACTGCGTGCGGCCCGCGCCGCCGGCTGGCGGCTGTTCGTGGCGGTTGCGGTCTTTTCGGCCGTGGTGAACCTGCTGATGCTGACGGGCCCGCTCTTCATGCTGCAGGTCTATGACCGGGTGCTGGCCTCGCGCAGCACCGAGACCCTGACGGCGCTGTTCATCCTGGTCGTCTTCCTGTTCCTGCTGATGGGCGTCGTCGACCTGATCCGCAACCGCGTGATGCAGCGCATCGCCGCGCGTTTCCAGGACCGGATGGAGGGGCGCGTCTTCAGCGCCGCCCTGCGCGAAGGCGCGCTGCGGGGCGACGAATCGGCCGCCGCCGCGGGCGGGATGCGCGACTTGGACGCAGTCCAGCGGCTGCTGGGGTCACCCGTGACGCTGGCGTTCTTCGACCTGCCCTGGGCGCCGCTGTTCCTGGGGGCGGTTTTCATCTTTCACCCGCTTCTGGGGGTGGTCGCGACGGCGGGCGGCGCGATCCTGGTTGCGACCACCATCGCCAACCGCGTCCTGACCAAGGCTCCGCTTCAGGGGTCGGCGCAGGCCGGCGCGCAGGCGCAGCGGATGGCGGACCTCTACCGCGATGAAGGCGAGGTCATCGGCGCGCTGGGGATGCGCGGGGCGACCTTCGCCCGTTGGCGGCGCGCCCGTGCGCAGGCACAGGACGATTCGGTCAGGGCGGGCGACCTGTCGTCGGGCTTCAGCGTGTTTTCCCGCAGCTTCCGCCTGTTCCTGCAAAGCGCAATGCTGGCCGCGGGTGCCTGGCTGGTGCTGCGCCAGGAACTGACGCCGGGGGCGATGATCGCAAGCTCGATCATGATGGGACGTGCCCTGGCGCCGGTCGACCAGTTGGTCGGCGGCTGGCCGGCGGTGCAGGCCGCACAGGACGGTTGGGCGCGTCTTGGCGGGCTTCTGTCCCGCCACGCGCCGGACGCCGCACGCACCGCCCTGCCCCGCCCCGAGGCGCGGCTGGAGGTTCGCAACCTGTCCGTCGCGCCCCCCGGCGACTCGAACGCCACGCTGCGCGGCGTCAGCTTCGGTATCCCACCGGGCACGGCGCTTGGCGTGATCGGCCCGTCGGGGGCGGGCAAGTCGACGCTGGCGCGGGCGCTGATCGGTGCCTGGCCGGTGGGCGCGGGCAGCATCCGCCTTGGCGGGGCGACGCTGGACCAGTTCCATCCGGACGTCCTGGGCAGCCTCATCGGATACCTGCCGCAGCAGGTGACGCTGTTTGACGGCACCATCGCCCAGAACATCGCGCGCCTTGCGGAGAATCCCGATCCCGATCGCGTCGTCCGTGCCGCGCAGGCGGCGGCCGCCCACCAGATGATCCTGGACCTGCCGCAGGGCTATGACACGCGCATCAGCCAGACCGCCGGGCGGCTGTCGGGCGGCCAGATCCAGCGCATTGGCCTGGCCCGCGCGCTTTACCCCGACCCGGTGCTGCTGGTGTTGGACGAGCCGAACTCGAACCTGGACAACCAAGGCTCCGAGGCGCTGAACCAGGCGATCCGGCGGCTGAAGGCGCAGGGCGGCGCGGTGGTCATCATGGCCCACCGCCCCGCCGCGATCAACGAATGCGAAAACCTGCTGGTGCTGGAGGGCGGCCAGAGGCGCGCCTTCGGGCCCCGCGACAAGGTGTTGGAACAGATGGTGCAGAACTCGGCCCAGATCCTCAAGGCGCAGTCGGGTGGACAGAAGGGCGGCGTCGCATGAGCGCGGCGGGCGACAACCGCTGGCCGGTGCGAGGCCCGATCATCGCGGGGCTGGTCGCCGTGATCGTCCTGGTCGGCGGCTTCGTGGCCTGGGCCATGGCCACGCAGATCTCGGGCGCCGTCGTCGCCACCGGGCAGGTCGAAGTCGAGCAGCAGCGCCAGATCGTGCAGCACCCCGACGGCGGCGTGGTCGAGACCATCGCCGTGTCCGAGGGCGAGTCGGTCGAGGCGGGCGATCTTCTGCTGTCGCTGGACGGCACGCTGCTGCAGACCGAACATACCATCGTCGAAGGCCAGTATTTCGAGATCCTCGCCCGCCGCGGTCGGCTGGAGGCCGAGCGCGCCGATGCCGACGAGATCACCTTCCCGCCGCTTCTGGTCGAAGCGGCCGCGGATTCAGGAGAACTGAAGGACCTGATGGCCGGGCAGTCGAGCCTGTTCGAAACCCGTCTCTTGACACTGCGGCAGTCGCTGGACCAGCTGACCAAGCAGACCGAGCAGGTCGATGCCGAGGTCGAAGGGATCGATGCCCAGATCGAGGCGCTGGCCACGCAGCGAGAGCTGATCGGCCAAGAGCTTGCCGACCAGCAGAGCCTTTTGGACCGCGGCCTGGCGCAGGCCTCGCGCGTCCTGGGCCTCGAACGCGAGGCCGCGCGGCTGGACGGTCAGCTGGGGGCGCTGCAGGCCGAGCGCGCGGCGGCGCTGATCCGCCAGACCGAGTTGGAGATCCAGCGCCTGCGCCTGACGGCCGAGCGCCGCGAGCAGGCGGAAACCGAACTTCGCGACCTCGGCTATCGGGAACTGGAACTGGCCGAACGCCGCCGCAGCCTGCTGGAACAGATCAGCCGGCTGGAGATCCGGGCACCCGTGTCCGGCGTAGTCTACAACATGCAGGTCACTACGCCCCGATCGGTCGTCAGGCCGGCGGACCCGCTGCTCTATCTGATCCCGCAGGACCGCCCGCTGGTGATCGGCGCGCGTGTCTCGACGATCAACATCGACGAGATCCAGATCGGCCAGCCGGTCGTGCTGCGCTTCTCGGCCTTCTCGTCGCGGACGACGCCGGAAATCGACGGCCGGCTGGACCGCATCTCGGCCGATGCGCTGATGGACGAGGCGACCCGCACCCCCTATTACCGCGCCGAGGTGTCCATCCCGCCGGAAGAGTTGAGCAAGCTGGGCAGCCTGGACCTGGTCCCCGGCATGCCCGTCGAGGTCTATATCCAGACCGGCGAACGCAGCCCGATGGCCTATCTGGTAAAGCCCCTGGCCGACTACTTCAACCGCGCCTTCCGCGAAAGCTGACGGAACGGTTGTCATTCCCCCCTGGCTGTCGCAGCCTCTGCGCGACCAAGGAGGAAGAAGATGCTGAGAATCCTGTCCCGGCCCGCGACGCGGCTGATGGAACGCTGGCTGCCCGACGCGTTCATTTTCGTGATCGTGCTGACACTGGTGGCCGCCGCCGCCGCGATGCTGACCCAGGGCACCGATCCCGTGGCCCTGGTGCAGATGTGGGGCGACGGCTTCTGGGAGCTGCTGTCCTTTTCCATGCAGATGCTGCTGGTGCTGGTCACCGGCTACATCCTCGCCTCGTCGCCGCCGGTGCGCCGGGTGCTGGCGCGGTTGGCCGGGCTTGCCCACAGCCGGGGCGGCGCGATCCTGCTGGTCAGCGTCGTGTCGCTGGCGGCCAGCTGGATCAACTGGGGCTTCGGCCTGGTCGTCGGCGCGATCTTCGCCAAAGAGATCGCGCGCCAGATCCGCGTCGACTACCGCCTGCTGGTGGCGGCAGCCTATTCGGGCTTCGTGATCTGGCACGGCGGCATTTCGGGGTCGATCCCGCTGGTGATCGCGACGCCGGGGCACTTCACCGAAGGCCAGATCGGTGTCGTCGCGACCGGCCAGACGATCTTCGCCTGGTGGAACCTGCTGATCGTCGCGTTGCTGTTCGTGGTCGTCCCGCTGGTCAACCGCCTGATGCTGCCGCTGGAGCATGAGCAGGTCCTGGTAGACCCCGAGCAGCTGCGCGATCCGGCCGCCACACCGCGCGCCGGCACCCCCACCCCGGCCGAGTGGCTGGAGACCAGCCCCCTGCTGATGTATCTGGTCGGTATTCCGGGCCTCGCTTGGCTGATGCTTCATTTCCTGAACGGCGGGGCGCTGAACCTGAACGTGGTGAACTTCCTGTTCCTGTTCCTGGGCATCGTCTGCCACGGCACGCCGCGCAGCCTGCTGGCGGCGCTGGACGGCGCGGTGCGCGGCGGCGCGGGCATCGTGATCCAGTTCCCCTTCTACGCCGGTATCATGGCGATCATGGTGGAAAGCGGGCTGGCCGCCAGCCTGTCGGAATGGTTCGTGTCGATCTCGACCGCCCAGACCCTGCCGTTCTGGAGCTTCATCGCCGCCGGCATCGTCAACATCTTCGTGCCGTCAGGCGGCGGACAATGGGCGGTCCAGGCGCCGGTGATGCTGCCTGCAGCGCAGGCGCTGGGGGCTGATCTGCCGCGCGTTGCCATGGCTGTGGCCTGGGGCGATGCCTGGACGAATCTGCTGCAGCCCTTCTGGGCCCTGCCGATGCTGGGCATCGCCGGCTTGCAGGCGCGCGACATCATGGGGTTCTGCGTGATCCACCTGGTGATCGTGGGGGCCGTCGTGGGCGGGGTGCTCTATCTGGCCTGACGGTCCGGGGGCGCCCTGCCCCCGGACCTACCACGCCCGCGGCGTCAGCGCTTGCGGCGGCGCTTGCTGGCGCGCTTGATCTCGGCCAGCCGCGACTTCACGGCCATCTGGCGGGGGCTGCGGCCGCGCTTGCCCTTTGCCGGGCCGCGCGGCAGCGCCTTTCCTTCCAGCTCCAGCAGGTCCAGCGTCAGACCGCCCGTCAGGGGCAGCGCCTCGGCCAGGCGAACAGTGACGCGTTGACCGATGCCGATTTCCAGTCCCGTATCGCTGCCGATCAGCATCTGCGCATCGGGATCGAAGTGGAAATACTCCTGCCCGATGGCGCGGATCGGCAAAAGGCCGTCTGCGCCGGTTTCATCCAGCTTCACGAAGGCGCCGAATTTCTGGATGCCGCTGATGCGGCCGGTCATCTCGGTTCCCACGCGCTCGGCCAAAAAGGCGGCCAGATAGCGGTCGGTCGTGTCGCGTTCGGCCGCCATGCTGCGGCGTTCGGTTTCGCTGATATGCTTGGCCGTTTCATCCAGACGCTCGATCTGCACGTCGTCCAGGCCGTCCTTGCCCCAGCCATGTCCGCTGATCAGCGCCCGGTGCACGATCAGGTCGGCATAGCGTCGGATGGGCGAGGTGAAATGCGCATAGCTTTTCAGCGACAGTCCGAAGTGGCCGAAATTTTCGGGGTGGTAGTAAGCCTGCGTCATCGACCGCAGGGTCGAGATGTTGATCAGCTCGTCGAAGTCGGTCCCTTCGGCCTGCGCCAGAAGCCGGTTCAGGTGGCTGGTATGCAGCACCTGCCCCTTGGCGAGCGTGAAGCCGGACGCCTGCGCCACCTCGCGCAGCGCGTCCATCTTGTCCAGGCTGGGTTCCTCGTGGACGCGGAACAGCAGCGGGCGCTGGCGGCGGCTCAGTTCCTCGGCCGCGGCCACGTTGGCCAAAATCATGAACTCCTCGATCAGGCGGTGGGCGTCCAGGCGGTCGCGGAAGGCGACCGACTTGACGCGGCCCTCCGGCGTCAGCTCGATCCGGCGTTCCGGCAGGTCCAGGTCCAGCGGCTGGCGGCGTTCCCGCGAGCCCTTCAGAAGGACATAGGCGTGCCACAGCGGCGTGATGACATCGTCCATCAGCGGCGCCGTCTGGTCGTCCGGCTGGCCATCCGCCGCCGCCTGTGCCTGCTGATAGGACAGGGACGCGCGGCTGTTCATCATCCCGCGATGGAAGCGGTGCCGGGTCTTGTTGCCCTGCGCGTCCAGCCGCATCTCGACCGCAATCACGGAACGGTCCACGCCCTCGTGCAGCGAACAGAGATCGGCCGACAGCGCCTCGGGCAGCATAGGCACCACGCGGTCGGGGAAATAGGTCGAGTTGCCGCGGTTCCACGCCTCGCGGTCCAGTGCGCTGCCGGGGCGGACATAAAAGGCGACGTCGGCGATGGCGACCCAGATGGTCGCGCCGCCGTCATCTTCCGCAATGGCCGCCACGGCGTCGTCGTGGTCGCGCGCGTCCGAGGGGTCGATCGTGACCAGAGGCAGCGTACGCAGGTCGTCGCGGTTCTTCATGGTGGCGGGCTTGGCGGCCTCCGCCTCGTCCAGCGCCTTCTGCGGGAACTCGTCAGGGATGCCGTGCTGGTGGATCGCGATCAGGCTGACGGCACGGGGGGCGGACGGGTCGCCCAACCGTTCGATGATGCGGGCATAGGGCAGGCCCATGCGGCTCTTGGGGCCGATCTGTTCGGCCTGCACCAGTTCCCCATTCTCGGCATCCAGCGTGGCGTCGGCGCGGATGCGCCACTCCTTGTCCTGGCCCTTGTCGATGGGCAGGATGCGACCGCCTTCGCTGTCCTTGCGGAAAACGCCGGTGATGCGGTTCGGGCTGGCCGTGATGCGGCGGATCAGCCGGGCCTGGTACTGGTGATCTTCGCCCAGCACCTCGATCAGGCGGCCCAGGAACCGGTCGCCGCGGCCAAGCGCCGGGTCGGTCTGGCGCGGCGCATAGAGGATACGCGGCACCGGTCCCTGCCCCGACCATTCCAGCGGCCGCGCAAAGAGATCGCCAGACCCGTCAGGCGCCAGCAACTCCAGCACGGTCACCGGCGGCAGCTTTTCGGCGTCGAGGTAATGGCGGCGGCGGCGCTCCAGCTGGCCTTCGGCCTCAAGTTCCTTCAGCAGGCGCTTCAGCTCGATCCGGGCGGCGCCCTTGATTCCGAAGGCCTTCGCGATGTCGCGCTTGGAATTGGCGTCAGGATTGTCGGCCACCCATTCGAGGATCTGGGCCTTGCTGGGGATCTGCGTCATGGGGTCACTTCAGGTTTAGGGCCATGTCGCGATGCGGGATGCCCGCGTCGTCATAGACCGGCCCCTCTGCGACGAAGCCCAGTTTCTCGTAAAAACCGATGGCATGGGTCTGCGACCCCAGCCGCGCCTGCGCCACGCCATGCTTGCCCAGAACCTCCAGCGCGGCGCGGATCAGCGCTGCGCCCAGGCCCGTGCCGCGCTGGTCGGGCAGCACGCAGACGCGGCCGATCTTGCCGATCCGGTCACGGATCAGGACGCGCGCCGTGCCCACCGGCCGGTCGCCGTCGCAGGCCAGCAGGTGGATCGCCTGCCCGTCCAGGTCGTCCATTTCCTCGGCCTCGGGGACGTTCTGTTCCTTGATGAAGACGGTGCGGCGCAGCGCGTGGCAGGCGGCAATGTCGCTGGTCTCGGTAATCTTCATTCGAAAAATCTTTCCAGGATGCGCTGATAGATGGTCTTCAGCTGGCGGACCTGCTGGGCCGGCACGCGTTCGTTCACCTGGTGCATGTGGGCACCGACAAGACCGAATTCCACCACCGGGCAGTGGTTCTTGACGAAACGGGCATCCGACGTCCCGCCCGAGGTGGACAGCACCGGCTGACGGTTGGTTTCCTGCTGGACCACCCCGCGCACCATGTCGACGAAGACGCCGGGTTCGGTCAGGAACGCCTCTCCGGAAATCTCGGCCGAGACGGTCAGCGTGACGCCGGTTTCGGACGTGACCCGCGCCGCGCGGTCAGACAGCATCGCGGCCAGCGACGCGCCCGTGTGAAGGTCGTTGAAGCGGATGTTCACCACGGCCGTCGCGCTTTCCGGAATCACGTTCGAGGCGGGATTCCCGCAGTCGATCGAGGTGATCTGCAGCCCCGAGGGGTCAAAGTGACCCGTCCCCTGGTCCAGCGGCTCGGCCGTCAGTTCGGCCAGATAGCGGGTCAGCGCGTGCAGCGGGTTCTTCGCCCGATGAGGATAGGCCGCGTGCCCCTGCACCCCCTTGGCCGCGATGCGATAGGTGGCCGAACCGCGGCGGCCGATCTTCATCATCTCGCCCATGACCTCGGGGTTCGACGGCTCGCCCACGACGCAGACATCCATGTGTTCGCCGTTCGCCGCCATCCAGTCCAGGATGGCGATGGTCCCGTCGCGGGACGGCCCCTCCTCGTCGCCAGTGATGGTCAGGATGACTGCTCCGTCGGGCGGAGTCTGACGCACGAAATCGACCGCGGCGGTCACGAAGGCGGCGACGCCCGATTTCATGTCGGTGGCCCCACGCCCCCAGATCACGCCGTCCTCGTCCAGGTGCCCCGAGAATGGCGGATGCGTCCAGGACGCCGGATCGCCCGGGGGCACCACGTCGGTGTGACCGTTGAAGCCGAAGGTCCGCACCCCTCTGGCGCCCCAGCGCGCGAACAGATTCGACGTGCCGTTCCGGTCGACGCGGTGGCATTCGAAGCCGGCGCCGCTCAGCACCTCCTCCAGCAGGACCAGGGCACCGCCTTCCTCGGGCGTGACCGATGGGCAGCGGATCAGGCGGGCGGTCAGGTCGGCGGCATCCAGCATCACAGGCTCCAGAGTTCCAAGGCACGTCGGACAAGGTTCAGGCCGGTCAGGATCAGCAGCACCAGCGTCCAGCGGCGAAACTGCCCCACATCCAGCCGGTCCTGCAAGGCAAAGCCCACCTTCATGCCTGCGAATGCCGGAACGCACAGCACCGCCGACAGGGGCAGCGTCTGCGCGTTCAGAAGGCCCGATACCAGGTGCGCCACCGTCAGCGTCACCGCGCCGATCAGGAAAACGACGCCCTGCACGCGCACCTGTTCGCGCTTTTCGGTACCGATCGACAGCAGATAGACGATCAGCGGCGGCCCCCAGATCCCCGAGATACCGCCATAGAGCCCGCCGATCACGCCCGAGATCCCCTCGGCCCGGCGGCGGTGCCGCAGGTTCAGGGCAAGGGGGCGGCCCGACAGCTGCCAGATCGCGAAGCCGGTGATCGGGACGCCCAGCAGCGCGTACATCACCCATTGCGGGATGCTCTGCGCGAAGCCCGCCGACACGCAAATGAAGATCGCGACCATGACGATATGCAGGCGGAACTTGATTATGGATTGCGCCGCCGCGCCCGTGCCTTCGCGAAAGCCCTGCTGCACGTTGGTGAACAGCGTCGGCAGGATCATCGCCGCCAGCGCCAGCGTCGCCGGCATGATCGACCCGAAGGCGGACATCATGATCATCGGCATGGCAAAGCCCAACGCGCCCTTCACGAAGCCCGCGAAGGCGGTCACCGCAAGGGCCGCCGCGAATTGCCAGGGCTCCAGTCCGAACATGGCGGCACGCTAGCGCCGGCGCGCGGGAAGGAAAAGACCGCATCGACGACCAAGCCAACCTGCCGGACGGATGCGACACTTTAGATCAATGTGACAAGCCTGCGCGCAAATTTGTTGCGCTGCGGTTGCGAAGCCGCTACCCATGCTGCAACGCCGCAGAAGGAGGACCAGATGAAAGACGTGCAGCACCACAGCCAGGCCGTTCTCTCGGACCTTGACGACCTGCTGGCCCGCGCCACGACCGAACTGCGCGGGCGCGTCGGCACCGACGGCCTCATCGACCCTGCGCTGCTGGAGGAACAGCAGCACGCCGCCCACGCGCTGTCCTGGCTGGCAACCTATGTGACCGCCCTGCGGCAGCTGCACGCCTGGTCGCTGCGCGTCAACGGCCCGGTCGAGGCGCTGATCGCGCAGATCGGCTTTGGCGAATACCTGACGCAGATCGCCGGCGGCATCCCGATGAGCCAGACCGAATTCGCACGCCTGTCGGACCTGGGGGTCGAGTGGCACCCCTCGGACGAGGCGCGGGCGATGATGGCGGGCAACAGCGCCGAGGCGCGGGCCGAGCTTGCGGCGCTGATCGCCCACGGCCGCGGCGCCGCGACCGTCGGCGCATCGGGCCTGGACGAGGATCTTGAAATGATCCGCGACCAGTTCCGCCGCTGGACCGACGACAAGGTCGTCCCCCACGCCCATGACTGGCATCTGAAGGACGAGCTGATCCCGATGGAGATCATCGAGGAACTGGCGGAGCTGGGGGTCTTCGGCCTAACCATCCCCGAGGAGATGGGCGGCCTCGGCATGTCGAAGGCCGCGATGGTCGTCGTGTCCGAGGAACTGTCGCGGGGATATATCGGCGTCGGCAGCCTTGGCACCCGCAGCGAGATCGCGGCCGAACTGATCCTCTGCGGCGGCACGGACGAGCAGAAGGCGCACTGGCTGCCCCGGCTGGCGTCCGGGGAGATCCTGCCCACGGCCGTCTTCACCGAACCCGACACCGGCAGCGACCTTGGCAGCCTGCGCACGCGCGCCGTCCGCGACGGCAAGGACTGGCTGGTGACCGGCAACAAGACCTGGATCACCCATGCGGCACGTACCCACATCATGACGCTGCTGGCCCGCACCGACCCCGCAACCGACGATTATCGCGGCTTGTCGATGTTCATCGCGGAGAAGACCCCCGGCACCGACGCCGACCCCTTCCCGACCCCCGGCATGACCGGAGGAGAGATCGAGGTCCTGGGTTATCGCGGCATGAGGGAATATGAACTCGGCTTCGACGGCTTCCATGTCGACGGCGCGAACCTGCTGGGTGGGGTGACGGGGCAAGGCTTCAAGCAGCTGATGCAGACCTTCGAGTCGGCCCGCATCCAGACCGCCGCCCGCGCCATCGGCGTCGCGCAAAGCGCGCTGGAACTGGGGCTGGACTATGCTTTGGACCGCAAGCAGTTCGGCAAGCCGCTGATCGCCTTCCCCCGCGTGGCCGACAAGCTGGCCATGATGGCTGTCGAAATCATGATCGCCCGGCAGCTGACTTATTACAGTGCGTGGGAAAAAGATCACGGTCACCGCTGCGACGTGGAGGCCGGGATGGCCAAGCTGCTGGGCGCGCGCGTGGCCTGGTCCAGCGCCGACAATGCCCTGCAGATCCACGGCGGCAACGGTTTCGCGCTGGAATACAGGATCAGCCGGGTGCTGTGCGACGCGCGGATCCTGAACATCTTCGAGGGCGCGGCCGAGATCCAGGCGCAGGTCATCGCGCGCCGACTTCTGGGATAGAACGCGACGCACTGGATCGAGCCGACAAATAAGGTTATTCCACTGCAGTTTCGCATTCCGCCCAAGGAGTCCTCCCATGCCGCTGCCGAATCGCCCTGTTCTTGCCGTTGCCGCCATTGCGGTTCTGGCGCTCTCTGCCTGCAACTCGCAGCCTGCTGGCAATCCGATGGGGGGGATCCCGGCCAACGACTATGTGCTGGTCGGCATCGGCAACGGCACCGTGCCGCTGCGCAACATCACCATCACCGTCCGCCCCGAGGGCGTGTCGGGCGTCGGACCCTGCAACGGCTATGCCGCCAAGAACACCGTTCCCCTGCCCGCCGTCGCGTTCGAGCCGCTGCAGACCACCGGAGTCACCGACTGCAAGGATCTGGCGGTCGAACAACGCTATTTCACCGCCCTGCAGCAGGCGACCGAGATGGAGTATTACGGCGGTGTCCTGCGCATCAAGGGCCCGACCTGGCTGATCTTCGAAAGCGGTCGTCCCGCGGCCATGGCCACCGACGCGCTGTCGCAGGCCCGCGGCAACCAATAAGCTTTCACCCCGGCTGACCCGTGTCGCGGGTCAGCCGGCGCACCAGCCGGTCGCGCGCGGCAGGCAGATTGCGGCCGACAAGTTCGGCCGCGACGCGATGTTCCAGGAAGTGGCCGGTGATCGCCAGCCCCTGCGCCAGATCGCGACCGTGGTTGTCGCCCGCCCCGCCCATCAGGGCCGGAAGGGGCAGCAGTCGGTCGGCCCATTCGCCGGCCCCTTCCCGACTGACGGCGCGCCCAGATTTCGGACTGACATAGGCCAGCCCTTCGCCAAGCCCGGTGACCGCGCAGGCAGACAGGTCCAGTCCGAAGCCCATCTCGTCCAGAAGCAGCATCTCCCACGCCAGGTAGGCTGGGGGCCAGTCGCGGCCGGCCTCGATCAGGTCCAGAAGCGCCTCGGTCCGGGCGACCAGGTTCGGATGCGGGTCCCGCTCGGGCAGCGCGAACAGCAGCAGCGCGCAGACCGCGTTCAAGCCGGCCAGCGCGAGGGGATCGGCCATCAGCCCCGCCCGCATGCGGACGGGTTCCACCACCAGCGTGCCAAGCTGGTCGGCCTGCCGCGCGCGCCAGCGCAGCGACAGATGCGCGCCCGGCTGCAGCATTGCGGCCTTCCGCTGCGACGCGCCCCCCGGCACGATCCCGGCGTGGCGCCCGTGTTCCCGTGTCAGCACGTCCAGGATCACCGCCGTCTCGCCATGCGGGCGGCGGCCGATCACCGTGCCTTCTGCCTGCCATTCCATCGCCGCCTCCGTTCCGCGCCAGCTTGCGTCATCGCAGGCGCAAGAACCAGAGCGGCGGTTACTGCATCCGCTGCGCTGCCAGCTGCCGCCGGTCGCGGCGGCGCTGCCCCGCCTGCCGCAGCAGCGTCACTGAATAGATCACCAGCGCCGCCCAGATCATCGGGAAGGCGATCAGGCGAGCGCCGTCGAAGGGCTCGCCGAACAGCAGCACGGCGCAGAGGAAGATCATCGTCGGGGCGATGTATTGCAGAATGCCGATGGTCGACAGGCGGATCAGCTTGGCGCCGTTGGCGTAGAACAGCAGCGGGATCGCCGTCACCGGCCCTGCCCCCAGCAGCAGCAGCGTCTGCCCCCACCCGCCCGAAGTGAAATGCGACTGCCCCTGCAGCGCCTGCCAGATCAGGAGGGCGATGGCGAAGGGGGTCAGCAGCAGCACCTCCAGCGTGAAGCCCTGGTTCGGGCCAAGCGGCAGGCTCTTCTTGCAATAGGCGTAGAAGCCCCAGCTGAGGGTCAGCCCCAGCGCCACCATCGGCAGGCGCCCGGCCTGCACCGTCAGGATGAGCACCGCCGCCGCCGCCAGCGCGATGGCCGCGAACTGGCCGCGCGTCAGACGCTCACCCAGCAGGGTCGCGCCCAGGAACACGCTGAAGAGCGGGTTGATGTAATATCCAAGCGCCGCGTCCAGCGCGTGGTCGTTGGCGATTGCCCAGACATAGATCAGCCAGTTGGCAGAGATCAGCATCGCGGTCAGCGTCGCCATCGCCAGCAGGCGCGGCTGGCGCAGCGCGGCCAGAACGTCGCTCGAGCGGCCCTGCCAGATCAGCACCGCCGCCGCGACGGGCAGCGACCAGATGATGCGGTGGGCGATGATCTCGGCGGCGGGCAGGTGCGACAGCGCCTTCAAATAGATCGGCAGCCCCCCCCACAGCACATAGGCGGCAATGGCATAGGCCAGTCCGCGGGGCGAATCGGTCTGAGGTAGGGGAATGCTGCTCATGTCCGGTGCATATGCTGCAACCGGAAATCGCGCCAGAGGTCAGATGAGTCCCGGCTGGTCCAGCAGCGTGGCCCCCTCGCGGCTCTCGATCTCCAGCACCCAGAGGTCGGGATCGCGGGACCGCTGGCGGGCGACGGCGCCGTCGATGTCGCGTTCCGGACCGGTCTCGACGGCGACCCAGGGGCGGGTGTCGCTGTCGAAGTCCCACTCGCGCATCCACAGCGCCGCCGTGCCGTCCAGATGCGCGCATTTCACTGCGACCGCGCCCGCCGTGTCGTCACCCCGCACCACGACATAGGCCGGGATGTTCGCCTGTCCCAGGCGCGCCAGATAGGCCGCGACCCAGAGGCCCGCCGCCAGGCGCGCCGAAGACCGGTGGTCCTCAGCCATCGCCGTCCTTGAAGTTCAGGCCCATCTCGTCATAGCGCTCGGCCTCGTTCAGCCAGTTCTCGCGGACGCGGACCTGCAGGAACAGGTGGACGCGGCGGCCCATGAACTCCTCCAGTTCCGCCCGCGCCGCCTGGCCGACGGCCTTGATCGTCTCTCCGCCCTTGCCCAGAACGATGCCCTTGTGGCCGGGACGCGCGACATAGACGACCTGGTCCACGCGGGCGCTGCCGTCCTTCTTCTCCTCCCAGGCCTCGGTTTCGACCGTCAGCTGGTAGGGGATCTCCTCGTGCAGGCGCAGGGTCAGCTTCTCGCGGGTGATCTCGGCGGCGATCATGCGCATGGGCAGGTCGGCGATCTGATCCTCGGGATAGAGCCAGGGTCCGGCGGGAACGGCGCGGGCCAGCCAGTCGCGCAGCTGCGGGCAGCCATAGCCCTTCTCGGCCGAGATCATGAAGGTCTCGGTGAAGGGATAGGCGTCGTTCATCTGTTTCGTCAGCGCCAGCAGCACCTCGGCCTTGACGCGGTCGATCTTGTTGATGACCAGCGCGACGGAAGTGCCCTGCCCCAGCTCCTTCAGCTGGTCGATGATTGCCTGCGTCCCGTCGGTCAGGCCGCGATGCGCCTCGATCAGCAGCAGTACGACATCCGCGTCCGATGCCCCGCCCCAGGCCGCAGCGACCATGCTGCGGTCCAGCCGGCGGCGCGGGCGAAAGATGCCCGGCGTGTCGACGAAGACGATCTGCGCGGGCCCGTGCATGGCGATGCCGCGGATGCGGGCGCGCGTCGTCTGCACCTTGTGGGTCACGATGCTGACCTTGGCGCCGACCATCTGGTTCAGCAGCGTGGACTTGCCCGCATTGGGTTCGCCGATCAGGGCGACGAAGCCCGCGCGGGTGGGATTGTCGTCTTGCGGTTCAGTGGTCATGTCTCTGTCTCCAGCAGGTCCAGCATCGCCTGCGCGGCTGCCTGTTCGATGCTGCGCTTGGTGCCGCTGCCCTGGGCTTGGGCGTGGTGGCCGTCTTCCAGCCGCACGGTGATCAGGAAGACCGGCGCATGGTCGGGGCCGCTGCGGTCGGTCTGTTCGTAATGCGGGGGCGGCATGCCATTGGCCTGCGCCCATTCCTGCAACGCGGTCTTCGCGTCGCGGCTGTCCTTTTCGACGGTCGACAACCGGCCGGACCAGTGCCGCAGCACCACCTTGCGCGCCGCATCGAAGCCGGAGTCCAAGTAAACGGCGGCCAGAACCGCCTCCATCGCGTCGGCCAGCAGCGCCTCTTTCCGGCGACCGCCGGACAGCATCTCGGACCGGCCCAGCTTCAGCACGTCGCCCAGGGCCAGTTCGCGGGCGATGGCGGCGCAGGTTTCGCCACGCACCAGGGCGTTGTAGCGCGGCGCAAGCTGGCCTTCGCTGGCGGCGGTGTCGGCGGTGAACAGCGCCTCGGCCATGACAAGGCCCAGCACCCGGTCGCCCAAGAATTCGAGCCGCTGATTGTCGGGCCGCGTGGCGCTGGCGATCGAGCCGTGGGTCAGCGCGCGCACCAGCAGCTCGGGCCGCGCAAAGTCATGCCCGAGACGGCCCATGAAGGCACGGATGTCGGCGCCCGGCGTCACTCCACCGCCTTGAAGAAGCGGTCCGGACGCCAGGTCCAGAAATACAGCAGCGAACGCCCTGCGGACGAGAACATGATCCGGTCGGCGCGGCCGATCAGGTATTCGGCAGGCACGAAGCCCAGGCCCCCGATTTCCGCCGGGAAGCGCGAATCCTCGGAATTGTCGCGGTTGTCGCCCATGAAGAAGTAGTGGCCCTCGGGAACCGTGAAGGTCGCGGTGTCGTCGGCGACCCAACCGTCGACGATGTTCAGGACGTCATGGGTGCGCCCGCCGGGCAGCGTTTCGGTCGCGCGTTCCTTGATGCAGTCGCCGCCCTCGGGGACCGGGTCGTTGACGCAGCGCGGGATCAGGCCCTGCGGACCCTGCTGTTCCTTCGTTTCGACAAAGTCCTCGACCGGCGTTATCGGCACGGCCTCGCCGTTCAGCCACAGGCGTCCGCCGCGCATCTGGATCGTGTCGCCCGGCAGTCCGATGACGCGCTTGATGAAATCGACGTTGCGGGTCGGGTGGCGGAACACCACCACGTCGCCACGCTCGGGCTCGCTGCCGAAGATCCGGCCCGAGATCGGGCAGACCGAGAACGGGCAGGAATGGGCGGAATAGCCGTAGGCCATCTTGTTCACGAACAGGAAGTCGCCGATCAGCAGCGTATCCTTCATGCTGCCCGACGGAATCCAGAAGGGCTGGAAGAACAGCGTGCGGAAGATGCCCGCGATCAGCAGCGCCCAGAAGATCGTCTTGATCGTCTCCCAGATGCCGTCCTTTTTCGGGATCGTGCTGTCGGCCATGGTTCGTCTGTTCCTTCGGTCAGGCGCGGCCCCCGCCGCATCGCGCGTTCATGGTCCCCGACAGGGGACAAAGTCAAGGTTGAGCCGGGCCCGGACGCGCCTCGATCACCACGAAAGCCTGCGCCCAGGGGTGGTCGTCGGTCAACGTGACGTGAACGACGGCATGATGACCCGGCGGCGTCATGGCGGCCAAGCGGTCGGCCGCCCAGCCCGTCAGCGCCATGACCGGCTGCCCCGACGCCAGGTTCGCGACCGCCATGTCGCGCCAGCTGATCCCCATGGCCAGGCCCGTTCCAAGCGCCTTGGAACAGGCCTCCTTGGCGGCCCACCGCTTGGCCAGCGTCCCGGCCTCGTCGGCGCGGCGTGCGGCCTTGGCCAGTTCCGTGTCGGTGAAGACCCGGTGCCGGAAGCGGTCGCCAAAGCGGTGCAGCGTGCCTTGGATACGGTCGATGTTCGCCAGGTCGGTTCCGATGCCGAGGATCATGCCGCGTCCACCGCGTCCTGTGTCAGACCCTTCACGCGCGCGCGTCGTCCATGCGACGGCGCATCTGGGCAATCGCCTCGCCCAACCCGGTGAAGACGGATTCGGCAATCAGGAAGTGGCCGATGTTCAGTTCCGCCAACTGCGGGATTGCGGCGACGGGGCCAACCGTGTCGAAGGTCAGGCCGTGGCCGGCGTGCACCTCTAGGCCCAGATCATGGGCCAGCGCAGCACCCTCGCGCAGCGCGGCCAGTTCGGCGTCGCGTTCCGCATGGCGGCCTTCGGTGTCCAGGTCGCAATAGGCGCCGGTGTGCAGTTCGACGACCGCCGCACCGATGCGGGCCGAGGCGCGGATCTGCTCGGGCTCGTGGCCGATGAAGAGCGACACGCGGCAGCCGGCGTCGCGTAGCGGCGCGATGAAGTCCGCCAGCATGCTGTCGTTGCCGGCCACGTCCAGACCACCCTCGGTCGTGCGTTCCTCGCGCTTTTCGGGGACGATGCAGACGGCGTGGGGGCGGTGGCGCAGGGCAATGGCCTGCATCTCTGGCGTGGCGGCCATTTCCAGGTTCAGGGGCAGCGTCAAGTTTGCCATCAGCGCATCGATGTCCGCGTCGCTGATGTGGCGCCGGTCCTCGCGCAGGTGGGCGGTGATACCGTCGGCGCCGGCGGCTTCGGCGATGCGTGCCGCGCGCAGCGGGTCGGGCCAGGGCGTGCCCCTGGCGTTCCGGATGGTGGCGACGTGGTCGATGTTGACGCCAAGGCGCAGCATGGTATCCTCCGCTGAAGTTGCAGGCACTTTAGCGGGGCTGCGGGGCGGGCGCCAGTTCGGTCGCGACCGCCCACCACCCTTGTCTGGCCAGAACGGCGGCGGCGGCCTGCGCAGCGGCGGGACGGTCGAAGATGCCAAAGCAGGTCGCGCCAGAGCCGGACATGCGCGCCAGCGCCGCCCCCTGCGCCGTCAGCGCCTGCAGGACGCAAGCGACGATCGGGGCCGCGCCAATGGCCGCCGGTTCCAAGTCGTTTCGCGTGCCGGCAAGCCAGGCGACCAGCGCCGATGCGTCGGGGAACATCGGGACCTGCGGCAGGGGCGGATTGTCGCGGCAGGTCAGGCGCGCGAAGACCTGCGGCGTCGACAGCGCGACGCCTGGGTTCACCAGCACCAGGTGCAGCGGCGGAAGCGGCGGCAGCGGGGTCACGATCTCTCCGGTGCCCTGCATGCGCGCGGGGACCGAGGCAATGCAGACCGGCACGTCGGCACCCAACCGCTCTGGCGAAAGCGGCAGCGCGTGGCCCATCCGCCGCGCCGCACGCAGCACCGCCGCCGCGTCGCCCGACCCGCCGCCGATCCCCGAGGCGACCGGCAGGTTCTTCGTCAGGCGGATCGCGCCATCGATCCCCGCCAGGCGCGCGGCCCGCAGGCAGAGGTTGTCGTCCTCGGCCTGAAGACCTGCCGCGAAGGGCCCATCGATCCGCAGCGACAACGGGCCCGGCGCGACCCGGACGACATCGCCAGCGGCGGCAAAGCAGACCAGCGAATCAAGAAGGTGATAGCCGTCGTCGCGCCGCCCCGTCACGTGCAGCGCCAGGTTCAGCTTGGCGGGCGCGGCCTCGGTCACGACCGCCGGATCGGCGGGCGTCATTCGGTCGCGTCTGCCTCGGCACGGGGCTGGTCGACGGTGCCGGCCGCGGCCTCGTCGGCCAGGACGGCATCCAGGCCCCGCTCCAGCTTGTCGCGGATTCGGTCGGGATCGACCTCGCCGCTTTCTCCGGGCTCCAGCGACAGGGCGCGGCGCCACTGGATCTGCGCCTCGCGCCCGCGGCCGACCATCCAGTAGATGTCGCCCAGGTGGTCATTGACCAGCGGGTCCGAGGCCATGGTGGCGATTGACTGCTCCATCGGCGCGACGGCTTCCTGATACCGGCCAAGGCGGTAATAGGCCCAGGCCAGCGAATCGAGGATATAGCCGTCGCCCGGCGACAGCTCGACCGCGCGTTCGATCATCCCCAGCGCGCGTTCCAGGTTCTCGCCCCGGTCGATCCAGGAATATCCAAGGTAGTTCAGCAGGCTGGGCTGATCGGGCCGGATCTCCAGCGCGGCCAGAAGGTCCGCCTCGGCGCGGTCGAACTGGCCCGCCCGTTCCAGCGCGATGCCGCGCGCATAGAGCGGGAACCACCGCACCTCGGCCGGGGCGCCCTGAAGCAGCGCCAGCGCCTTGTCATAGCTGGGGATGGCCTCGCGGAACTTCTCCTGCTGCCGCATCACGTCGCCAAGCGCGACCCAGGCAGGCGCAAGGTCGGGATAGGCGACGGTCAGGGCCAGCGCGGCCTTTTCGGCCTCGTCGTGGCGGCCGGCGCCAGACAGCGCGTCGATCCGCGACAATTCGGCTTGGGGACGCATCTCGCCCATGCGGCGGACAGCCTCGAACTCGGTCTCGGCCAGGTCGAACTGCTGGCGGTCCTGCAGAAGCTGAGCGACAATCAGCCGCGCCTCTGGGTTCTCGGGCGAGATCCAGGCGGCAAGCCGTGCGTGGATCAGCGCCAGGGGCTCGGGGTCTGGGCTTCCAGCAAGGGCCGATGCAAAGGACAGGAACAGATGCGCGATGCCGTCGGCAGGTCCGGCGATGACATCGAACGGCACCGGCTCGCCGGCCTGCAGGCGCTGGCGCAGCTTCAGCAGCTGCGGCTCGGCCTCGATCCCCGGCAGGTCCTCCAGGAGGGCCAGCGCCTCGTCCTGCCGATCCAGCTGGGCCAGGATCTGCACGCGGGCGATCACGCCCAGAAGCGGGCTTCCGGCCTCGGACTGCTGTAAAAGCTCGTCGGCGGTCTCGTAGTCGCCCACCAGCGCCCGTGCCAGCGCCAGGTGATAGTTCACGACGGGGCCGATGCCCTCGGCCGCGGCCATTTCCTCGAACTTCGCCAGCGCGTCCTGCGCCCGGCCGGCGCCCAGCATCGCCCAGGCCTGCATGGTGCCATCCAGAAGGTCGCTCTCGATCGGACGCTCGGGGTCGCTGTCGGCGGCGATCAACGACAAGAGGCCGTCCCAGTCGCCGGCGCGGATCAGCTGCGCCCGGCGCAGCAGCCCGGCCAGTTCCGTGTCACGACCGGCCTCGGCCAGGCGTTCGGCCAAGGCCACGGCCTTGTCGACCTCTCCGGCCGAGGAAAGCGCGACAAGGGCGCTGTCCTGCAGGTAGACATCCTCGGGGTCCTTGGCCGAGGCTTCCTCGTAATAGCGGGCGGCGGCGCGGAAGTCGTTCTCGACCGTGGCCATGCGGGCGGCCAGGTACGGCCCCGCCAGACCCTGCATGTCGGGGGCCGGCTGTTCATGCGCGGGCCGCGGGTCCGGGCGGTCCTCCTGCTGCGCCAGCGCAGGCGCCGCGCCCAGCAGCGCTGCGACAAGGGCAAGGCGCGACAGGGTCAGGCGCGGGCAGGTCGGGGTCTGGGTCAAGAGCGGCATGTCCGAAATCACATTTGCGTTTCGGACAGCCTAGCTGCGGGACACAGGGGCCGCAACGCCCCCAGCCCCGGCCAAGGCATCACATGTTCGGGTAGTTCGGCCCGTCGCCGCCCTGCGGGGTGGTCCAGACGATGTTCTGGCTGGGGTCCTTGATGTCGCAGGTCTTGCAGTGGACGCAGTTCTGGAAGTTGATGACGAAGCGCGGGCCGTCCGCATCCTCGACCACCTCGTAGACGCCTGCGGGGCAATAGCGCTGCGCCGGTTCGGCATATTCCGGCAGGTTCACCCCGATCGGCACCGACGGGTCGCGCAGCTTCAGGTGGCAGGGCTGGCTTTCCTCGTGGTTGGTGAAGCTGAAAGCGACGTTCGTCAGCCGGTCGAAGGACAGCACGCCGTCGGGCCTGGCATAGTCGATCGGCTTGTGATCCTTGGCCTTGCCGGTGGCCGCGGCATCGGACTTGCCGTGCTTCCAGGTTCCCATCGGGTTCCAGCCGGTCAGGTTCGCCACCCACATGTCGGCCGCGCCCAGCATCATGCTGGCGGTCAGGCCCATGCGCGACCAGATCGGCTTGACGTTCCTGACCCGCTTGAGGTCCTGCCCGATCGCACCGCCGCGCACGGCGTCGTCATAGGCGGTCAGGCGGTCGCCCTCGCGGCCCGCCTTGATGGCGGCGGCGGCGGCATCGGCGGCCTCGATCCCCGAGAGCATGGCGTTGTGGTTGCCCTTGATGCGCGGCACGTTGACCATGCCCGCCGAACAGCCCAGCAGCACCCCGCCCTCGAAGGACAGCTGCGGCAGCGACTGCCAGCCGCCCTCGCTGATCGCACGCGCCCCATAGGAGATGCGCTTTCCGCCTTCCAGCAGCTCGGCCACCATCGGGTGGTGCTTGAAGCGCTGGAACTCCATGTAGGGGTGGAGGTAAGGGTTCTCGTAGTTCAGGTGGACGACGAAGCCCACCAGCACCTGGTTGTTCTCAAGGTGATAGATGAAGCTGCCGCCGCCAGCGTTCTTGCCAAGCGGCCAGCCCATCGTGTGCACGACCCGGCCCGGCTTGAACTTCTCGGGGGCGACCTCCCAGATCTCCTTCATGCCCAGGCCGAACTTCTGCGCATCGGTCGCGGCAGTCAGGTCCAGGCGCTCGTTGATCTGCTTGGCCAGGCTGCCGCGCACGCCCTCGGCGATGAAGACGTACTTGCCGTGCAGTTCCATCCCCGGCTCATAGCCGTCGCCGATGCTGCCGTCGGGGTTCTTGCCGAATTCGCCCGCGACCACGCCCTTGACCCGGACGCGACCCTGTTCGTCCTTGGCCCAGACGATCTCGCTGGCGGCCATGCCCGGGAAGATCTCGACGCCCAGCTCCTCGGCCTGCTCGGCCATCCAGCGGCAGACATTGCCCATGCTGACGATGTAGTTGCCGTGGTTCGACATCAAGGGCGGCATCGGCCAGTTCGGCATCCGCACCTGGCCGGATTCGCCCAGCACATAGAAGTTGTCGTCGGTCACCGGCGTGTTCACCGGCGCGCCCTTCGCCTTCCACTCCGGGATCAGGCGGTTCAGGCCGCAGGGGTCCAGCACAGCGCCCGACAGGATGTGCGCGCCGACCTCGGACCCCTTTTCCAGCACCACCACTGACAGGTCCGCGTCGATCTGCTTCAGCCGGATGGCCGCGGACAGGCCCGCAGGACCCGCGCCGACGATCACGACGTCGTATTCCATGGATTCGCGTTCGATCCCCGCCCCGTCGGTCATCTGCTGGCGCCCTCCCTCGGCATTCTGGCTGAAAGGGGATTTAGCGCGCTGCGGGCGCAGGGGCAATCATAACGCGGCGACGGGTCGCGCTTAAACGTACCGGCCATGGCGAGCGGTCTTGCAAATGCCGTTGAATTAAGGTCACGATGCTTGCGACTTAAGGTCAAGCGCCCCTGCCATCCTCGCATGGCAGGGGCGTTGGCTTGGCATCCGCAGGACAACCGCATCCCACGAAGGACAGGGCAGCGATGGAAAAGATACCGATGACCCCGACCGGCTTTCAGGCGCTGGAGCGCGAGCTGGGCGTGTTGAAATCCCAGGAACGTCCCGCCATCATCCGCGCCATCGCCGAGGCGCGCGAACATGGCGACCTGTCCGAGAACGCCGAATACCACGCCGCGCGCGAGAAACAGGGCTTCATCGAAGGCAGGATCAAGGAACTGGAAAGCCTGCTGTCGCGCGCCGAGGTGATCGACCCCGCCAAGCTGTCGGGCAGCGTCAAGTTCGGCGCCCGCGTCAAGCTGATCGACGAGGACACCGAGGAAGAGCGCACCTACCAGATCGTCGGAGAGGCCGAGGCCGATATCGAGAACGGTCTGCTGAACATCCGTTCGCCGCTGGCGCGTGCGCTGATCGGCAAGGACGAGGGCGACAGCGTCGACGTCACTACGCCCGGCGGTCTGCGCAGCTACGAAATCGTCGAGATCCGTTACGGATAGGTTCATGTCACTGATCGCACGCATCGCCAGCCTGTCGCGCCGGGACCGGATCACGACGGTCGGCCTGACCATTTCCGGGATCTGGCTGTTCCTGGTGGCGCTGTTCTGGATCCTGTCGCCGGGCGAGCCCGATGCCGGCGGGGGCGTCGGCCTGCTGGTGTCGGTGGCCGGCATCGTGCTGCCCGTGGCGCTGGTCTGGCTGGGCGTCGCGCAGGCGCGGCAGCTGGCCGTGCTGCGTGCGGAAACCGACGATCTGCGGCGGCACCTGGCGCACATGCGCGCCCCGGCCCCGCAGGATGAGGATCCGGCCGACGACGCCCGTGCCCCGCAGCCCGCCTCCATGGCGTCGCGTGCCGCGCCCGTCGCCCGCCCGCGGCCGCCTGCCCCGCCGCGGACCGCCGCCGCCGTTGCGCAGCCCGAACCGGTCGAAAATATCGAGGTCGACCCGGCCACGCTGATCCGCGCATTGAACTTCCCTGACGGTCCCGACGACGTCGAGGCCATCGACGCGCTGCGCCACGCGCTGCGCGACAAGAAGAATTCGAAGGTGCTGCGTGCCGCGCAGGACGTGGTGACGCTGCTGGCCGGGCGCGACGTCTACATGGACGACCTGCCGCCGGAACCCGCACGCCCCGAAACCTGGCGCCGCTATGCCGAGGGCGCGCGCGGCAGCGCCGTCGCGGCACTTGGCGGCATCCACCAGCCCGAGGCGCTGCAGATCGCCGCCGCGATGATCCAGGACGACGAGATCTTCCGCGACACCGCCCACCACTTCCTGCGCCATGTCGACGGCCTGCTGGCCCGGCTGGTGCCGCAGCTGGACGATCTGCAGATCGCGGTTCTCGCCGACAGCCGCACGGCACGCGCCTTCATGCTGCTGGGCCGGGTGTCGGGCGTCTTCGGCTAGGCCTCCAGCCGCAGAACATGGACCTGCCCCCACCAGGGCAGGCCGTAGCGGCCGCGGCTTTCCTCGGTGAAACCGAGCCTGCGATAGAAAGCCAGTGCGCCGCGGTTCCGCGCCCGCACCTCGGCCCGCAGGCCCGGATGACGGGCTCCGCGCGCCCGGCGCAGGGCCTCGGCCACCAGCGCCCGCCCGGTCCCGCGGCGCCGGCCGGCCACCGCAAGACCGTCGATGACCAGGTCGCCCGTCGGCGGCGCTGGCCGGAACAGCCAGCCTGGTGCGGACAAAGCGCCGGCCGCCGCACCGCCGGCAGCGTCCCGAAGGCCGATCACGCCCAGCACTTGTCCTGCCGCACCTACCGCGACCATGCCGTGCCGGGGCCGCAGCCGCCGGGGCCAGGCCAGAAGGCCGAAATGCGACCTCCAGAGGGCGGTGGCGGACGGCAGCGCCTTGTCGGGGATCGGGTGCAGGATCTGCATCGGGCGGCCTTGCCTTGGTTTGCGTCACGTGCAAGCAATGTGCCGCGAACGGCGAACGGACGAAAGCACATGTCACCCCTGCCCCAGTCTCAGACCGCCGCCCGGCAGGCGACTGCCGATGACGCCTCGGAACGCGCGCTTGCGCGCAGCCCGCAGGCGGCCTTCCGTCACGGCATCCTGCAGTCGGTTCCGTTCATGGTCGTCATCGTCCCCTTCGCGCTGCTGTTCGGCGTCGTCGCGACCGAGGCCGGATTGGACATCGCGCAGGTCATGGGATTTTCCGTCTTGGTGCTGGCCGGCGCGTCGCAGTTCACGGCGGTGCAACTTCTCAGCGACAACGCACCCACGATCATCGTGATCCTGTCGGCGCTGGCGGTGAACCTGCGCATGGCCATGTATTCGGCCTCGCTTCTGCCCTGGCTGCGGCAGGCGACGCCCGGGCAGAAGGCCTGGGTCGCCTATGCGCTGGTCGACCAGAGCTATGCGCTGTCGATCCAGCACTATGAACGCCACCCGCGGCTGTCGATGACGCAGCGGCTTGCCTATTTCGCCGGAACGGCGGCGGTGGTCTGCGTTCCGTGGATGATCGCCAGCTGGGTCGGCGCGACGGTCGGGCAAGCCATTCCCGACGACATCGCGCTCGACTTCGCGATGCCGATCACCTTCCTTGCAATGATCGCGCCGATGCTGCGGACTCCGGCGCACATGGCCGCCTGCTTCGTGGCCATCGCCGCCGCGCTGGTTCTGGCAGGGCTGCCCTCGGGGCTGGGGTTGCTGATCGCGGCGCCTTTGGGCATGGCAACAGGCGCCCTTGTCGAGGTCAGGGCCGAGCGGAAGGGACGCTGAGGATGCAGGTTTCCGACATGATGATCTGGGTGGTGATCCTGGTGCTGGGCATCGGCACCTATCTGATCCGCTGGTCGTTCCTGGGCGCGCTCGGCGACCGGGACATGCCCGGATGGTTCATGCGGATGCTGCGTTATACCCCGGTGGCGGTCCTGCCCGCGCTGGTGGCGCCGCTGGTCGTCTGGCCCGCCGCGACCGGCGGCGAGCCTGACCCTGCGCGCATGGCGGCCGCGGCCGTCACCGTCGCCGTGGGCGTCTTGACCCGCAACGTGACATTGGCCATCCTGGCCGGAGGCGTCACGCTGGCGGGCCTTCTTTACATGTTGTAGCCGACGATCTGCCCGTTCTTCTGGCGCAGAAGCACGTCGTGGTTGTTGGCCGGGTCACCGTCCTGGTGCCGCTTCGAGATCACGTTCGGCTGCGCCAGGAACCAGCGCCGCAGACGCAGCGGGGAAAACCCGCGCGGCACGGTCTCGAACCCCGGAACGCCCGAAAGGACCTTGCTTGATTCGACGGCGCAGAAACTTTTTCCACCGGCCCCGTTCTGCTCCGCCCGACGGATCGCCAGGTCGGCGATTTCCAGCGGGACGGGGATCGTGTCCTCGGCCACCCAATAGGTGCTGCGGGCGTGGTAATCGATGTAGAAGTTCTTGAAGTTGTCTGTGATCCCGTAAAGCACATCGTTGCGTTCGGGAATGTTCGGATGCTGCCAGCTGCCCGCCGGATCATAGATGACCCGCTGGCTGCCGTTGATCATCAGCCCCGAATGCCCACCTTCGCCGCGCGGGATGCCGATCACGGTGAACAGGGTGATCGACGGCGGCTCGCTGGACACGAAGCGGGCGGCGCGCAGGCGTTCGTCGCTGGCCCAGATGCTCTGCCCGCCGCAGGCGGCCAGCACGGCCGGCGCGGCCGCCGCAATAAAGACGCGTCTCTTCATGACAGGCGATCAGGCGTTGGTCAGCGCAAGGAAGACCAGCGCGGCCAGCGACAGACCGATCACCCAGACCGTCATGCGGATGAAGCCCGCAAAGGTCTTGTTGTGGTTGGTCAGGTCCATCGTCCCCGGCGTGGCTTCGGTTTTCTCGTGATGGTCGGCCATGGCTGCCCTCTTGGAATGGTTTGCGTTTGCGATAGCCGATACGGGCGGCCCTGTCACGCCCCCCACAGCACCGCACCATCCCTTTCGCCGACCGGGCGGATCACCCCGGCCCGATAAAGATGGTTCACATGGGCCACGGCCTCGACCATGGCCAGGCCGAACTCTCCGTCGCCGATGCGGCGCTTGAAGAGGACGTCGAAACAGCCGACGGCGGTGCGCGGCCCCGCGGCCAGCGCGTCGGTCAGGCGCGACAGCGCGGTCAGGTGATTCTGGATCAGCTGGGACAACCGGAAGGGCAGGCCCGTGAAGGGCAGCTTGTGCCCCGGCAGCACCAGCTGGTCGTCGCGCGCCAGCCCCAGAAGTCGGGTGCAGCTTTCCAGCCATTCGCCCACCGGGTCGGCCAAAGGCTCGGTCGCATAGACGCCCAGGTTCGGCGAGATCGAGGGCAGCAGCTGGTCACCGCCGATCACAAGGTTGTCGTCCATCGACCAGAAGGTCGCGTGGCAGGGCGCATGCCCGTGCCCCATCGCCACGCGCCAGCGGCGGCGGCCGAAGGCGGCTATGTCTCCCTCGGACAGGCGGGTGAACCCCAAAGGCAGCGGGTGCACGACGTCCGAGAAGTTGAACGGACGCTCGGCCTTGCGGCGGGCCAGCAGGTCGGCGGGCATCCCGGCGCGGCGCCAGAACTTCAGCGCCTGCGGCGAGGCCGCGTCCTGCACGTCAAGGATCAGCATCCGCGCCATCAGCCAAGCGGTGCGGCTGATCATCAGCTCGGCCCCGTCACGGTCCTGGAACCAGCCCGCAAGGCCGATATGGTCGGGGTGGTGATGCGTCCCGATCACGCGCCGGACCGGGCGACCCTGCAGCGGGCCATCCCGCAGCCCGTCCCAGATCGCGCGCCCACGCCGGCTGTCAAAGCCCGTGTCGACGATGGTCCAGCCCTCGTCATCCTCCAGCGCATAGACGTTGACATGGTCCAGAGCCATCGGCAGGGGCAGCCGCATCCACAGGACGCCCGGCGCGACCGTGACGGCCTCGCTCTCTGCGGGTGGTGTGGGATGCGGCGTGCGGATCATGCCGCGTGTTCGCCCGCCAGCGCCGCATCGTCAAGCGCCAGCAGATCGGCCACGCCCGCCTGCACCTCGGCCAGATCGCCGACGTAGCGGGGCAGGACGCGCGCCAAGAAGACCCGCGCCAGCGCCTGATGGGCAGCACCCCCGGCGACCGCCGCGCGCAGGTGGTAATGCCCGCCCAGCACCCGCGCGAAGGCCGTCAGGTAGGGGACCGCGCCGGCGAAGCGGTCCGGCATCTCGCGCTCCAGCAGGGCGTGGGTCGCCTCGCGCAGCGTCTCGGCCGCCTGCCACAGCTGGTGGGCAAGGTCCGGGTGCGCGGATTGCGCGGCCTTGGCGCCGTCCGCGACCTCATCCAGCAGGCGCAGGGCGGCATCGCCACCGTCGGCCAGCTTGCGCCCGACCAGGTCCATCGCCTGGATGCCGTTCGTCCCTTCATAGATCGAGGTGATGCGCACGTCGCGCAGGTACTGTGCCGCGCCCGTCTCCTCGACATAGCCCATGCCGCCATGCACCTGCACGCCCATGTCGGCCACCCGGATGCCGACATCGGTGCCATAGGCCTTGGCGATGGGCGTCAGGAAGGCCGCGCGGGCGGCGTGTTCGACTTCTCCGGTCGCGCGGGCCATGTCGATTGCGGTGGCGCAGCCCAGGCCGATGGCGCGGGCGGCAAAGACCTCGGCCCTCGCGGTGGCCAGCATCCGGCGCACGTCGGGGTGCCGGATGATCGGCCCCATCTGGCTGCGGTCGGTGGCATAGGCCACGGCCTTCTGCAGCGCCGCCTCGGCCACGCCGACGCCCTGCATGCCGACGCCAAGGCGGGCGACGTTCATCATCGTGAACATCGCGGCCATGCCCTTGTGCTCCTCTCCGACCAGCCAGCCCGTGGCGCCCTCATAGGACATCACGCAGGTCGGGCTGCCGTGGATGCCCAGCTTCTCCTCCAGGCTGACGACCTTGAGGCTGTTCGCCACGCCCGGATTGCCCTCGTCGTCCGGGATCAGCTTCGGCACCATGAAGAGGCTGATGCCCCGCGTGCCCTTCGCGGCCCCCGGCAGGCGGGCCAGCACCAGGTGGCAGGTGTTCGCGGTCACGTCGCTGTCGCCCCAGGTGATATAGATCTTCTGTCCCCTGATCCGGTAGGTGCCGTCGCCCGCAGGTTCCGCCCGCGTCGTCAGCGCGCCCACATCGCTGCCCGCACCCGGTTCGGTCAGGTTCATGGTTCCCGACCATTCGCCGCCGATCAGCTTGGGCAGATAGAGCGCCTTCAGCTCGTCGCTCGCGTGATGCTCCAGCGCCTCGATCTGGCCCTGCGTCAACAGCGGGTTCAGCTGCAGTGCAAGGCAAGCGCCCGACATCATCTCGGCCACGGCCATGTTCAGCGCCTGCGGCAGGCCCATGCCGCCGTATTCGGGATCTGCCGACACGCCGACCCAGCCGCCGTCGGCAATCGCCCGAAATCCTTCGGCAAAGCCCGGAGAGGATCGCACCACCCCGTTTTCCAGCCGCGCCGGATGCTCGTCCCCAGCCCGGTTCAGCGGCGCCAGCACATTCTGGGCCAGCTTTCCGGCCTCGGACAGGATCGCGGTCGCGGTCTCGGCCGTGGCCTCGGCAAAGCGAGAGGTCGCGGACAGGTCGCCAAAGGGCACGACATGGGACAGGATGAAGTCGATCTGCTCGACCGGGGCCTTGTAGCTCATCGGGTTCTCCTCCTGGCGCCTTGGCATCGGGGCCTCGCGCAACTATGAACGGCGGTCAGGCGGCATCTTGGGCCGCCATTCCTTCAGGCTCAACCGGAACCCCGCGTCACGATGCAGACCCTGCGACTGTTACCCGATAGCCCCGGACTGGCCCGCGCCGCCCGGCTGCTGGCAGAGGGCCAGTGCGTCGCCATTCCGACGGAAACGGTCTACGGCCTTGCCGCCGACGCCCGCAACGGAGAGGCGGTCGCCCGCATCTACCAGGCGAAGGGGCGTCCCAGCTTCAATCCGCTGATCGTGCATGTCGCGGACCTTGCCGCGGCCGAGGCCCTGGGCCAGTTCGACGCGCAGGCCCGGCTTCTGGCCGACCGCTTCTGGCCCGGCGCGCTGACGCTTATCCTGCCGCTGCAGGCAGACAGCGGCATCGCGTCCCTTGTGACGGCGGGGCTGCAGACGATCGGCTTGCGTGTGCCCGCCCATTCCGCCGCGCAGGCGCTGCTGCGGACCAGCGGCGCACCACTGGCGGCACCGTCAGCCAACGCGTCGGGGCGGATCAGCCCCACAAGCGCCGACCACGTGCTGGCTGCGGATGGCGGGCTGAGGGGGCGGATCGCTGCGGTTCTGGACGCCGGCCCCTGCCCTGTGGGCGTCGAATCAACCATCGTCGGCTGGCCGGACGGCCGCCCGGCCCTTCTCCGGCCCGGAGGGATTGCCGCCGAAGCCATCGAGTCCGTTCTGGGCCAGCCCCTGGCCGCGCATCACGCCGATCCGTCAGCCCCCAGCGCGCCCGGCCAGCTGACCAGCCACTATGCGCCCAAAGCTCCCCTGCGCCTGAACGCCGAGCCGCAGGCCGGAGAGACCCACCTGACCTTCGGCCAGCCCGGTCCCTTCAGCCTGTCCGACAGCGGCGACCTGGCGCAGGCAGCGGCGCGCCTCTTCGACCTCCTGCGCCGCGCTGACGAAACCGGCCGCCCCATCTCGGTTGCACCGATCCCGGAACACGGCCTTGGCGCGGCGATCAACGACCGCCTCCGCCGCGCCGCCGCCCCCCGGAACTGACTTCTTCTTTGCCCAAATACCCCGGGGGAATCGCCGCAGGCGATGGGGCAGCGCCCCCTGCCCCATTACAGCCCCAGCGAGTGATAGACGTTCGAGATGCGCCGGATCGCCACGACATAGGCCGCTGTCCGCATGTCGGTGACCTTCGGATTCGACATCCACACCTCCTTCATCTTCTTGAAGGATTCGCGCATCGTGTCGTCCAGGCCGGATCGGACCAGGTCCAGCTCGTCGGCGCCATGCAGGAACGCCTCCTTGAAGCCCCGAGCCAGTTCGAAGTTCGTGCCCGTATCCGCCGAGATCCGCTCCAGCTCCTCGACCAGCATCCGGGCGCGCGCCTCCTCGTGGCGGCGTTCGAGGCGGCCCAGGCTGATCTGCGACAGGTTCTTGACCCATTCGAAGTATGACACGGTCACGCCGCCGGCGTTCGCGTACATGTCGGGGATGATGACGATGCCCTTGCGGCGCAGGATCTCGTCGGCATCTGCAGTCACGGGGCCGTTCGCGGCCTCGATGATCAGCTTGCACTTTATCCGTTCGGCATTGCCGGCGTGGATGACGCTTTCGACCGCTGCCGGGATCAGGATGTCGCAGTCATCCTCCAGCGCGGCCAAGCCGTTCTCGCGATAGTCGCCGCCGACAAAGCCCTTGATGCCGCCGGTGGCGCGGATGTGGCCGCGCAGCGCGTCGATGTTGATCCCCTGCGGGTTCACGATGGCGCCGTCGCGTTCGATCACGCAGGTGACCAGCGCGTTGTCCTCGGCCGACAGGAACTGGGCGGCGTGGTAGCCCACGTTGCCCAGGCCCTGCACGATGATCCGCTTGCCGGCCAGCGTGCCCGTCAGTCCCGCCTTCTTCATCACGTCGTCGTGGCGGAAGAATTCCCGCAGCGCGTATTGCACGCCCCGGCCCGTGGCCTCGACCCGGCCGTCGATGCCGCCCGCATGACGGGGCTTGCCGGTGACGCAGGCCTTGGCGTTGATGTCGTCGGGATGCAGCCGCTTGTAGGCGTCGGCCATCCAGGCCATCTCGCGCTCGCCCGTGCCCATGTCGGGCGCCGGCACGTTCTGGCTGGGCGAGATCAGGTTGCGGCGCGACAATTCATAGGTGAAGCGGCGGGTGATCCGCTCCAGCTCGTCCTCGTTCCAGGCGCGGGGGTCGATGCGCAAGCCGCCCTTCGACCCTCCGAAGGGCACCTCGACCAGCGCGCACTTATAGGTCATCAGCGCAGCCAGCGCCTCGACCTCGTCCTGGTTCACGTCCAGCGAATAGCGGATGCCGCCCTTCACGGGCTCCATGTGTTCCGAATGGACCGAGCGATAGCCCGTGAAGGTGTGGATCTGGCCGCGCAGCCGCACGCCGAAGCGGACGGTATAGGTCGAGTTGCAGACCCGGATCTTCTCCTCCAGCCCCGGCGCCAGTTCCATGAGCCCGGCGGCATGGGTGAACATGCGTTCGACAGATTCCCGGAACGAGGTGGTGTTGACGGACATGGCTGCTTTCCTCCTGATGTCATCGCAGGCCGTTGCGCCCCGACGCTAGGCCAAAGCGCCGCGGGCCGCCACCACCGATGGCGCTAGCAGCCCCCGCGACGACCTGTGGCATTCCTGCGATGATCGAAACGTGATTGAGGCGGCGGCTTCTCAAGCGGGATGGCTGCTTCTATGCTGGGGCAAGAACAAGGTCCGAAACAGGACCGGCAGAGGTGACGGGCGATGATCTGCAAAGTATTGATTGCAAAGACCGCTATGGTGGCGGTCGTTGGGGTGATTTCGGGCTGCGCCTCATCAGGTTACCGGATGCCGCCGTCGGCAGGTGCCGCACCCTATGCCGCGCCTGCTGCGCCCGCGCCCTACGCAGCCGCCCCCTATGCTGCGGCCCCCTATGCCCCCGCGCCGGCGCCCGTCATGCCAGTGGCCGCCCCGGCACCCACGCCGGTCGACGGCATCAGCGGCCTGACCGAACGTGAGCCCGATCTCTGCGGCGCGCGGGCGCAGTCCGCGGCCGTCGGCCAGCCCGCCAGCGCCATTCCCGGGCTTGGATTGACCAAGACCTATCGCGTGGTCGAATATCGCGGGATCGAGCCGCAGACCTACGACCCCAACCGGATCGTCTTCCGCCTCGACGCGGCAGGGATCATCACCAAAATCGATTGCGGATGACAACAATGCGCCAGACAGCTCTTCTTCTGACCCTCTCGGCAGGCCTTCTTGCCGCCTGCGAACCCGTGCCCGTTCAGCCCGAAGCCCCTGTCGAGGCGCCCGACCAGTGCGGGGCCGAAGGCTACCAGGGCCTGCTCGGCCAGCCCCGCGACGTGCTGGAGCGGATGAACTTTCCGCTGAACACCCGCGTCATCGGCCCCGAGGACATGGTCACCGCCGACTTCCGGCCCGACCGCCTGAACATCGAATACGCGCCGAACGGCCGGATCTCGAAAGTCAGCTGCTACTGATCCGAACGGCATTGATTTGCGGCGGACGGGGTGTCACCATCCCGTCATGATGACTGCAAGCCCGCCGTTCCAGGCCGATCCCGACCGCGTCGTCTTCGACCGCAAAGAGCTGGGCCTGATCCTGTCGACCTATGGCCGCTTCGTCGCGGCCGGCGAATGGCGCGACTATGGCATGTCCTTTCTGCGCGACGTCGCGATCTTCAGCGTCTTCCGCCGCGCCGCCGAACACCCGCTCTACCGCATCGAGAAACGCCCGCGCCTGCGCAGCGCCCAGGGCGCCTATGCGGTGATCGGGATGGACGGCCGCGTTCTGAAGCGCGGCCACGACTTGACGCAGGTGCTGCGGGTGCTGGACAGCAAGCTGATCCGCGCCGTCGATTAGCCACCGGCGACGATACCGCCGCGTCACGTCCCGCGCGGCTTGGCTCGCAGCGTCGGATCGGCGGCCGTCGGATCCTCCGGCCAAGGGTGACGGGGATACCGCCCGCGCATGTCCTTCCTGACATCGGCATAGGAATTGGCCCAGAAACCCGGAAGGTCCATCGTCACCTGCACCGGGCGCTGCCCCGGCGACAGCAGGGTGATGCGCAGCGGCCTGCCGCCCACCACCGGATGGCGCGTCACGCCGAAAAGCTCCTGCAGGCGCATTTCGATCGAGGGCTCTTCGCCGTCATAGTCGATGGGTACCCGCCGCCCCAGCGGGGTCGTGAAATGCCCTGGGACGTCGCGGTTCAGACGCTGCTGCCCCTCCCAGCCAAGGCGCGCCTTCAGCGGCTCCGACAGGTCCAGCGCCCGCAGGTCCGACAGCGTGCGCACGCGTCCCAGCCAGGGCAGCAGCCAGTCGCCCTCCGCCAGCAGAGTGGCGTCATCCACGGGCGCCACCTCGGCGCCGGACGCATGCAGCAGCGCGATCCGCGCCCGCAGCCGCGCCGCGGGCGGGCTCCAGCGCAGCCCGTCCTGCCGCAGCCCCTCCAGTGCCGCCAAGGCGATCGCCTCGGCCGAGGCCTCGGGCCAAGGGCGTTCGGACAGGACCAGCGCCCCGAACCGCTCCTGCACGCGAGCCAGAACGCGGCCCTCGCGGCGCGACCACTCGCACAGCTCCACCATCTCGATCCGGTCACCATGAAGTGCCCGCAGTTCGGACTCATCCAAGGGTGCGGCCAGCCGGATGCGGGCCTCGCGCTGATCGCCATCCAGGTCCAGCGCGACGATCAGGCGCTGAGCTGCCAGGGCATCGGCGTTGTCCATCGCCGCCCCCTTGCCGCCCGACAGAACATAGCGGGCGTCGTCGCCCCGCCGCCGCAGCCCGATGCGGTCGGGATAGGCCAGGGACGCCATCGCCCCGACCGAGATCGCCCCCTGCTCGGCGCGCCGCAGGGGGGGTGCGGGGGGGACCCTGTCCCCCCCGCCGTCGCGGGACGCAACAAGCCGCCCAAGGCGCTTTGCCTCGGTGCGGATGCGCTCCACGACCGCACGGTTTGCCTCCACACCATGCCGCGCGGATGCCCCCCGCAGATCGCGGATCGCCTCCAGCCGCGGCGAAAGGTCGACGCCGATGCCGCGCAGGGGGTCGCGCTCGGACAGCAGCGCCGCCAGCTCGGCCGCCCGGGGGCCAGCGCGGACCAGCATATGCGCCAGACGCGGGTGCACCGGCAGGCCGGCCAGCAACCGCCCATGATCGGTGATCCGGCCGCCGTCCACCGCCTCCAGCGCCTCCAGCAGGGTCCGCGCCTCGACCAGCGCCCCCTCGGGCGGAGGCGTCAGGAAGGCCAGCTCGCCTGGCTCCGCGCCCCAGGCCGCCAGTTCCAGCGCCAGCCCCGACAGGTCCGCCACGGCGATTTCGGGCGGCGCGAAGGCCGGCAGCGCACCTTCCTCGGCCCGCGCCCACATGCGATAGCAGATGCCCGGCGCCACACGGCCCGCGCGCCCGCGCCGCTGGCCGGCCTCGGCCCGGCTGACCCGCTCGGTCACCAGCCGCGACATGCCGCTGCCGGGATCGAACCGCGCCCGGCGCGCGCGCCCCGCATCGACGACGACCCGCACCTCGGGGATGGTCAGCGACGTCTCGGCGATGGCCGTGGCCAGCACGATCCGCCGCACCGCCCCCGGCGGGGCCAGCGCCGCCCTCTGCGCCGCCGCCGGCAGCGCCCCGAAAAGCGGCAGCACCTCGCAGCCCATCCCGCCCAGGGCGCCCGTCACCCGCCTGATCTCGCCCTCGCCGGGCAGGAAGGCCAGGATCGTGCCGCCCGTGTCCCGCGTCTCCTCCTCGGCCCGGCCGATCAGCCGAGCCGCCTCGTCGATCAGTCGCGCGCCCGCTGGCAGGGGGCGGTCCAGCCACCGCGTCTCGACGGGGAAGGCCCGGCCCTCAGACGTCACCACAGGCGCGTCGTCCAGCAGCGCGGCCACCGGACCTGCATCCAGCGTGGCCGACATGACCACCACGGCCAGATCCTCGCGCAGCGCGCCCCGCGCCTCCCACACCAGGGCAAGTCCCAGGTCGGCATTTAGGCTCCGCTCGTGGAACTCGTCAAAGATCACGCAGCCGACGCCCTCCAGCGACGGGTCGGACTGAATCATCCGCGTCAGGATGCCCTCGGTCACCACCTCGATCCGCGATCCGCGCACCGCTTCGCCGCGCATCCGATAGCCGACGCGCCTGCCCACAACCTCGTCCAGGGTCGCGGCCAGCCGCTCGGCGGCGGCGCGGGCGGCCAAGCGCCGCGGCTCCAGCATCAGGATGCGGCCTTGGACCTGGTCCATCAGCGCCAGCGGCACCCGCGTCGTCTTGCCTGCGCCCGGCGGCGCCACCAGCACCGCCCGCCCGTGCCGGGCAACGGCGTCGCGAAGGGCGGGCAGGACATCGTCGATCGGCAGCGCATGTGACATGCGCCCGCTGATACCGCCCTGCGACCGGGCAGCACAATCGGCAATCCCGCCATTGCCAGCCGTTCCCCCTGGCCTTAGCCATTTCCCGGCAGGTATCGTCCGAACCATCCGCGCCACCGGGCGTTGTGTGGCGCGGCAGGAACGACAGGGGCGGCAATGGGCATCCGAAGCGACGTGATGGAGGGGCTCGGCCTCTCGGACCCGGTGGTCCGCATCGGAGTGACCGGGCTGTCGCGGGCGGGCAAGACGGTGTTCATCACCTCGCTGGTCGCGAACCTGCTGGAACGGGGGCGGATGCAGTCCCTGCGGGCGGCCGCGGACGGGCGGCTCAAGGCGGTCTGGCTGCAGCCCCAGCCCGATGACACGATCCCGCGCTTCGACTTCGAACGCTATCTGGCCGCGCTGACAGGCCCGACGCCGCACTGGCCCGAGGGCACGCGCCATGTCAGCCAGCTGCGCCTGTCGCTGCGCCTGGAAGGCGGCGGTCTTTTCGGCGGCCTGCGAGGTGCGCGGACGCTGCATCTCGACATCGTCGATTATCCCGGCGAGTGGCTTCTGGACCTGCGCCTGATGGGGCGTGACTTCGCCCAGTGGTCTGCCGAGGTGCTGGAACGAATCGCCGGCCGCCCCGGCGCCGACCGGTTCACCGCCGCCCTGGCCGCCCTGCCGCAGGGCGACAGCTTCACCGAACCGCAGGCCCAGGAACTGGCCGACATCTATACCAACCACCTGAATGCATCCCGCGAGGCCGGCTGGTCCGACTGCACCCCCGGCCGCTTCCTGATCCCCGGAGAGCTTGCCGGCTCACCGGCGCTGACCTTCGCGCCGCTGCCGCCCGAGTTGTTGGACGGCAAGCTGGGCCGCGAATTCCGCCGCCGCTTCGACGCCTACAAGTCCCGCGTGGTGAAACCCTTCTTCCGCGACCACTTCGCGCGCATCGACCGCCAGGTGGTCCTGGTCGACGTGCTGGGCGCAATCCGCCAGGGCCCGCAGGCGGTCGAGGACATGCGTCGTGCCATGGCCGACATCCTGTCGGCCTTCCGCCCCGGCCGCGCGGGCTGGCTGGGCCAGCTGCTGGGCAGCCGCCGGGTGGAACGCATCCTTTTTTCCGCGACCAAGGCAGACTACCTGCACCACGTCCAGCACAACCGCCTGACGGCGATCCTGTCCTCGATGCTGAGAGAAGCGCGCGACCGCGCCGACTTCCAAGGCGCCCGGACCGAGGCGATGGCCATCGCCGCCCTGCGCGCCACGACCGAAGAGATGATCACGCAGGGCGAGGACGAGCTTCCCGCCGTCCGCGGCCGCCTGGTCGATGGCCGGCAAGCCGCCTTTTTTGCGGGCGAACTGCCCGCCGATCCCGCGATGCTGCTGCATCCGGCGCGGCAGGGGGCAGAGGCCTGGCTGGACCACGACTATGCCATCATGAACTTCGCCCCCGCACCGCTGACCACCCGGCCGGGCGACGGGCCGCCCCATATCCGGCTGGACCGCGCGGCCGAATTCCTGATCGGAGACCGGCTATGAGCGACGACCCCAAGCGCCCCCGCCGCCCGGTCATCCTGGACCTCGACGCCGCCGCGGCCGCCCCGACCCGCGGCCCGCAGGTGCGCACGCCCACCGACGACGCGCCCAGCCCCGCCGATGCCCCGCCCATCGACGCCAGCGACGCCCCCCTGCCCCGCCCCCGCACGATGGAGATGGTGACAAGGCTGGTCGGGCGCGGGCCATCCCGACTGACGCGCTTTTTCATCAACAGCGGGGTCGCCCTCTTCACCTTCCTTCTGGGCGTCGCGGCGCTGGATTTCATCAACCGCCTGCTGGTCAGCTATCCGCTGCTGGGCTGGATCGCGGTGGCGCTGTTCGCGCTGTTCACGCTGGCCTGCCTGGGGATGGCGCTGCGCGAATGGTGGGCGTGGCGACGGCTGGGGCGGATCGATCACCTGCAGCGCCAAGCGGGCGCGGCGCTGGCCGAGGACAGCCTGGACCAGGCGCGGGCGGTCACCGACGGGCTGGTGGCGCTGTTTTCGCGCCGGGCCGACCTTCAATGGCAGCGCGACCGCCTGGCCGAGCGGCGGGCCGAAACCTTCGACGCCCATACCCTGCTGACCCTTGCCGAGACCGAGCTTCTGGCTGGCCTCGACCAGCAGGCGCGGCGGGAAATCGAGGTCGCCGCCCGCACCGTCGCCGCAACGACCGCGCTGGTGCCCTTGGCCTTTGCCGACGTGGCGGCGGCGCTGGCGGCGAACCTGCGCATGATCCGCCGCATTGCCGAGATCTATGGCGGGCGCGCCGGTGCCGTCGGCGGCTGGCGGCTGGCCCGAACCGTGATGACCCACCTGATCGCGACCGGAGCCGTCGCGGCGGGCGACGACCTGGTGCACACGATGGCCGGCGGCGGCATCCTGTCCAAGCTGTCGCGCCGCTTCGGCGAGGGGCTTGTGAACGGCGCCCTGACCGCCCGCGTCGGCATCGCCGCCATGGAGGTCTGCCGCCCCCTGCCATTCCTGTCGCAACCACGCCCGAAGGTCGGCAACCTGATCGGCCGCGCCCTGACCGGCCTCTTCGACGATCAGCGGGGCGGCTGACCCCGCCCTGCCCTGCTGCCGATCAACTTGCGCGGCCGTGCCCTGTACCGACCGTGGCGGACCCCTGATCGGCATCTGGCGTTCCGGAAAGCTCCTCGCGTCCCATTCCAAAGCCGCCTCGGATTTGGGCATCAATATCGCAGAGGGCCGCACACCGCCGACAGACGACAGACGACAACACAGCGTTCGGTCATCCGTTCAGCCCGCCGAAAATGTTGCGCCACGCCCGGATGATGCGGACCGGCGCATGCCGCGCCATCTATGGACCATGAAAACTGGCTCCGGCCACCATGCGCCGACAGCCGGATGACCAGAGGTGGAAACATCGGCACGGCGCACCATCCGGCAGTTCCACGATGCTGAGCCGATCTGTCAGGCTGCAAGCCGATCCAGCCGGCTTGAGTCCGCGCGCAAGCCGCTCCTGCACGAGCGCGTCTTCGATCCTCAAGACGGCAGCTGGCACAGCTGGCCGCAAACGCGCCTTGGAACGAACCAAGACGTTCGCGCGACCCGTTCCGCAGGTCCGTGCGCCGCTGAGAGGTTGCGAACCAAGGCCCCCGTGGCACCTCTGCCGTTCCACCCCCGATGAACCGCGGCGCGAGTGTTCAAACCTGGTCCAGGGTCAGCTTGTAGCCCAGGTGCGATGCAACGAAGCCAAGGCTGTCATAGAACCGGTGCGCATCCTCGCGCGACCGGTCGGTCGTCAGTTGCACCATGGTGCAGCCTTCGGACCGGCAGCGCCCGATGGCCCAGAGGATCATTCGCCGCCCCAGCCCGCTGCCGCGATGGTCGCGATGGATGCGGACTGCCTCGATCTGGCCGCGCCGGGCGCCGCGACGCGACAGGCCGGCGATGAAGGTCAGCTGCATTGTGCCGATGACGCGGCCGCTGTCCTCGAGCACGCAGAGATATTGGTTCGGATCGGCATCGATGGACGCGAAGGCGTCGCGATAAGCTGCGATGTCGCTTGTCTCTCGGGCGGCGCCAAGGGGGTCGTCGGCCAACAGCGCCACGATGGCAGGCAGGTCGGCGGCGACAGCGCGGCGGAAGACCGGGGCCATCAGGGGGTGGTGCCGCTTTCGACGGGCAGCTCGGGTGCCTCGGCGGGCGCGGCGTCCGAAGGCTGCACATCGGACGCCGGCGCATCGGCCGGGGTCTCATCGGCATCGACCAGGCGGTTGTCTTCCCATTCGCCCGAGGCGACCTGGCCGGTGGCATAGCGCATGACGCCCTGGCCCTGCCGCTTGCCCGCCGCGAAGTTGCCCTCGTATCGGTCGCCGTTGGCATAGGTCGCGACGCCCGCGCCGTCGATCTCTCCGGCCTTCCAGCCGCCTTCGTAGACGAAGCCGTCGGGCGTCGTCAGCCGCCCTTGGCCTTCGCGCAACCCGTTCACGAAGCTGCCGGTATAGACCGTGCCGTCGGGATAGGTCGCCTGCCCTTCACCGTGGCGCTGGCCGTCCTTCCACGCGCCGGAATAGACATAGCCGTCGGGATAGGACATGCGCCCCTGCCCCTCGTTCCGGGCGTTGCGGAAGCTGCCCTCGTAGACCATCCCATTGGCGTAGGTCGCCTTGCCGTCGCCGTCGATCACGCCTTCGACCCACTGGCCCTCGTAGGTGGACCCATCGGCATAGGTGATCTTGCCGGTCCCGTGCGGGCGGTCGGCGCGCATCTGGCCCAGATAGATCGAGCCGTCGGGATAGGTGATCTGGCCGCGGCCCTGCATCCGCCCCTCGGCCCATTCGCCGACATAGACATAACCGTCGGCGCCGGTGAATGTGCCTTGCCCGTGGCGGCGGTCGTCGGCGAATTCGCCGTCATAGACGTCGCCATTGGCGTAGGTCGCGACGCCCGTGCCCTGGCGGCGACCGCCCTCCATCTGGCCCTCGTAGCGGTCGCCGGTGGGCTGGACCAGGACGCCGTTGCCCGACATCTGGCCGGCGGCCCAGATCCCCTCATAGGTCAGCCCGTCGGCCATCACCAGCTTGCCCTGCCCCGCCCGCTGGCCGGCCAGCATGCCGCCTTCATAGGTCGCGCCATCGGGATAGGTGATCTTGCCCTGGCCTTCCTTGACGCCGCCCTTCCAGTCGCCTTCGTAGCGATAGCCGTTGGCCTGAGTCAGGACGCCCTTGCCCTCGTGCAGGCCCTTGACGAACTGTCCTTCGTAGACGGACCCGTTGGCATAGCGCGCGATGCCATTGCCGGTGATCTCGCCCTGCACCCACTCGCCCTCGTAGGTGCCGCCGTCGGCATAGGTGATCTTGCCCTGCCCGTCCGGCTTGCCGCGCGCGAACTGCCCTTCATAGACCGAGCCGTTCGGAAACTGTGCCCGGCCCTGGCCCATGATCTGGCCCTCGACCCAATCGCCCTCGTAGCGATAGCCGTTCGGCAATTCATAGCTGCCGCGCCCGTGCTGCACCCCGTTGCGGAACGTGCCCTCGTAGACGCCGCCGTCGTCGTACTGCTTGGTGACGACCTGCGCGCCCGCCGCCCCTGCCAGGACCGCCAGAACCATCGCCGTGCCGAGTGCCGCTTTCATCCGCCTGTGCCCTTGCCCGTGTTTGCGGCAGGTGTAGCGCAGCAGGCGCCCGCACGCAAAGCCTGACTTTTCCTCTCGGTCGCGATCCTCTATCCCTCGGAGCGATCCAGAGGGGACAGACCATGACCGACCGCTTCCGCCTGACCATCGGGCAGTTGAACGCAACCGTTGGCGACCTGGAAGGCAATGCCGCAAAGGCGCGCGCCGCCTGGGATCAGGCACGGGCGGCCGGGGCGGACATGCTGGCCCTGCCGGAGATGTTCATCACCGGCTACCAGACGCAGGACCTGGTGCTGAAGCCCGCCTTCACCGACCAGGCCGTGGCCGCCCTGATGCAGCTGGGCACGTCGCTGGCGGACGGCCCCGCGATCGGCATCGGCGGTCCCTGGCGTGACGACGGCAAGCTTTATAACGCGTGGTGGGTCTTCCGGGACGGCGCGCTGGTGGCGCGGGTGCTGAAGCACCACCTGCCCTATCAGCAGCTTTTCGATGAATTGCGGCTGTTCCAGTCGGGACCGATCAGCGGCCCATATCCGGTCGCGGGCGTCCGCCTCGGCAGCCCGATCTGCGAGGACGGCTGGTATCCCGACGTGGCCGAGACGCTGGCCGAAACCGGGGCCGAGATCCTGGTGGTTCCCAACGGCAGCCCCTATCACCGAGAGAAGCTGGACCTGCGGATGGGCCACATGGTCGGCCGCGTGGTCGAAACCGGGCTGCCGCTGGTCTATGTGAACCTTGTCGGTGGGCAGGACGACCAGCTCTATGACGGGGCCAGCTTCGTGCTGAACCCCGGCGGCAGGAAGGTTGTCCAGTTGCCCGCGTTCCAGGAGGCCATCGCCCACGTGGATTTCCTGCGGACGGACGATGGCTGGCGGGCCGAACCCGGCCCCATGGCGCCCCAGCCCGACGCGTGGGAGCAGGACTATTTCGCGATGATGCTGGGCCTGCGCGATTACCTGTGCAAGTCGGGCTTTTCCAAGGTCGTGCTTGGCATGTCGGGCGGGATCGACAGCGCGCTGGTGGCCACCATCGCCGCGGATGCCATCGGCCCGGAAAACGTGCGCTGCGTGATGCTGCCGTCGGAATACACCTCGCAGGCCAGCCTGGACGATGCCGCCGACTGCGCGACCCGACTTGGCGCCCGGCTGGACACGGTGCATATCGAGGGGGCGCGCGACGCCGTGGGCGACGCGCTGGCGCATCTGATGGAAGGGACCGCGCCCGACATCACCGAGGAAAACATCCAGTCGCGCCTGCGCGGCGTGATGCTGATGGCGATTTCCAACAAGTTCAACGAGATGCTGCTGACCACCGGCAACAAGTCAGAGGTCGCGGTCGGCTATGCCACCATCTATGGCGACATGGCGGGCGGCTATAACCCGATCAAGGACCTCTACAAGACGCGGGTGTTCGAGACCTGCCGCTGGCGGAACGAGAACCATCGTGACTGGATGCTTGGACGCCCCGGCGAGGTGATCCCGCCGCGGATCATCTCGAAGCCGCCTTCCGCCGAGTTGCGCCCCGACCAGAAAGACGAGGATTCGCTGCCCCCATACGAGGTTCTGGATGCGATCCTGGACGGGCTGGTCGAGAAGGACCTGTCCTTGGCCGACCTGATCGCGCAAGGCTTCGACGCGGACACGGTCCGGCACGTCGAACGGCTGCTCTATGTCAGTGAGTGGAAGCGGTACCAGGCCGCGCCGGGGCCGCGCATATCGACCCGCGCGTTCTGGCTGGACCGGCGTTACCCGCTGGTCAACCGCTGGCGCGACAGGATCTAGGGTCAGAACTCGATCCAGGTGCCCAGCCTGAAGGCCCTTTCGGCAGGCCCCGAGACGGGATGGACCATCCCCAGTTCGATCTGCACCGGCCCCGGCGCGTCCAGAACCACCGACGACATCAGCCGGGCCGAGAACGCCTCGTCCTGGCGCTCCTCCAGCCACAGGCTGTTGATGACCATCAGCCCGTCGCGCGGGCGCAGGCCCAGGGTCAGGTCGGTCTTGACCACACGCTCGGCCGTCAGGAAGCTGGCGGCGAAGGACGGGCGGACCGGTTCGCGCGGGTCGGCGCCGCGTCCGGTCATCTTGCCCAGCACCTGCGCGGTGAGCCAGCCGCCGCCCCATCGGTTAAACCCACGGCCCCAGGACAGGCTGCCCTGCACCACGGGCAAGACGTCGTCGCCGCGCCGGATCACGCCCGCCCCCGACTGCAGTGCGAACCGGTTCGGCCCCTGCCCGTCGTCCAGCGCGCGCTGCAGCCACACGATGGCGCTCGTCTCGGCCTGATCGGCGCGCCCGATTTCGATCCCCAGAGTGGTGCGGGGCGTCAGCCCGTGTTCGACGTAGAGCGCGCCATAGGCGTTGCCCGCGCGGTTGTGTTCGCCCGACAGCGACAGGAATGTTTCGCCGACCTCGCGCGGCCACGGCCCGGCAAGGGCCACGACCGGAAAGGACAGCGACAGGATCAGGGCAAGTCGGATCATTTCCCGGCCTTTCGCGTCATCGGTCGCGCCAAATCTGGCACAACCCGCGCGTGCAGGCGAGGCGGAATCATCCGGCTCAGGGGATCTCGATCTTGCCCATCAGCGGCACGTCGTCCTGGGGCCCGACGCTGTGGCGTTCGATCATGCGGTGGACCAGCGGGTCCCCCTCGCCCTGGTGGAGCGCGCGCAGCGACACCGCGACCTCGGCATCCGTCTTGGTCCGCCGCAGGTTGTGGCGCACGTATTCGTCCCAGGTGGCGATATGATAGCTTTCGCTCCACTGATCGGGATGCTCCAGGTCGCGCAGCAGCGCCCAGTTCCGCGCGCCGTCCCGGCGGCGGATATTGCGCCGCTGCCGCATCAGGCGCAGGAATTCCGGCACGTCGGCCTGGGCGATGCGGTAGTCGACCATCACCATGATCGGTCCTGACCGCCCGCGCAGGTCCAGGCGCAAGGCGGGTTCCCGGAACCGGTTCACGGGGTCGAGGTCGACGGTCCCGAACTCTGGCGCGCGCAGCCAGAAGCCCAGAAGCGCCCCCAGGATCAGGACGAACCCGGCCGTCGTCAGCGCGCTGTCCAACCCCTGCGCGCCCGCCATGGCGCCCCATGCCCAGGCCCCCGTCGCCATGCCGCCGAATGTCGCGGTCTGATAGAAGGCCAGCGCCCGCGCCACGACCCAACGCGGCGTCGACAGCTGCACCGTCACGTTGAACAGCGACAGCGCCAGCACCCAGGACGCCCCTGCCGGCAGCAGCGCCGCAGCGTGCAGCCAGACGGACTCGGTCTGGCCCAGCACCAGTGCCGCCACCGCGAAGCCCGCGAAGGCCATGCGGACGACATGTTCGTTATCCATGCGCGCGCGGATGCGCGGGTTCAACAGCGCCCCGGCAATCGCGCCGATGCCATAGCAGCCGAGCAGCCCCCCAAACAGCAGCGATCCGCCCTCGGGGTGGCTCTTGGCGACCAGCGGCAGCAGCGCCAGCACAGAGATTGCGGCAAAGCCGAAAAGCGCCCCGCGCAGCATGACGCGCATCAGGTTCGGCGACAGCACCACATAGCGCAGCCCCGCGCCCATCGCGGCCATGAACGGCTCGGGCGTTGTGACGCGCGGCGCCAGTTGCGGCTTCCAGCGCAGCATCGCACCCACCAGCGGCAGATAGGAGAGCGCGTTGACCGCGAATGCGACGGCGGCGCCCAGGGTGGCCACGATCAGACCGCCAGCCGCGGGACCCACGCTGCGCATCAGGTTGAAGCCGACCGAGTTCAGGCTGACGGCCGCCGGCAGATCCTTTCGGCTGACCAAATCGCCCATGCTGGCCTGCCATGGCGGATTATAGACCGCCTGCCCCGCGCCCAGCAGGAAGGTGAAGGCCAGCAGAAGCCACGGCGTCAAGGCGCCCGACCAGGCCACGACCGCCAGCGCGACCGACACGGTACACATGAAGATCAGCGCCGCCGTCAGCAGCGTCTTGCGGTCGAAGATGTCAGCCAGCGCGCCCGAAGCGATGGCAAGCAGCATGACCGGCAGCGTGTTCGACGCCTGCACAAGCGCGATCAACGTCGCGCTGTCGGTCAGCTGCGTCATCAGCCACGCCGCCCCCACGGCCTGCACCAGCCCCCCGAAGTTAGAGATCAGCGTCGCGCCCCAAAGCAGGCGGAAATCGCGATAGCCGAAAGGCGCAAGCGCGCCGCGGGGCATCGCGGGGCCGGGCGGCGTCGGGTCGGTAGAGCTTGTCACGTGAGACCTTTTGAGGTGACCGGACAGGTCCGGCGTCAGGAGAAGTTAGGCCGCAACGGGTGGGCCGGCAATCGCGCCACGGCAGGTCATTGCGCCGAACCGGCAACATCTTGCAAGGATACCGCCGCCTTGCGCCGTGTGCCGATGAAACCGGAACGCACGTCAAGTTGTTCCCCTGACGCACGAAGTTGACCAGGCTGACACCGCCGCGCCACATCGGCCAGACACAATTGCGCCAAGGATCGACCGAACCTTGGCGGCGGGGTTGACGCGGCTCGGCACTGGGCCTCATGGAACGATGTGCGAATCGCGAGGCGGGTCCGGCCCGTCCGGCGATGGAATCAAATGCTGCCTCGTGTCCGCCTCTGCCGGCGGATCCGGCGATGAACAAGGAATGTGCAACGATGCGCCTCGCTTTTCTCTTCGCGGCGCTGGCCCTTGGGCTGGCGGCTTGTGGTCCCAGCCAGGAAACTGCCGCCCCCGCGCCGCAGGGGCCGGTGGAGGTTCCGGAAATCTACAAGGCCCGCGTCGATGAAGGCCCGGACGGCCAGCCGATCCCGATTCAGGCGGTGCGCCCGGCATATCTGACGGACCGCAACATGCGCCAGCTTGTCCCCTATAACGGGTCCGAAGCGCCGGGCACGATCGTCGTCGATCCCTATGCGCGCGTACTATATCACGTCCAGCCCGGCGGGCAGGCGATGCGCTATGGCGTCGCGGTCGGTCGCGCCGGCAAGGGCTTCGAGGGCCGCGCCACGATCGCGCGCAAGGCCGCCTGGCCCAGCTGGCGTCCCACCGACAACATGCTGCGGTCCGAACCCGAGCTTTACGGCCAGTTTGCAGGCGGCCTGCCCGGCGGCCTGCAGAACCCGCTCGGCTCGCGCGCGCTCTACCTGTACCAGGGCGGGACGGACACCTATTACCGCATCCACGGCACGCTGGACCCGTCCTCGATCGGCAAGGCCACCTCGGCCGGCTGCATCCGCCTGTTCAACCAGGACATCATCGACCTGTTCGAGAACGTCCCGACCGGAACCGAGGTCGTCGTGCGCTCCGAGGCGCTGAGCGTCCAGATGGAAGGGCCGATGGTCGAGACCCCCGAAGGCTATGTCGTGCCCGCAGGCCAGGTCGCGCCGACGACGGACGGCGTCGTGACGGTCAGCGGATCGCCGGTCGAAAGCGCCGTGCCCGCGCAGATGCAGACGCAGGCGCAGCCGGTCATGGACCCCTATGCGTCGATGTCGGCGACGCAGGTCGCAGCCCCCGTCGCACCGGCTGTCGTCACCGATCCCTTCGCCACGGCGGACGCAAGCTTCGTCTCGCCTGTGGAAAGCGCCGTACCCATGCGCTGATCGCGGTCTGACGCATGTCATCGAAGCAGGCGCCGGGCGTCGTCCCGGGGCCTTTCCATTTGCAAAACCGTGGCCTCACCGGCAAGGTCATGCGCAACGCCACCTTTGCACCAAGGGTCCCGCAATGCCGAATTACGCCAAGCGCGAGCAGGAACTGCTGAGCGCGGATCAGCTTGCGCTGATCAAGGGAAGCCGCCAGCCGGCGATCGGCCAACTGAGCGAAGTCGAGCTTCAAGAGACGGCCGTGCGGCTGCGTAACCTGCGCGACGAGGCCGTGGTCGCCAAGAAGGACGAAGAGGCCGGGATCTTCCGCGCCGCCATCCGCCGCCTGGACGCGGAGCGCCGCAAGCGCGGACTGCCCACGGTGGCGCAGGCGCCCGTCGCACCGAAACCGCCGGCCAAGCCGGCTTCGGTCAAGCGCAAGCCCGCGACACAGACGCGCAAGCCCGCCGGTCGCAAGTCGGCCGAAACGCGCAAGACCGATCTGCGGACCGAGCCTCACCGGGTGCCGAAGCCGAGGGTGGCCCCTGCCGAAGCTGCACCCGACACCTCGGCCGCACCGATGCCCGAACCCCATGCCGAGAGGGCACTGAAGCAGGCAACACGCAAGGCCGACAGGGACGCCGCGAAAGAGGCCGCCAAGGCCGAGCGCAAGGCTGCCCGCAAGGCCCAGAAGGACGCCGAGAAAGCCGTCGAGAAGGCGCGCAAGGATGAGGCCAAGGAAGCCGCGAAGGCAGAGCGGAAAGCCGCCCGCAAGGCCCGGAAGGCCCGCGAGAAAGAGGCCGCCAAGGCGTCTCTGGCTGCCCAGCACGAGGTGAAGGCGCCGAAATCCGACAAGGCGGCGAAGGGCGACAAGAAGAAGGCCCGCGGCGGCAAGAAAAGCAAGTAGGCCCGTTCTGTCTCGGCAACGGATATCGCGGATGGGCCGGATTCGGCGGGCGGCGGTCGGCCTGGTGCCGGCGATTGCGCTGTGCCTGTCGATAGGTCAGCCAGCTTGGGCGCGCGCCGCCGTGGATGCGGTACACGGCCGCCCCGCCCCGCGCGTCTCCGAGGATCGCCGCTGCAGCGACGACGGCCGCGACTGCATCGCCAAGGCTACCTATGCCGCCGATGTCTGCAAGCTGATCGAGAGAAACGCGTCCGAGCACGGCCTCGACCCGGCGTTCCTGGCGCGGCTGCTGTGGAAGGAGAGCCGGTTCGAGCCCTCGGCCATCAGCCCCGCCGGGGCCATCGGCATCGCCCAGTTCATGCCGGGCACGGCCGACCTCTACCGGCTGGACGACCCGTTCAACCCGGCGCAGGCGATCCGCAAGGCTGCCTGGTACCTGGCCGCCCTCAGCGAACGGTTCGGCAATATCGGCTTGGCTGCGGTGGCCTATAACGGCGGCGAGAATCGCGCGGCGCGCTTTGTCGCGCTGCAGACCACGCTGCCCTTCGAGACGATCGACTATGTCGAGGCGATCACGGGCTTCAGCGCCCATCGGTGGCGCGACAACCCGCCCGCGTCCGAAGATCTGCGGCTGGCGCTGGCCGCCGACCTGCCCTTCCGCGCCGCCTGCGAGAAGATGGCCGGCGACCGCAGCCTGCGCGAGTTCACGACACAGCCGCCGGTCATGCCCTGGGGCGTGATCGTGGCCAGCCATCCCAGCCAGGCGGGCGCCGCCCAGCAGGTCGCGCGGCTGAACCGCACTCTGCGCCCGATCCTCGAGGACGGGGCCCGCGTCGGTTATGTCCGCAAGCGGATGAACGGCATGCCGCGTCCTGTCTATACAGCGCAGGTCGGCTATGGTTCCCGGACCGAGGCCGCGCGCTTCTGCACCCGCTTCAAGACGCTCGGCGGCCGCTGCATCGTCCTGAGGAACTGACGGTTTCCCACAAGACGGGCGGCTCTTCTACAGGAAGCTCTGCGGGTCGATATCGACCGACAGCCGCATGTTCGTGGGCAGCTTGACTGCGCCCAGCCAATCCGCGATCGCCGCCTGCAACGGTGCCTGGCGCGGTGCCCGGATCAGCATCCGCATCCGATGCCGGCCCCGCACCCGCGCGATGGGTGCCGGCGCCGGTCCCCACAGCTCGGCCCCCACATCGGCCAGCGGCATCGCCAGCCCCGCCAGGTGGCGGGCGAAATCGGTCACCGCGCCAAAATCCGGATGCGACAGGATGATCCCCGCCAGCCGGCCGAAGGGGGGCATTCCGGCGGCCTGCCGCCCGGCCGCCTCGGCATCCCAGAAGGCCTCGTCCTGACCTGACAGAATCGCCCGGATCACGGCATGGTCGGGCTGATGCGTCTGCAACAGCGCGACGCCGGGCGCGGCCCCCGACTGCCGCCCGGCACGCCCCGCCACCTGGCGCATCAGCTGAAAGCTGCGTTCCGCCGCACGCAGGTCCGCCCCCTGCAGGCCCAGGTCGGCATCCACCACGCCCACCAGCGTCAGGCGCGGAAAATTGTGTCCCTTCGCCACGATCTGCGTGCCGATGATGATGTCGGTGTCGCCATCCGAGATCGCGGCAATTGTCTCCTTCAGTGCCCGCGCCGAGTGGAACAGGTCCGACGACAGGACCGTCGCCTTGGCATCGGGAAAGCGCGCTGCGACCTCCTCGGCGATGCGTTCCACGCCGGGGCCGATGGGGGCCAGCTTGCCCTCGACCTCGCAGGACGGGCAGGCGGTCGGGATGGACCGCGTTTCCCCGCATTGGTGGCAGACCAGACGGTTCTGGAAGCGGTGTTCGACCATCCGCGCGTCGCATTGGTGGCAGCCGATCTGCTCGCCGCAGGCGCGGCACACCGTCACCGGCGCGAAGCCGCGGCGGTTGAGGAAGATCAGCGACTGTTCGCCCTTTTCCAGCCGCGCCGTCACCGCCTTCGCCAGCGTCGGGGAAATCCAGCGCCCCGGCTCCATCGCCTCGGCGCGCAGGTCGATGGCGGCCATCTGCGGAAGCTCTGCCTCTCCGTAGCGGCTGCGCAGGTCCAGCCGGGTGTATTTCCCGGCCGCCGCATTCACCCAGCTTTCCAAAGACGGCGTGGCCGAGGCCAGCACCACCTGCGCTTGTCCGATGGATGCCCGAAGCACTGCCATGTCGCGGGCGCTGTAATAGACGACGTCTTCCTGCTTATAGCTGCTGTCATGTTCCTCATCGACGACGATCAGGCCCAGGTCGCGGAAGGGCAGGAACAGCGCGGACCGTGCGCCGACGACCAGGCCGACCTCGCCCCGCCCGGCCATGTGCCACAGGCGCCGACGTTCGGTGCGGGTGATGCCGCTGTGCCATTCGCCCGGGCGTGCGCCGAACCGCGCCTCGACCCGGTCCAGGAACTCGGCCGACAAGGCAATCTCGGGCAGCAGGACCAGCGCCTGCCGCCCCTGCGCCAGGCATTCGGCCACGGCCTCAAGATAGACCTCGGTCTTGCCGGACCCGGTGACGCCGCGCAGCAGCGTCGTGCCATAGCCGCCGCCCCGGATCGCCCCGCGCAGCGCGTCGGCGCCCGCCTGCTGGTCGGCGGCCAGCGGCTTGCCGGGCAGCGTAGGGTCGAGGCGCGGATAAGGCTGGTCGCGCGGCGCCTCGATCTCAGCCAGGGCGCCCTGCGCCACCAGTCCCTTGACGACCGAAGTCCCGACGCCCGCCAGCTGCGCCAGCTCGGACGCGGCAAAGCTGGCCCCCCCGTGGTCGGCCACGACCTGCAGGACGCGGGCGCGGGCCTCGGTCTGGCGGCTGACCTCGCCCGACCCCGGCACGATGATGCGGCGCGCCGCGGGGGGCTGGTCGATGTCGGGCGCGCGCGTCGCCATGCGCAGCATCAGGGGCAGAGGCGTCAGCGTGTAGTCGGCGGCCCGCGTCAGGAAGTCCAGGAAGCCGGGGCTGAAGGGTTCCGCGTCCAGAAGCCGCGCGACGGGGCGCAGCTTGGCCAGATCGAAATCGCCCGTGCCCTCGCCCCAGACCAAACCAAGCACGCGGCGCGGACCCAGCGGCACCAGCACCAGCTGGCCCTGCCTGACGCCGCCTTCGGGCGCCAGATAATCCAGCACACCCACGGGTTCGCAGGTCAGGACCGCGATCCGGTCGCGGGGGGCGAAGAAGGCGGGGGCGCGGTTCATCGCCCACGATAAAGACGGCCCGGCCCCCGGTTGCAAGCCCCCTGCCCCTTCCCGCGCGACCTCGTCTGCAGTATGACGTGTCCGAACCGCACCAGAGGAGCCGGCCATGAAATTCTTCGTCGATACCGCCGATGTCGCCGCCATCAAGGAACTGAACGATCACGGGATGGTGGACGGCGTCACGACCAACCCGTCGCTGATCCTCAAGGCCGGCCGCGACATCGCCGAGGTCACGCGCGAGATCTGCGAACTGGTCGAAGGCCCCGTCTCGGCCGAGGTGGTGTCGCCCGACGCCGATGACATGATCCGCGAGGGCCGCCACCTGGCCAAGATCGCAGACAACATCACCGTCAAGGTGCCGCTGACCTGGGACGGCCTCAAGGCCTGCCGCGTGCTCTCGGACGAAGGCCGCATGGTCAACGTGACGCTGTGCTTCAGCGCCGCCCAGGCGATTCTGGCCGCCAAGGCGGGCGCGACCTTCATCAGCCCCTTCATCGGACGGCTGGACGACATCCATCTGGACGGCATGGACCTGATCGCCGACATCCGCGAGATCTATGACAACTACGGCTACAAGACCCAGATCCTGGCCGCCTCGATCCGCACCGTGAACCACATCGTCGAGGCCGCCAAGATCGGCGCCGACGTGATCACCGCGCCCCCGTCGGTCATCAAGTCGATGGTCAGCCACCCGCTGACCGACAAGGGCCTGGCGCAGTTCGACGCCGACTGGAAGGCGACCGGGCAGAAGATCGGCTGATGCCGACCGACCACCTGGATCCCGGAACGCGCGAACGGCTCTTGGCCGATCCGTCGGCGATCCTGGCCGACCGCGACCTGATGCGCGCGCTGGTCAGCGCGCGCGAGGCCGAGTTGGGCGCGAATGTCATCGACATTCGCGGCCGCGCGATGGAGGCGCTGGAAAGTCGGCTGGACCGGCTGGAGGCGACGCACGAGAGCGTCATCGCCGCCGCCTTCGACAACCAGTCGGGCATGGCGGTGGTGCATCGCGCGGTCCTGGGGCTGCTGGAATCGGCCGACCTGGCCGATTTCGCAGCCAGCCTGCAGGCCGACATCGCGCCCCTTCTGCGGATCGAGACGCTGCGCCTGATCGTCGAGGACGACCCTCAGCTATCCCTGCCCGAAGACGCCATCATCGCCCCCGCGGGCCTGATCGAACGCATCGTCTCGGCCGGGCGCCGGGCGCCGCGGGGGGCGGACATCGTTCTGCGGCCCGCGCTGGTGCTGACGCGCCCGCTGCACGGCCGGTCCGTCGCCTCCGAGGCGCTGCTGCCGCTGGACCTGGGCGGCGGGCGGCCGCGCGCCCTGCTGCTGATGGGCAGTGCCGATGCGTCGCGGTTCATGCCGTCCCACGGCACCGACCTGCTGCGGTTCTTCGCCCAAGTCTTCCGCCTTGTCCTGCTGGAGCGGATGCGGCGATGAGCCACCAGCTGACGCTCGCCCCCGCCACCAGCAACGCGCTGGCCCGCTGGCTGGAGACCGAGGCCGCCACCCGCGACCTGTCGGCGCATACGATCACCGCCTATCGCGCCGACCTGATCGCCTTCCTGCACTTCCTGGGCGGCCACTGGGCCGAACCCGCCACGCCCAAGGCGCTGTCGGCGCTGTCGCAGGCGGACATGCGGGCCTTCGCCGCCGCCGAGCGCGGGCGGGGCCTTGGTGCGCGCTCGCTCGCACGGCGGCAGTCGGCGGTGCGGTCGTTCCTGCGCTGGATTTCCGACCGCGAGGGGTTCGACCTGTCGGCGGCGCTGTCGGCGCGCAGCCCGCGCTATGCCCGGTCGCTGCCCCGCCCGCTGACGCCCGACCAGGCGCAGGGGGCGCTGGCGCAGGTGGCGCTGCACGAGACGCCCTGGATCGCCGCGCGCGACATGGCGGTGCTGACGCTGCTCTGGGGCTGCGGGCTGCGGATCTCGGAGGCGCTGGCGCTGCAAGGCCGCGACTGGCCCTTCCCCGAGGCGCTGACCATCCGCGGCAAGGGCGGGCGCGAACGGCAGGTCCCGGTGCTGCCCGTGGCTCGCGCCGCGGTCGAGGACTATCTGCGCCAGTCGCCCTGGGGGCTTGCGGCCGACGGCCCGCTGTTCCGCGGCGTACGCGGCGGCGCGCTGGACCCCGGCGCGATCTCGGGCGCGATGCGGAAAGCGCGCGCGGCGCTGGGGCTGCCGGCCAGCGCCACGCCGCATGCGATGCGCCACAGCTTCGCCACGCATCTGCTGGCCGCCGGTGGCGACCTGCGCACCATCCAGGAACTTCTGGGCCATGCCAGCCTGTCCACCACCCAGGTCTATACCGGCGTGGATGACGCGCGGCTGATGGCCGTCTATCGTGCTGCCCATCCGCGCGGGTGAACCCTGCCCCCGCCTGCCGCGTTTGAACCGCAACGCTTGCAACAAGAGGGTCCTATGACCGATCACGCCATCTTCCACCGCCCGCTCGGCGTCAATCCGCCTCCCGGCTATGACCAGGCGATCTTCGGGATGGGCTGCTATTGGGGGGTAGAGCGGCTGTTCTGGCAGCAGAACGGCGTCTGGCTGACCGAGGTCGGCTTTGCCGGGGGCGACCTGCAGAACCCCACCTATGACCAGGTTAAGCGCGGCGACACCGGCCATGCCGAGGTCGTGCGCGTGATTTATGACAGTTCCCTGATCAGCTATGATCACCTGCTGCAGCTGTTCTGGGAAAACCACGACCCCACGCAGGGCGACCGGCAGGGCAACGACGTGGGGTCCCAGTACCGCAGCCTGATCATGACCTTCACCGACATGCAGGAATCGGCGGCCGAGGCGTCGAAGGTCGACTATGACAACCGTTTGGCCGTGCAGGGCTATGGGCATATCACCACGCAGGTCCTTCCCGCCGGCCCCTTCTGGCCCGCGCACGAGGCGCATCAGCAATACCTGAAAAAGAACCTTGACGGTTATTGCGGCCTCAAGGGCACCGGGGTAGAGGCGTCCATGCCCAACCCGGACCCGATCTGATGCCCACATTCACCGCACTGACCCATGTCCACGGCCGCGAGGCCGCCGAAGCGCTGTCCGAGGCTTGCGAGGACCTGACCCCCGAGCCCGTCGGCACCGGCGTCTTCGAGATCGAGGACGGATCGGAGCGGTGGGAAGTCGGCGTCTATTTCACCGAGGCTCCCGACGAAATCTCTCTGGCGCTTCTGGCCGCCGCGCACGGGGCGCAGCCCTTCGTCGTTTCGGAAGTGCCCGAGGTGGACTGGGTCGCCCATGTGCGGCGCGAACTGACCCCCGTGCGGGCTGGACGCTTCTACGTCTATGGCAGCCACGATGCTGACACCGTGCCGGAAGGGGTCGAGGGCCTCTGCATCGAGGCTGCGATGGCATTCGGCACCGGCCACCACGACACGACCAAGGGCTGCCTCGAGGCGCTGGACCGTCTGGCGACCGACGGGTTCGAACCGTTCCGGATCGTCGACATCGGCTGCGGCACGGCTGTTCTGGCGATGGGGGCCGCCCGCCTTTGGCACGTGACCGTGCTGGCCAGCGACATCGACCGCGTGGCGGTGGACACCGCCGCCGCCAATGTCATCGCGAATGGCCTGGCGGGCCGGGTCGAGTGCCTGGAGGCCGCAGGGTTCGACCATCCCGTGCTGGAGGAGGCGGCGCCGTATGACCTGGTGCTGGCCAACATCCTCAAGCAGCCGCTGATCGACCTGTCGGGCGACATGGCGCGTTCGGTCACGGCGGGCGGCAAGATCGTCCTGTCGGGCATCCTGACCACCCAGGCCGAAGAGGTCGTCGCCGCCTATCAGGGGGCAGGCTTCGCACTGGATCGTCGCGACGACCTGGGCGACTGGTCGACGCTGGTGATGACCCGCGGCTGACGGCATCCGGACAGGAAAAAACCCCCGCGAGCGTTTCGGCTTCCGGGGGTTCGTTCGTCTTTAGGGAAGTCGGGCGTCAGTGGGCGCGCGCAATCCGCTCGATGTCGCCGCGGCAAAGACCGATATCGTCCAGTTCGCGGTCGGACAGGCGGCTCAACTCGCGGCGCGTCACGTGGGTATCCTTCCACGACGCGAACAGCGAGACGAGGTGCGCGACGATGTTGCCCACGCCTCCGACAGCCACGCTGCGGTTCGTTTGGATCGTCGACATCTTATCACCTGCTTTTCAATTTGCCCCATCGGAGGGCAGTTTTCGGATACACAGCAGATAGAATGTGCAACCCGCGAAGAGTAGCCGCGAAACCGGCAAGGCCGCTATGCAGTTCGTGCAAGGAAACAACGCGTAAATAAGGGCAAGGCGTCGCAAGCGGGTCATGAGATGCCGCATTGCAGCATTCCCCCGCTGGCTTCATCAACGCCAGTCGCCCAAGGTCGCCTGCCAAAGCGCCAGCGCGGCGACCGCGGCCGTGTCCGCCCGCAGGATCCGCGGCCCCAGACTGACCGGCACGACGAAACGCAGCCGCGACAGCAGCACGCGCTCGACGGTGGAAAAGCCGCCCTCGGGTCCGATCAGGATCGCCCAAGGCCCTTCCGGCAGGCCGGTCAGCGCCTCGGCCGGTCCCACCCGCGACTCATCGGCCCAGAGGATGCGGCGCGCCGGGTCCCACCCGTCCAGCAGCCGCGACAGCGGAACGAGGTCCTTCACCGCAGGCACGAAAGTCCCGCCGCATTGCTCGGCCGCCTCGACCGCATGGGCCTGCAGGCGGTCCTGCCGGATGCGTTCGGAGTTCGTGTGATCGGTCTGCACCGGCTGGATCAGCGCCGCACCCATCTCGGCCGCCTTCTCGACGATGAAGTCGGTGCGGGCCTTCTTGATCGGCGCGAAGATCAGCCACAGGTCCGGCGGGTCCTGCTGCGGTGCAGTGGGGGCGCCGACCAGCAGGCTGCCGCCGCGCTTGCCGGCGTCGGCCAGCGTCGCGGACCATTCGCCGTCGCGGCCGTTGAAGACGCGAAGCTCGTCCCCCGGCTTCAGGCGCATCACGCCCGACAGGTAATGCGCCTGCGGGCCGTCCAAGGGGACGGGTTGTCCCCCGACCAAGGGGTGATCTATGAACAGTCTGATCCTAGCCATGATGGGCGCGACGCTATGCAAAGCCGGACCGAAAGGCCAGACACAGTCTTCGATGCCCCAAAGGGCAACTGGGTGGACCGGCTGGCCCCCGCCGCCACGCGCCCCTGGCTGCGGCTGTCGCGCGCCGACCGGCCCATCGGGACATGGCTGCTGCTGCTGCCCTGCTGGTGGGGCATCGGCCTGGCGATGATGGCGGACGGCCCGCGCCCGTTCGACCTGTGGATCGCGCTGGCCTGCGCCATCGGCGCCTTCGTGATGCGGGGTGCGGGCTGCACCTGGAACGACATCACCGACCGCAAGATCGACGCGCAGGTGGCGCGGACGCGGTCGCGGCCGCTGCCGTCGGGGCAGATCACGCTGCGGGGGGCGTACCTGTGGCTGATCCTGCAGGGGCTGATCGGGCTGGTCATCCTGCTGACGCTCGGCCGCGCGGCCGTCTGGATGGGCGTCGCCTCGCTGGCCCTGGTAGCGATCTATCCCTTCGCCAAGCGATTTACCTGGTGGCCGCAGGTGTTCCTGGGCTTTGCCTTCAACTGGGGCGTCATGTTGGCCTATGCCGCCCATATGGGCCGGGTCGACCCGGCACCGGTCGTGGCCTGGCTGGGCGCGATCTGCTGGACGATCTTCTACGACACGATCTATGCCCATCAGGATGCCGATGACGACGCCCTGATCGGCGTGAAATCCACGGCCCGCCTCTTTGGCGCGAACAGCCCCCGCATCCTGGTTGGTTTCGCCCTGGCGGCGGTGGCGGTGCTGGCCGTCGCCGTTTCGCTGCCCGGTCGCAACCTGTTGATCGCCTGGACGGGCGTTCTGGCCTTTGGCGCGCATCTGGGGTGGCAGCTGCGAAATTTCCAACCCGATCAGGGCGATGTCTGCCTGCGCCTCTTCCGGTCGAACCGTGACAGCGGGCTGATCCTTGGGCTTTTTCTTGCCATTGCAGGGCTGGCATGATTGCGCCCGTGAGGTGCCGCAGCTAGAGGTTATGCGCTTTCACAGACCAGGGTCCGCTCATGGCTTCCTCGCGCCGCATCACCACCTCTCTGGCAACCCTCGTGGCGCTTGCAGGCGCCGGAGGATTGGCCTGGGTCGGGGCCGAGGCGGCCGCCACCTATGTCGAGGATCGCGCCGCGGCCGAGGTCGGCCAGGCACTGCGCGCGGACGGGCATGACTGGGTCGAGGTGCGGACGGACGGCCTCCAGGTCCGCCTGACCGGCACCGCCCCGTCCGAGGTGGAACGCTTTCGCGCCATGTCCCGCGCCGCCGCGGCCGCCGGAACCGCGCGGATCATCGACCAGATGACCGTCGCCTCGGTCGAGGCGATGGCCGCCCCCGATTTCCAGATCGAGTTCCTGCGCGGCGACATGGGCGTGTCGCTGATCGGGCTGATCCCCGCCTCGACCGACCGCGACGCCGTCCTGCGCCAGCTGCGCCCTACTGCGCCGGACGGGCAGCTGTCGGATCTGCTGGAGGTCGCGGACCACTCGGCCCCCGAAGGCTGGGACGCGGCGCTGCGCTTCGGCCTGCGGGCCGTGGGCATGACCGGGCAGTCCAAGATCTCGGTCGCGCCGGGGCGGGTTCAGGTCGCGGCCCTGGCACGCGACGCCGCCGACCAGGCGCGGCTGGAGGCGGCCCTGCGTGCCGCGGCACCGGCGGGGCTGGAGCTTGACCTTCAGGTCACCGCGCCCCGGCCCGTGATTTCCCCCTTCACGCTAAGCTTCGCGGCGACCGACAACGGGGCCGGGTTCGAGGCCTGCGTGGCCGATACCGAGGATGCGCGCGACCGTATCCTGGCTGCCGCGGCGGATGCGGGGCTGGAGGGCGCGCCCGATTGCCTGCTGGGACTTGGTGCGCCATCGGCAGACTGGGGCGACGTGGCGGTGGCGGCCATTCGTGCGGTCGGCACGCTGGGTCGGGGCAGCGTGACGCTGTCGAACGCGCAGGTGGCGCTGTCGGCGCCCGAGGGCGTGACGAGCGCCCGTTTCGACAAGGTCGCGGCAGACCTTCAGGCGGCGCTGCCGCAGGCCTTCACGCTGGAGGCCCGGCTGGAACAGCCGGAAGAGGTCCCTCAGCCGATCGAGTTCCACGCCAACCTGTCGGATCGGGGCGCCCTGACGATGCAGGGTCGCATCGCCGATGCGGCCATGCGCGAGGCGGTGTCCAGCTTCGCCGCCGCCCGCTTCGACGTCGCGCAAAGCGGGTTGCGTGCCGATCCGCGCGTCCCCGAAGGCTGGACCGTCCGCGTCATTGCCGGGCTGGAGGCGATGGACGCGCTGCACGCCGGAACCGTCGAAGTCACGCCCGACCTGATCACGCTGCGCGGCATGTCGGGATCGCCCGCCGCGACCGAACGCGCGGCGGCGTTCTTGACCGAGCGGCTTGGCGCCGGCGCCCGGTTCGAGCTTGCCATCGGCTATGACCGCCGCCTCGACCCGTCGCTGGACCTGCCCGACGGCGAGGAATGCGCCCGCAGGCTGAACGTGATCATGTCCGAAAGCGAACTGGGCTTCGAGCCTGGCGGTTCGTCCATCGCAGGCGATCCCAAGCCGACGCTGGCGCTCTTGTCCGACACCATGGCCGAGTGCAACGAGTACCAGCTTGAGGCTGCCGGCCACACCGATTCGCAAGGCTCGGACCGGTTCAACGCCGAACTGTCCCGCAGCCGCGCACAGGCGATCCTGATGGCGATGCAATGGGCCGGCATCGACGTTTCGAACATGACCGCCCGCGGCTATGGCGAAAGCCAGCCGGTCGCCCCCAACGACACCGAAGCCGGGCGCGAGGCGAACCGACGGATAGAATTCCGCCTGCTGTCGCCCCATCCCGTGCGCCCCGACGCACCAGAGCCGCCAGAGCCGGTCGCAGGCGTCACCGGTCAGCCGCTGCCCGTCCCGGCGCCCGCGCCCGAACCGGCTACGGTGGCGCCCATGCCTGCCGGCATGCAGGGTCCGCGCCTGCCGCCCGTCCAGGGCCCGATGCAGATGTCCGAGCCCCTGCCGCCGATCCAGGGGCCGCAGCTGCCGCCAGAGTTGGCCTCGGCAGGGACAGCGCCTCTGACCGTCGGCGTGCAGGAGCAGGTCCCGAGCGCAGCCGAGCGCGAAGAGGCTCTCCGCGTCCCGGTGCTGACGCCCGACGAGACCACGCCCCGCCCCGGTCCCCGGCCGGGTGACATTGCCGATCGCGATCCCGCGCAAGACGGAAGTCCTGACGAATGACCCGTACCGAATTCATCGCCGCAACCGCCCTGATCCTGTTCGGAGCCTTTGTCCTGGGATGGCTGGCCAGCTGGCTGGTGCATCGCATCGCGCGCCCCGCGAAATCCGACATGAACGAACTGGACCGTATGGCGCATCAGCTGCACGAGGCAGAGGACCAGCACGCCCGCGCCCTGGCCGCGCATGCCGAACGCGAGGCGGCGCTGAAGTCGCAGCTGGCAAGGGCCGAAGCGGAAAACCAGGCGACTCTGGAGGCGCTTCGGACGTCCCGCAGCGAGATCGAGGAGTTGCGGGACTACATCGAGCAGCGGCTTGGCCGCCGCTGAGGACGCGACGACCGTCTTTTCGGATCGTCGCAGGCGGCGAGGCGTGGCCCCGCCGCGTGGCCGATGTCTCAGATGCCGGCGTCGATGATCGCTCGGGCCAGCACCGGAACGGTGTCGCGGTTCAGGCCGGCGATGTTCAGGCGCGAGTCGCCAACCATGTAGATCGCCGCGTCGGTTTTCAGCTTTTGCACCTGTTCGGGCGTCGCGCCGAGGCGCGAGAACATGCCGCGGTGCCGGGCGATGAAGTCGAAGCGGTCGCTGCCCGACAGGTCGCGCAGCTCGGACGCCAGCTGGTCACGCAGGCCCAGCATGGTGTTGCGGACCTCCTCAAGCTCGGCCGCCCAATCGGCGCGCAGCGCGCTATCAGTCAGGATGGTGCTGACGACGCGCGCGCCATGGTCCGGCGGGAACGAGAAGTTCTGGCGGTTGAGGTATGCCATCGACCCCTGCGCCAGATCGCGCGCGGCGGAGTTTTCCGCCAGCGCCATCAGGATGCCGGTGCGTTCGCGGTAGATGCCGAAATTCTTGGAGCAGGAGGCGGCGATCAGGACCTCGGGCAGGCTGCGCGCCACAAGGCGCGTGGCTTCGGCATCGGCGTCCAGACCGTCGCCGAAGCCCTGGTAGGCCAGGTCGATCAGCGGGATCGCGCCGGATTTTTCAAAGATCGCGACCACCTCGGACCACTGGTCCAGCGTCAGGTTGGCGCCGGTCGGATTGTGGCAGCAGCCGTGCAGCAGGACGATGTCGCCGCGGCCCGCCTGCGCGATGTCAGCCTTCATGCCGTCGAAATCGACGCCGCGGGTTTCGCTGTCGAAATACCGGTATTCAGTGAAGGGCAGGCCCATGAACTTCATGATCGACAAGTGGTTCGGCCAGGTCGGGTCCGACACGAACACGCGCACATCAGGGTTCGCCAGCCGCGCCAGCTCCAGCGCCTGCCGGATCGCGCCGGTGCCGCCGACCGAGGCGACCGAGGCCAGGCGGTCCGCCGGCACGTCGGCCAGAACCATCTGCGCCATCGCGTTGCGATAGTCGGCCTCGCCCGCAAGGCCGGTATAGGCCTTCGTCGTCTGCGTCTCCCAGATCCGCTGCTCGGCCGCCTTCACCGCGCGCATCACCGGGGTCACACCCTGCGGGTCCTTGTAGACGCCCACGCCCAGGTCGATCTTGCCCTGGCGGGTGTCGGCCTTGAACTCCTCGATCAGCATCAGGATCTTGTCGGGGGCTTGCGGTTGCAGGTTGGACAGCATCAGGCGTCTCCGGTTGCGATATTCAGGTCGGGAAAGCTGCCCCATTCGGTCCAGCTTCCGTCATAGAGCGAGTGGTTGCGGTGGCCGATCCGTTCCAGCGCGTGAAACAGGACGGCGGCTGTCACGCCGCTGCCGCAGGTGGTAATGGCGGGTTTCGACAGGTCAACGTCGGCATCCTCGAAGGCGGCGCGGATCGCGTCCGGTGTGATCATCGTGCCGTCGGCGTTGAAGAGCCGCCCGAAGGGCAGGTTCTTCGCGCGGGGGATGTGACCGGCACGCAGGCCGGGTCGAGGCTCATCGACCTCTCCGCGGAAGCGCGCGGGCGCGCGGGCGTCGATGATCTCGTGATCGGCCAGCTTGCTGGCGGCGGCGACCTGGGTGACGTCGCGCACCAGCGCGGCCTGGCGCTGGACGGTGATGTGGCGGTCGCGCATGACGGCGGGCATGTCCTCGACCGGGCGGCCCTCGGCCTGCCACTTGGGCAGGCCGCCATCCAGCACGGCCACGTCGGTCTTGCCCATCAGGCGGAACAGCCACCAGACGCGAAAGGCGCTGCGCACGTCCGAATTGTCATAGATGACCACCTGGTGCCCGTCGCCGACGCCCATCGCGCGCATGCGGCTGATGAACATCTCGACCGGCGGGGCCATGTGCGGCAGGGCGCTGCGCTTGTCGCTGATCGCGTCGATGTCGAAGAAGCGCGCGCCGGGAATATGGGCGGCATCGTATTCCGCGCGGGCGTCGCGGCCGGTGGCCGGCATGTGCCAGCTGGCGTCCAGGATGCGCAGGTCGGGATCGTTCAGATGCGCCGCCAGCCAGTCGGTCGAGACCAGAGTCTTCGGATCGTCCATTGCGCCCCCCTTGCCTGTGCCGCCCCGATCTACAGGCGCGGGCGCAAGGCTGCAATGGCGTGCGGGCGCTAACCCTGCTTCAGCAGGCGCTGTTTCTGGCGGTTCCAGTCGCGCTTGGCGCTGGTTTCGCGCTTGTCGTGGTTCTTCTTGCCCTTGGCGACGCCGATCTTCAGCTTCACGATGCCGCGGTGGTTGAAATACATCACCAGCGGGATCAGGGTCATCCCTTCTCGCGCGGTCGCCTGCCACAGCCGCGACAGCTCGCGCTTGTTCACCAGAAGCTTGCGGCGGCGGCGCTCCTCGTGGCCGAAGACGCCGGCGCGGGCCAGGGCCGCGATATAGCCGTTGATCAGCCAGAGCTCTCCGCCCTCGACCGAGGCATAGCTTTCGGCGATGTTCGATTGGCCGGTGCGAAGGGACTTCACCTCGGACCCGGTCAGCATGATGCCCACCTCGAGATCGCTCTCGATGAAATAGTCGAACCTGGCGCGCCGGTTCTCGGCGATCACCTTGTAGTTCTTGCTGTCGTCGTCCTTGGCCATGACGGCGCTAGATAGGCATGCCGATGGGGTCTGTAAAGGCTGGGCGTGATGTGACGCGTGAAACCTGCGCGACGGCCGACATTGCAGGCACGGCCTGCCACGGATGGTCACGCCGCAGGTGCGTTGCGCGGCGGCAGGGGCCTGGGCTACGTCTGTGGCAGGAGGGGCAGGAATGCTGGGGCAGATCGCGTTCGGATCGGTGCTGATGGTGGTCAGCGTTCTGGTGGCCGGCATGGCTGTCTGGGCGCTGGAGACTGTCTTCGCGCGTTGCGCGCCATGGCTGATGCGCGCGCCGCACCGGCCCAAGCTGATCCTGCTGGTGGTCGCGTCCAGCATCGCGGTTCTGGCGATGCTGACGGCGTCGGTCTGGCTCTGGGCAGCGACATTCCACCTGCTGGGCGTCTTCGCCAGCTTCGAGGAGGCTATGTACTTCACCTTGGTCACCTTCACCACGCTTGGTTATGGCGACGTGCTGATGCCACAGAACTGGCGCATCTTGGGCGGCATGGCGGCTGCGAACGGGCTGTTGTACTTTGGCCTGATGACGGCCTTCATGGTCGAGGCGCTGCGGCATGTCCGCGTGCGCCAGATCGAATTCACGAAAGGATAAGAGATGCGGCATGGCGGACAGATCCTGATCCAGGCACTGCGCACGAACGGGGTCACGCGGGTCTTCTCGGTCCCCGGCGAAAGCTTTTTGGCGGCGCTGGACGGGCTCTATGACAGCGGCATCGCCAACATCGTCTGCCGCCACGAAGGGGGCGCCGCCCTGATGGCCGAGGCCGCGGGCAAGCTGACCGGCCGGCCCGGCATCTGCTTCGTCACCCGCGGCCCCGGCGCCACCAATGCCAGCGCAGGCGTCCACGTCGCGCGCCAGGATTCGACGCCGATGATCCTGTTCGTGGGCCAGATCGCCCGCGGCGATACCGACCGCGAAGCCTTTCAGGAGGTCGACTATCGCGCGATGTTCGCCCCGCTGGCCAAGTGGGTGGCGCAGATCGACGCCACCGACCGCATCGCCGAATATGTCGCCCGCGCCTTCCACGTCGCCACCTCGGGGCGGCCCGGACCCGTGGTGCTGGCCCTGCCCGAGGACATGCTGTCCGGCCGCGCCGACATCGCCGACCTTCCCGCCGCGCGCCCGCCGCTGGCGGAGGTCGGACCGGGCGCCGCGACGGCTATCGTTGACGCGCTGCGGGGGGCCGGGCGGCCTCTGGTCGTGGCCGGCGGCAGCCTCTGGTCGCAGCGGGCGGCCGATGACCTGGCACGCTTTGCGCAGGCCTGGGACCTGCCCGTGGCGGTGCCCTTTCGCCGCCAGGACCACATGGACAACAGGCTGCCGCATTACGTCGGCGACCTGGGCATCGGGATGAACCCAGCCCTGGGGGCCGCGCTGCGCGAGGCGGACGTGATCCTGTCGCTGGGGTCGCGGCTTGGCGACACGTTGACCGCAGGATACGCGCTGATGGACCCGGTGCGGCCCCATGCGCGCGTGATCCATGTCCATCCGGACCCCGATGAACTGGGCACCCTCTGGCGGGCCGATCCGGGGCTGGCGGCCGATCCCCGCGCCGTCGTGGCGGCGCTGGCCGACACGGCCCCGCAGCCGGGAGCGTGGGGGGAATGGCGCGCTCGGCTGCGCGCCAACTATCAGGATTGGCAGGTGCCCCGTCCGACCCCCGGCAGCGTGCGCCTGGAACAGGTCGTCGATTGGCTGGCCCGGAACCTGCCCGACGATGCCATCGTCACCAATGGCGCCGGCAACTATGCCGCGTTCCTGCACCGCTATTTCCGCTGGCGGCAGTACGGGACGCAGCTGGCGCCGACCTCTGGGTCGATGGGATACGGCCTGCCCTCGGCGATCTCGGCCAGCCTGGCGCATCCGGACCGCACGGTGGTCTGCCTGGCGGGCGACGGCTGCATCCAGATGACGGTGAACGAGCTGTCGACCGCCGCGCAATACGGCGCGACGCCCATCGTGCTGGTCTGCAACAACGGCCGCTACGGCACCATCCGCATGCACCAGGAACGCCACTTCCCGGGGCGGGTGTCGGGGACCGACCTCTTCAACCCCGATTTCACGGCGCTGGTCCGCGCCTATGGCGGCCACGGCGAACTGGTCGAGGGGGACGAGGACTTCGCCCCCGCCTTTGAACGCGCCCGCTTGTCGGGCCGGCTGTCGGTGATCGAACTGCGGCTGGACCCAGAGGCGCTGACCCCCGGCGCCACGCTGACCCAGACCCGAGAGGCCGCGCAGAAGGCGACGGGATGAGACAGGGGCCGCTGAACCTGATCACCGACGTGGCGGGGCTGCGGGTCGGCAACGCCCATGACTCCGTCCTGCGGTCCGGCGTCACCATGCTGACGGGCGACCGACCCTTCGCGGCGGCGGTTCATGTCATGGGCGGTGCCCCCGGCACACGGGAAACGGACCTGCTGGCTCCCGACAAGCTGGTCGCCGCCGTCGATGCGCTGGTGGTGTCGGGCGGGTCGGCCTTTGGCCTTGCGGCCTGCGACGGCGTCATGGCGGCGCTTCACGCGGCGGGGCGTGGCTTCGCCGTTGGTCCGGCACGGGTGCCCATCGTGCCCGGCGCCATCGTCTTCGACCTGCTGAACGGCGGCGACAAGGTCTGGCGGACCAACCCCTACCCCGCGCTTGGCAAGGCGGCGGTGGCCGCGGCGGCCGAGCACTTCGCCATCGGCAGTGCCGGCGCGGGCCTCGGCGCGCTGACGGGGTCGCTGAAGGGCGGACTCGGGTCAGCGTCGGCCGTGCTGGCGAACGGCGCCACGGTCGGTGCGCTGGTCGTGGTCAATGCGCTTGGACAGGCGACGGTGGGCGACGGTCCGCATTTCTGGGCCGCACCGTGGGAACTGGACGCAGAATTCGGCGGTCTTGGCCTGCCGACAGCTTTTCCCGCAGCCGAGGAGCCCCTCGCCTCCAAGCGGCTGGGAGAGGCCACGACCATCGCCATCGTTGCGACGGATGCGGCCCTCGACAAGGCCGCGCTGCAGCGCATGGCCATCGTCGCCCATGACGGGCTGGCGCGGTCGCTGGTGCCCAGCCACACGCCGCTGGATGGGGACCTGATCTTTGCCCTGTCCACCGGCGCACGCCCTCTGACCGATCCGGTGGCGGATGCGTTCGGCCTGGGCCATGCCGCTGCGACAGTGCTGGCACGGGCCGTGGCGCGCGGTGTCTACGCGGCATTGCCGTCTCCCGGTGATCTGCAACCGTGCTGGAAGGCCGCCTTCGGACAGGCCGAAGGGCGGCGCGACCAGCGCACCGCCCCCGAGAGATCGCCAAGAGGGACAGCTTAGCGATTGCAGGCAAAACGCGCGACCCACCCCAAGGTTGCGTACCCGGAAAAACTTTCTTTCACGTTCCGGTCATCGGAAGGATCTGCACGGCTACCGGGGGCGCTTTGACAAGCACCGGGGCGCATGCTCATCTGCCCCGATCCCATTGCCCCCGAGGACGCCATGACCAAGCACCCTACCGACCTCAACACCCTGCTCCGCGACCCGTCGCTGCTGGAATCTCGCGCCTTTCTGGCGGGCGAGTGGGTCGATGCCGACGACGGCGCCACGTTCGAGGTGACGAACCCCGCCCGCGGCGACGTCATCGCACGGGTGGCGGACCTTGGCCGCCCCGAGGTCGCCCGCGCCATCGACGCCGCGCACGAGGCGATGAAGGACTGGGCCGCCCGCCCCGCCAAGGAACGCGCACAGGTGATGCGCAAGTGGTACGACCTGATGATGCAGAACCAGGACGACCTGGGCATCATCATGACCGCCGAACAGGGCAAGCCGCTGGCCGAAGCCAAGGGAGAGGTCGCATATGGCGCCAGCTTCATCGAATGGTTCGGCGAGGAAGCCAAGCGCGTCTACGGCGAGACGATTCCCGGCCATGCCGCCGATAAGCGGCTGACGGTGATCCGCCAGCCGATCGGCGTCGTCGGCAGCATCACGCCCTGGAACTTCCCGAACGCGATGATCGCACGCAAGGCCGGGCCCGCCCTGGCCGTGGGCTGCGGCTTCGTCGCCCGCCCGGCGGCCGAAACGCCGCTGTCGGCGCTGGCCATGGCGGTCCTGGGCGAACGTGCGGGCCTGCCCAGGGGCATCCTGTCTGTCGTGACCTCATCACGCTCCAGCGATGTCGGGAAGGAGTTCTGCGAGAACCCCAAGGTTCGCAAGCTGACCTTCACCGGCTCGACCGAGGTGGGGCGCATCCTGCTGCGCCAGGCCGCCGACCAGGTCATGAAATGCAGCATGGAGCTGGGCGGCAACGCCCCCTTCATCGTCTTCGACGACGCCGATCTGGATGCCGCGGTGGAAGGCGCAATGGCGTCTAAGTTCCGCAACAACGGCCAGACCTGCGTCTGCGCCAACCGGATCTATGTACAGTCGGGCGTCTATGACGCCTTCGCCCGAAAGCTGGCGGCGGCCGTCGACAAGCTGAACGTGGGCGACGGGCTGCAGGAGGGGACGACAACCGGTCCCCTGATCAACGAAAGCGCGGTCGAGAAGGTGCAGGAGCATATCCGTGACGTGCTGGACGGCGGCGGCGCTGTCGTGACCGGCGGCGACAGGATCGAGGGGCTGTTCTTCCAGCCGACCGTCGTCACCGGGGTGACCGACGCCATGAAGGTTTCGACCGAGGAGACCTTCGGCCCGCTCGCGCCGCTTTTCCGGTTCGAGACCGAGGAGGAGGTCGTCCGCAAGGCCAACGACACGATCTTCGGCCTCGCCTCCTATTTCTATGCCCGCGACATCGGCCGCATCACCCGGGTCCAAGAGGCGCTGGAATACGGAATCGTCGGCGTGAACACCGGCCTGATCTCGACCGAGGTGGCGCCCTTCGGCGGCGTCAAGCAGTCGGGCCTGGGGCGCGAGGGCAGCCACCACGGGATCGAGGACTACCTTGAAATGAAATACATCTGCCTGACCGTGTGACCGTTTTTCAACAGCAGCAACATGATATGTACGGCGCGGGAACGCTTTGCCCGCGCTGCGCATTGATCCCACGAATGGCCGCCACGGGGGCGGCCAAGGCTTGAAAGGGACATGTCATGGAAGGTATCGGCTGGATTCTTGCGATCATACTTGGCGCGATTGCCGGTTGGATCGCCGAGAAGATCATGAAGTCCGATATGGGCCTGCTGATGAACATCATCGTCGGCATCATCGGCGCCCTGATCGGTAACTTCCTCTTCGACCTCGTGCTGGGCAGCAGCGCCGAAGGCAGCGTCATCGGCCAGTTGATCATCGCTGTGATCGGCGCCTGCATCCTGATCTGGCTGGTCCGGATGGTGCGCGGCCGCACCTGATCGGGTCCGCAAATGACGAAGGGCCGGTGCGGTTGATCCGCACCGGCCCTTTTTCGTCGGAAGCGTCGCGCCCTCAGCGGCGGCCGTCTTCGTCCTCGTCATCGTCCTCGTCATTGGCCGGCAGGTTGAAGAAGCTGTCGGCGTCGCGCGCCGGCTCGTTCTTCGGCTCTTCGCGGGTCAGGCTGAAGTTCTCGAGGCCCGCGATCGAGGTCGGCAGCCGCGGCTCCTCGGACATCGACAGCGACGTTTCGGTGCTGACCAGCTTGCGGCGTTCGTCGTCGGTCATCACCCCGCCCTCGGCCGCGCGCTTCTTGGCGGCCTTCTGGACGGCGGCATCAAGCTCGGTCTGGCGGCAGAGGCCCAGGGCGACCGGGTCGATCGGCTGGATGTTCTGGATGTTCCAGTGCGTCCGCTCTCGGATGGAAGCGATGGTCGGCTTCGTGGTGCCGACCAGCTTGGCGATCTGCGCGTCCGCCAGCTCCGGGTGGAACTTGACTAGCCACAGGATGGCGGCCGGACGATCCTGGCGCTTGGACAGCGGCGTATAGCGCGGCCCGCGGCGCTTTTCCTCGCCTTCGGACGCCGGGTTGTGCTTCAGGCGCAGCTTATAGGCAGGGCTTGCCTCGGCGCGCTTGATCTCCTCGGCGTCCAGCTGGTTCGAGGCGACGGGGTCGAAACCCTTCACACCGGCCGCGACATCTCCGTCGGCGATGCCCTGCACCTCAAGCTCGTGCAGGCCGCAGAAATCGCCGATCTGCTTGAAGCTGAGCGTAGTGTTGTCGACCAGCCAGACGGCGGTGGCCTTGGCCATCAGCGGCTTGCTCATGTCAGTCTCCTTCGCGTGTCTGTCCCGAACATAGGAAGCTTGGGCCGGAAAAACGGCTTTGGCGGGTGCCATTCCTCGTTTTCGGGGGGAATTGCCGCGTCATATAGCGTTTCAGGGGGCCGGGGAAAAGAGGATTCGCACGATTGGCGGCTGCCAACATCACCGCGCGTCGATAGAGTGGCTGCATGCGCAACCTGATCACCGCCTTTGCCCTTCTGCTGTCACCGCTGCCGCTGGCGGCCCGCGACGTCGCCGGGCAGTTCGACTATTACGTCCTGGCCCTCAGCTGGCAGCCCAGTTGGTGCAAAAGCACCGGCGACGGGCGCGACGCGCCCGAATGCCGTGACGGAAGTGGGCGCGACTTCACCGTCCACGGGCTCTGGCCGCAATACGAACGCGGCTGGCCGGAACGGTGCTCCACGTCCGAGCGTGATCCGTCCCGCCGCGACAGCGCGGAAATGGCCGACATCATGGGATCGGGTGGCCTGGCCTGGTATCAATGGCAAAAGCACGGCCGCTGCACCGGGCTGTCGGCCACGAGCTACTACGCCGCCACGCGCGCGGCGCTTGGGCCGTTGACGATCCCGCGGGTTTTCGACGACCTTGACCGCGACATCACGCTGCCCCCTTCGGTGGTCGAGGAAGCCTTTCTGGAAGCCAATCCCGACCTTGGGCCCGACGGCTTGACGGTCACCTGCCGCGACGGCGCCTTGACCGAGGTGCGGATCTGCCTGACGCGCGACCTGCAGCCCCGCGACTGCGCGCCCGATGTCCGGCAGGACTGCAGCCAGCCGCGCGTGCTGATGGAACAGGTGCGCTGAACCGACTTGCGGCCTGGCGCCGCCTTGGCCCGAAAGGTGCTTGTGGGGTCGTCGGCTTGCGATGTGGTGAGGGGCGGGGATGCCGGCGACGGCCACAGGATACGCCATCGCGACGTGTGGCTGCCTTGCCGATGCCAGCCACAGGCACCGGCTCCCGCCTCAGTCCCCGGCGACCTTCAGAACGATCTTGCCGATGTGACCGCTGCTTTCCATCCGCCGGTGTGCGGCTGCGGCCTCTGCCAGGGCAAACTCGCTGTCGATGGTGACGCCGACGGACCCGGCCGCGACCATCGGCCAAAGCTGCTTGCGGATCGCATCGGCAATCTCCGCCTTGGCGACGTCGGACTGCGGGCGAAGGGTCGAGCCGGTGATCGTCAGCCGGTTGACCATGACTTGGGCAAAGTTCAGCTCGACCTTCGGACCCTCGAGGAAGGCGATCATCACCAGGCGGCCGTCCAGCGCCAGCGACTTGATGTTGCGCGGGATATAGCTGCCGCCGACCATGTCCAGGATCAGGTTCGCGCCGCCGGCCTCGGCCAGGACCTTCGTGAAATCCTGCGTCCTGTAGTTGATCGCCGTCGCGCCAAGCGCCCCGATCGCCGCGCATTTTTTGTCGCTGCCGGCGGTGGCGAAGACCCGGGCGCCAAGGGCACGTGCGATCTGGATCGCCATCATGCCGATGCCGGACGTGCCGCCATGGACCAGGAAGCGCTCCCCCCCTGTCAGCCCGCCGCGCTGGACGACGTTCGACCAGACGGTGAAGGCGGTTTCCGGCAGGCAGGCGCCTTCGCGCAGGGTCATGCCCTTGGGGATGCGCAAGGCGTGGTCGGCGTGGCAGACGGCGTATTCGGCATAGCCACCACCGGGCAACAGGGCGCAGACCTGTTCGCCCTTTTTCCAGCGCGTGACGCCGGCGCCCATGCCCACGATCTCTCCCGAAGCTTCCAGCCCCGGCAGGTCCGAGGCGCCGGGCGGCGGCGCATAGCTGCCGGCGCGCTGCAGTACGTCCGGCCGGTTCACCCCGGCATAGGCGATCTTGATCAGGATCTGGTCGTGGCAGGGGACCGGCACGGGCCGGGTCGTCGGGCGCAGCTGGTCGGCGTCTCCGGGGGCGGCGATCTCGACGGCGGTCATCTGGTCGGGGAACATCGTCTCTCCTTAACGGGTCTTGCCGGGCAGGGCGCGCTCGCGCGGGGCGCGGATCCAGCCGAAGGCGGCGCGGGCCAGCGTGTCTGCGCCGGGCAGCTTGCGCAACCGCGACTTGGCGGACTCGAAGTTCATCACGCCGTCGATCCGGCGGTCGATGAAGGCGCGGGTCTCGGTCTTGCCCTCTGATTCGTCGCCCAGCCAGAACAGCACGGTGGCCGAGATGACGGCCGACAGGATCGCCCGTTTGGAATACCAGTTCACGTCCTGCGACCGGTCGCCAAGCGCTGTCCAGATCACGTCAGCCGTTTCCCAGACCAGCCGGGAGGCGGTCGCCGCGTTCTGCGGCAGGGCCAGCGTCGCGGCACCCGCGCGGACCAGTTCGGGGTCGACCAGTTCCAGCCGCCGCCAGACGGCCTCGGCGACGCGGTCGCGAAAGCGCCCCTCTGGCGGCGTCTCGGCCAGCCAGACGCGCAGGGCTTGGTCGGCGTTGCGGTGATAGGCGGCAGCCAGGCCGGCACCGCCCTGCGGGAAATGCACCCGCACCAGCGACGGCGAAATGCCCATGTCCCGTGCGCCGGCGGCCAGCGCGTGGTCGTTCATCCCCTCGAACGGGACGTGGATCAGCGCGGCATCCAGCAGCGCGTCGCGGTCGGTCTGGGTCATGGCACACCTCATCTGGACAAACGCGCCCGGCTTTGTTAGGGGGACGCTTCCTGCAATCTTGCAACTCTAACCTAGGAAGGTGGTGACAACCACATGCAGGTCAATGTTCGCGACAACAACGTCGAACAGGCGCTCCGCGCTCTGAAGAAGAAACTTCAGCGCGAAGGTGTCTTCCGCGAAATGAAGCTCAAGCAGCATTTCGAGAAGCCGTCGGTCAAGAAAGCCCGTGAAAAGGCCGAGGCCGTTCGCCGCGCCCGCAAGCTGGCCCGTAAAAAGGCACAGCGCGAAGGCGCGCTGTAAGACGACGCGATCTTGTGTCATCCGAAAACCCCCGCGACCCCGCGTCGCGGGGGTTTTCAATTCTGGACGGGGATGGCTGTGGTGCGGAACACGGTCCGCAGTGCGAAACTGGAGTGCATCTGCGCGACACCCGGCAGGCGCGACAGGTGCTGGCGGTGGATGCGGGCGAAATCGTCGGTATCCTCGACCACGATCTTCAGCAGATAGTCGGCCGTGCCCGCCATCAGGTGGCATTCCAGCACGTCGGGTATGGTGCGCACACCACGTTCGAACGCATCCAGCACCTCGTCGGCCTGCCCTGACAGGGTGATCTCGACGAAGACTGTGGTCTGGCGGCGCAGCGCACGGGCGTCCAACAGCGCGACGTAACCCGAGATGACGCCGGTTTCCTCCAGCCGCTGCACGCGCCGGTGACAGGCCGACGGCGACAGGTGCACGCGCACCGCCAGTTCGGCATTGCTGATTCGCCCCTCGGCCTGGAGAAGGGCAAGGATTCGGCGGTCTATTGCGTCAAGGTCGGCCATGGCGACAACTTGTGCGAAGATCGAGGCTTTTTCCAGCAGGATCGTCGCCGCTTCTCTCTATCTGGGCCGCAGCTTCGCAGCACATTGCGGCCTTTCGCTGGCAGGATGGGGAAAACAGCAAAGGAGAGAACCCATGAAGATCGGATGTCCAACAGAGATCAAACCGCAGGAATTCCGCGTCGGCCTGACGCCCGCCGCCGCGGCCGAGGCCGTCGGTCGCGGCCACCAGGTGCTGGTGCAGTCGGGCGCCGGCCTGGGGGCGGGCTTCACGGACGAGGATTACACCGCCGCCGGCGCCCGCATCGCGCCCGATGCCGGATCTGTATTCAACGAGGCCGAGCTGATCATCAAGGTCAAGGAACCTCAGGCCGCCGAGCGCAAGATGCTGCGCAAGGGCCAGTTGCTGTTTACCTATCTGCACCTGGCGCCCGACCCCGACCAGACCCGCGACCTGCTGGAGAGCGGCGTCACCGCCATCGCCTATGAGACCGTGACCGATGCGCGCGGCGGCCTGCCCCTGCTGGCGCCGATGTCCGAGGTGGCGGGCCGACTGGCCCCGCAAGTGGGGTCGTGGGCGCTGCAGAAGGCCAATGGCGGGCGCGGCGTCCTGATGGGCGGCGTGCCGGGCGTCAGGCCCGCGAACGTGGTCATCATCGGCGGCGGCGTCGTGGGCGCGGCGGCAGCACGGGTCGCCGTGGGCATGGGCGCGAACGTCACGGTGATGGACCGCTCGGTCCCGCGGCTGTCCTATCTTGACGACATCTTCATGGGCAAGCTGACCACCCAATTCGCCAGCGCCGCCGCCACGGCCGAACTGATCCAGACCGCCGACATGGTGATTGGCGCGGTGCTGATCCCCGGCGCCGCCGCGCCCAAGCTGGTCAGCCGCGCGCAGCTGTCGACCATGCCGCAGGGATCGGTCCTGGTGGACGTGGCCATCGACCAGGGCGGATGCTTCGAGACGTCGAAGGCGACCACGCACCAGGACCCGATCTACGAGGTCGACGGTGTCGTGCATTACTGCGTGGCGAACATGCCGGGAGCAGTCGCCCGCACCTCGACCCAGGCCTTGGGAAACGCAACCATGCCGCACCTGATGGCGCTGGCCGACAAGGGCTGGCGGCAGGCCGTCACCGACGACCCGCACCTGCGCGCGGGCCTTTCGGTCCATGAGGGTCAGTTGACCTCGCCCCCGGTGGGCGAGGCGCTGAAGTTGCAGGCGATCACGCCCGAGGCGCTGCTGGCGCTGTGACCGCCGCGGCCGGTCACGCCGCGTTGGCGCGATCGGCCAGCAGGTCCCGGATCTGGGCCAGCAGCTCTTCCTGGGTGGGGCCGGTGGGGGCGACGGCCTCCTTGGCCGCTTCCTGGCGCATCGCCGCCCGCTGAAGGCGGTTCACGACCTTGACCAGCAGGAAGACGGCCCAGGCCACGATCAGGAAGTTCAGCACCGCCATCAGAAACGAGCCATAGGCGAAGATGGCCGCGCCCGAATCGCGCGCGGCGGCCAGGCTGGCCCCTTCGGGCACGTTGCCGGACAGCGCGAGATACTTGTCGGTGAAGTCGATCCCGCCGGTCAGCAACCCCAGGATCGGGTTGATCAAGTCGACGACCAGAGAGTTCACGATGGCCGTGAAGGCCGCGCCGATGATGATGCCGACGGCGAGATCGATCACGTTGCCACGGGCAATGAAGGTCTTGAATTCCTGAATCATGTCACCCTGTCCCTTCCAAGCGGCGTTCTGCCGCGCGCGAAGTCTGGGGCGTGGATCAATAAAAATCAATCGCCCGCAGCGGGTGCCCGGCGTCAGACGCCGGGCAGGCCTTTGGTCACTCGGCCGGGGCCGCTTCGACGAGCTTGGTGTCGATGATCTCTTTCATGCTGTCCCAGGCCTGGTTCTGCACCTTTTCGCCGCCGATGATGAAGGTGGGCGTGGCCTCGACCTCATCGGCGGTGGCGTTCTGCTGGAAGGTGGCGATCAGCTGTTCGACCTTGGCGGTGTCGTCCCAGCAGGCGGTCATCTGATCCTCGGTCATGCCGGCCTTGAGGCCGATCTTGCGCAGGTTCGCCGCGATTTCGTCGCCCGAACCGCCCGAGAGCCACTCGCCCTGCTCCTCGAACAGCATGTCCGAGACGGCATAGTACTTGTCGTCGCCACCGCAGCGCGCCAGGATCCCGGCCCAGAGGCCCACCTGGTCGAAATAGATGTCGCGCTGCACGAAGCGGACCTTGCCGGTGTCGATGTATTCCGACTTCATCCGGGGGAACACGTCGTTGTGGAAGTTCGCGCAATGCCCGCAGGTGAAGCTGGCGTATTCGACGACGGTCAGCGGCGCGTCCTCGGCGCCCATCGCGATGTCGGGCAGGATTTCGGGCGTGGCTTCCTGCGCCAGGGCCGGCACGGCCAGGGTCATCGCAAGGGCGGTCGCGACAGAGCGGAGAAACATCGAATGGATCCTTTCAGCGGGTCTGGGAATGGGGTCAGCCTTGGCGGGGCCGGCGGCTGGCGACGTTCATCGCCAGCCGGGCCATCGCCTCGGCCAGGGTGGGGTCGGTGAACTGCCGGGCCACGCCCTCGGCCTGGGCGACCAGCGCAGGGTCGGGGGCCTTGGGCGCGGGCGGAACCTGGGTGAAGTGCGCCTGCCCCTCGGCGAAGCCGCTGGCGGCGGTCTGGGTCAAGGTGATCCGTTGCACGGCGTTATAGCCATAGCAGGCGTTGACGCGTTCCCGCAGTCGCGGCAGCTGCATCTCGACCATCGGCGCCATCGGGCCGGTGGTCAGCAGCGTCAGCGTCGCACCAAAGCCGCCGCGGCTGTGGCTGATGCGAACGGGACGGGTAACGGCGGCCAGCTGCGCGCCCGCAATCTCGGGCCAGTGGGTCAGCAGGCGCGCGACGGCGAAGCCCCGACCCTCGGCCGCCTTCTGCACCCGGTCGGCCAGCAGCGATGCCGCCGCCCGGAAGCCGCGGCTGCGGCGTCGGGTCGCCTTGCGGGGGGCTTGGGGTGTCTGGGCCATCTGCGCCTGATCTGTTAACACACCCTATCCTTAGCCAGCCGCCCCTCGGGATGAAAGCGCGCCAATTCGACAAAGGCCACATAATTGCGTGACAGCAAGGTGATCGCTTCCGACCTTCTGGCCTGGTATGACCGCCATGCCCGCGACCTGCCTTGGCGCATGCCCCCCGGCGGCGCGCCTGCCGACCCCTATCGCGTCTGGCTGTCCGAGGTGATGCTGCAACAGACCACCGTCGCCGCCGTGAAGGCATATTTCCTGCGATTCACCGCGCTGTGGCCGACGGTGCAGGCCTTGGCGGCGGCGGACGATGCAACGGTCATGGCAGAATGGGCGGGGCTTGGCTACTATGCCCGGGCGCGCAACCTTTTAACCTGCGCCCGTGCGGTCGCGCAGCGTGGCGGCTTTCCCGACACGCGCGCCGGGCTGGCCGCCCTGCCCGGCATCGGGCCCTATACCTCGGCCGCCATTGCCGCCATCGCCTTCGACCGGACGGAAACGGTCGTCGACGGTAACGTGGAACGCGTCGTGTCGCGGCTTTTCGCTGTGGAAACGCCCCTGCCCCGCAGCAAGCCGGAACTTGTCGCGCTGGCGGACACACTGACGCCGCCCGCCCGGCCCGGCGATTTCGCGCAGGCGATGATGGACCTGGGCGCGACGATCTGCACGCCTCGCAAGCCCGCCTGCGCGATCTGCCCGTTGATGACCCCCTGCGCGGCGCGGCAGAAGGGCATCGCTGCGGACCTGCCGCGCAAGGCCGCCAAGGCGCCCAAGCCCGAACGCGAGGGCGTGGTCTGGCTCGCCCGCCATGGCGACGCCCTGCTGCTGGAGCATCGCCCCGACAAGGGCCTGCTGGGCGGCACGCGGGCCTTCCCCTCGGCCCGGTGGGACGGGCGCGACCTGCCGCCCCCCGGCCCGGCGGACTGGCGGCCGATCGGCCAGGTGCGCCATGTCTTCACCCACTTCACGCTGAACCTGCAGGTGATGCTGGGCAATCTGACCGGCAATCCCTTGCGGGGAGAGCTGGTGCCCCTGGACCGGATCGACCGGAACGGCCTGCCAGGCCTGATGCGCAAGGTCTGGGATATGGCGCAGGCAGAGCTTGCCGCGTAGCATCGAGGGCATGAGCGACTCGCCCTTCTCTGCCGTTCCGGCCGCGGCGCCCTTCTGGCTGTCGGCGGCGCTTCTGCCGCTGGTCGCGTTGGCGGCCTGGCAGGGCGGCGCGTGGTGGATGCTGATCCCGGCCTATGCCTGGTACCTGACCTCCGCGCTGGACGGCATCCTGGGCAAGAACGGCATGAACGCCGACCCCGACGCCGGCGCCGACCTCTTCTGGCACCGCGCCATCACCGTTGTCTGGTTTCCGCTGCAATTCGCCGCGATCTTCGGGTCCATCTGGTACGTGCAGGCGACCGGTCACCTGTCGGGGTGGGAGAAGCTGGGCCTCTTCTTCGGCATCGGCGTCCTGTCGGGCAGCATCGGCATCGTCTATGCGCATGAACTTCTGCACCAGAAGACGGTGCACGAACGCTGGCTGGGCGACCTGCTGCTGGCCAGCGTGCTTTATTCCCATTTCCGGACCGAGCATCTGCTGGTCCACCATTCCTGGGTCGCGACCCCGCGCGACGCGGTATCGGCCCGCTACAACGAAGGGTTCTACAGCTTCTTCGTCCGCGTGCTGCGCGACGGTCCCCGCAGCGCCTGGATCGCTGAAAAGCGGTTTCTGGCCCGCGCGGGGCGCAGCTTTGGGGACAGGCGCAACCCCTTCTGGCGCTACGCGGCCCTTCAGGGGGCGATGCTGGCGCTGGCGCTGGTCCTGGGGGGCTGGCAGGGCATGGGCCTCTTCGTCTTTCAGGCGTTCATCGCCGTCTGGCAGCTGGAGCTGACGAACTACGTCGAACATTACGGGCTGTCCCGCAAGCACCTGGGCGACGGCCGATATGAACTTGTCAGGCCGCGCCACAGCTGGAACGCCAGCCACAGGGCGACCAACTGGCTGCTGATCAACCTGCAGCGTCATTCGGACCACCACTTCAAGCCCGACCGCCGTTTCCCGCTGTTGCAGACCTATGCCCCGGACGAGGCGCCGCAGCTGCCCCTCGGCTATCCGGCGATGACCTTCGTCGCAATGATCCCGCCCTTGTGGCGGCGGCGGATGAACCCCCGCGTTCGCGCCTGGCGGCGCCAGTTCTACCCCGAGATCGGGGATTGGAGCGCCTACAACAGGGGCACCCTGCCGATGCCCCGCAGCGCGCTCTAGCGCGGGATCGTCTTGCCGGGGTTCAGGATGTTCTGCGGGTCCAGCGCGGCCTTGATCGCCCGCATCACGTCCAGCGCCACCGGGTCCTTGTGCCGCGACATCGAGGCCAGCTTCGACAGCCCCACCCCGTGTTCGGCCGAGAAGGTGCCGTTCATCGCCACCGCCAGCGCGTCGATCTCGGCCCTCAGCGCGGCCTTCAAACCGGCATCATCGCGCGACGGCCAGCAGGTATAGTGGATATTGCCGTCACCCAGATGCGCCACCGACAGCACGTCGCAGCCGGCATCCAGCGCCCTCAGGCGCGGCTCGATGTCGCGCAGGAAGTCGACGACGCGGTCGCGCGGCAGGGCGATGTCGGTGTCCAGCACTGGACGCCTTGCGAAGGCGATTTCGGCCGCAGCCTCGCGCCGTGACCACATCTCGCGCCGCTGCGCCTCGCTGGCGGCGATGACCGCGTCGCTGACCGTGCCATCGTCCAGGTGGGCGGCCAGCACCTCTTCCAGGACCTCGGACAGGTTGCCGTGGCGGGTGGCCGCCAACTCGACCAGAAGGTTGACAGGATGCGGCGCCTCGAACGGCTCTCGGGCGTCGGGGCGCAGGGCAAGATGCCCGTCGATGAAGGCACGGGGCATGAACTCGAATGCGACGACGGCGTTCCCCGACGCATCCTGCAGCGCGTTCAGCAGATCCGTTGCGCGATCCAGCGCCCCCATCGCGACCATGGCGGTCACACGTTGAACCGGCCTGGGGTGCAGCTTGACGACCGCCGCGGTGATGATGCCCAGCTGCCCCTCGGCCCCGATCATCAGGTCGCGCAGATCGAGGCCCGAGTTGTTCTTGTGCAGCGCCTGCATCAGGTCCAGCACGCGTCCATCCGCCAGCACCACCTCCAGCCCCAGGCAGAGGTCGCGTGTGTTGCCGTAGCGCAGGACATTCGCCCCGCCGGCGTTGGTCGACAGCACGCCGCCGATCATCGCCTGTCCGCTGGCCCCGAAGGCCAGCGGAAAGGTCAGCCCCTCGGCCTCGGCGGCCGCGTCCAACGCGGCGACGACGACGCCTGCCTCGACGACGGCCGTACGGGCGCGGGCGTTGATTTCTCGGATGCGCCGCATGCGGTCCAGCGACAGCATGATCGCGCTTTCGCCCATCGCGCCGCCGTTCAGTCCGGTATTGCCCGAGACCGGCACCACCGGCAGCCCGCGCGTCACCGCCAGGCGCAGCACTGCGGCGACCTGGGCTCGGCCGTCCGGCCGCACGACGGCCAGCGGCTGGCCGCGATACTGCCCCGTCCAGTCGCAGGTCCATGGCGCGGCGTCCGTGCCGGTCAGCACGTAGCCGGGCCCCACGATATCGGCCAGCGCCTGCGTCAGATCATCCATTCCCGCCCCTTCATCCTTGCCCGGCGTCCACGGATAATGCCGATCCGTCGCGGCGAAAAGACCGGGCGGGACAATAAGAAGGCCCCGCCATGCCGGGGGCATGACGGGGCAAGGTGGTTCCACCGCGCGGACGCGGGCGGAACTTGGCGAACCGGATGGGGATCAGTTGGGGCGGGCGACCTCGCCCTCGATTTCGGCGCGAATCTGCTGGCGCAGGATGTCCAGCGGGATCATCTTGCCCTCGCGCCGGAAGTGCCAGTAGGTCCAGCCGTTGCAGGAGGGCGCACCTTCCAGCGCCGCCCCGACCTGATGGATCGAACCCTTCACGTCATTGCCGATCAGCGACCCGTCGGCACGGACCTTGGCCTTGTGGCGGTTGCCGATGGAGTAAAGCTCCTCGCCCGGCCGCAGCATGCCGCGCTCGATCACCTGGCCGAAGGGGATGCGCGGCTCGGCGCGCTTGGCGCGGGTGGTGGCGATGGCTTCGGCGTCAAAACGGCGGACGCGGGACAGGCGACGGGTGGCGACCTCGCGATAGGCCTCCTCGCGCTCGATCCCGATATAGTCGCGGCCCAGCATCTTGGCGACGGCGCCGGTCGTGCCGGTGCCGAAGAACGGGTCCAGCACCACGTCGCCAGGATTGGTCGTCCCCACGATCACGCGGTGCAGCAGGCTTTCGGGCTTTTGCGTCGGATGCGCCTTTTCGCCCGCCGCGTCCTTCAGACGCTCTCCGCCGTTGCAGATGGGCAGGACCCAGTCGCTGCGCATCTGGGTGCCTTCGTTCAGCGACTTCAGCGCCTCGTAGTTGAAGGTGTATTTCGACGTCTCGGATTTCGCCGCCCAAATCAGCGTTTCATGCGCGTTCGTCAGGCGCTTGCCACGAAAGTTCGGCATCGGGTTCGACTTGCGCCAGATGACGTCGTTCATGATCCAGAAGTTCTGGTTCTGCAGCTCTGCTCCCACGCGAAAGATGTTGTGATAGCTGCCGATCACCCAGATCGCCCCGTTGGGCTTGAGCAGCCGGCGCGCGGCGGCCAACCAGTCGCGGGTGAAGGCGTCATAGATGGCAAAGCTGGAAAACTGGTCCCAATGATCGTCCACCGCGTCGACCTTGGAATTGTCGGGCCGGTGGAGGTCACCCTTCAGCTGCAGATTGTAGGGCGGATCGGCGAAGATCAGGTCGACACTGCCCGCCGGCAGGGCGCTCATGATCTCGATGCAGTCGCCACCCAGGATCTGGTTCAGTGGTAATGGCCGCACGGAATCCGCGCGCTGGTCCTTGGTCTTCATCGTGCTCTGCCTTCGGGGAAAGCCGGCTTTTGCCGGTCTGGTATGTCCCCAAGATGATTCAGACCCGAATCGCCGTCAATTTCTTTTTTGAATCAAGCACTTGCCAACGGGGCTTTACACAAGATATTGTGTACCGGCGCGAAGCTGCGTCTATGATGTGGGGTTATCCCCAGATCTAGCAGGGCCTGCCTGTGGGCCGGCGTCGGGTATCCGGCATTGGTTTCCCAGCCATATCCGGGGTGCTGTTGCGCCAAATCCACCATGATGCGGTCGCGCAACACCTTGGCGATGATGGACGCCGCGGCGATGGTCACGCTGCGCGCGTCGCCCTTGACGATGGCCTCTCCGGGGCAGGACAGGTCGCCCGGCACGCGGTTGCCGTCGACCAGCACCAGGCAGGGGCGCTGGCGCAGGCCGGCGATGGCGCGGCACATCGCGGCGTGGCTGGCGTGATAGATGTTGATCCGGTCGATCTCGTCCACGCCCACATGCGCCACCGACCAGTCGCAATGCGTCATCAGCCAGTGGGCCAGCGCCTCGCGTCGCGGGGCCGTCAGCTGCTTGCTGTCGTTCAGCCCGTCGGGGATGTTCAGCGGGTCGAGGATCACCGCCGCCGCCGTCACCGGACCGGCCAGCGGGCCGCGCCCCACCTCGTCGACCCCGGCGACAATGCTGGCGCCGCGCTTCAGGGCGGCGGCCTCGAAGGTATAGTCCGGGATCATCGGGTGATCCTGACCGGGTCGATGCGCACCTCTTCCAGATTCACGCCGTCGCCTTCCCGGTCGATCACCAGGAAGTCGGCGGGGCGGTCCAAGGGCGTCAGGACCCCGTGCCAGACGCCTGCCCGCAGGTTCACGCCGGTGCCGGCGGGCACCAGGAAGGCCAGCGGGGCACCGGGGCGGCCGCCCTCGTCCGGGGCCACGACCGACAGCCAGTCATCCGGCCCCAGCGGCATGAAGGCCTGGCTGCCCAAGGGATGCCGTTCCAGCAGGTCGCACTGATAGGGCAGGCTGACCGCTTCGCTGCGGAAGATCGAGAGGATCGCCTCGCCCCCGCCGCGCTGGACGGTCGCCAGGGCATGGTGACGTTCGCAGCGGCCTGCGTTGATCATGCGGTCGGGCGCGGGTCGTGGTTCCAAGACGTCGCCGAAGGGGGCGAAGGCGGCGGCGGTCAGCGGCTGGATGCGGATCGTATTCATGGCCGCCTTCTAGCGCGCCGCCGCCAGCCCGTCGAGGATCAGTCGCAGCAGGTGGGCGCGTGCCTCGGGGTCGCGCAGATGCGCGGCCTCGACCCGGGCAGCGGCGGACATGGCCTTGCATTCGGACGGATGGGCGCGGGCCCAGGCCAGCTTGTCCTCGATGTCAGCGGCATGGCGGGCCACCGGTATGAAATGCTGCCAGGGCTTGAAGCGGCCCGAATAGAAGACCTGCCAGCCGTCCTCCTCGGCCAGCAGGACGGAATTGCTGTCGATGGCCCCGATGAAGTTCGACCCGTGGTCATAGCCGCTCAGGCACAACTGGTAGCGAAAGCGGCGAAGGATGTCCGGCGATGCGCGCGGCGTGCAGAAGGGTGCCAGCAGGGGATCGTCGGCCATGTGCCGCCAGCCCCAGGCCATCACCACGCCCAGGTCGAAGTCCGGGTGATCGAAGAAGCGCCGCACGAAGGCCAGACGGTTGGTGCGGCACAGGCCCTGCCACGCAGCCTCTCGATCGGCGGGGGTCGAGGCCTCGGCCAGCCGGGTCAGCCAGACATGCGCGGCGGGACCGGGCTTGCCCCTCGCCCGCATCTCGGAGCCCGAGATCATGCCGCGCCAGATCAGCCTGTCCTCCTTCTCCTCGAAGGGGATGGGGTCGGGCGCGGCATCGGGATCAAAGCCCGGCAGGCCGATGCTGTGCTGGTCCGGCAGGGGCCAGAGGACGGCGTTCACCGCGCCCGCCCGCCGGTTGTGGCACAGAACCGGACGATCCAGCGGCGCGCCCTCGGGGCTGCCGAACCAGCGCGAATCCTCCATGTCGATCCAGACAGGATCGCTGCGGCCAAGACGCAGGATGTCGTTCACGACGCCCTCGGCCCGGATCAGCTTGAAGTGACGATCTCTTCGCGCCAGCGCCAGCGGGACCGCGTCGGGTGGCGTTGCCTGCGTGAACTGTCGCATCCGGCCCTGCCGGTCAGTCACGCGGCTTCCGTCCCAGTGGCAGGCAAAGGCCGACAGGCCCTCGGGGCCACCCTGCGCCTCCGGGTCCAGCCCCGCAAGGCAGAAGCGCGTCACATCCTCGGCCCAGCCATCCGGCGCTGCTGGCGAATCAGGACGGTCCAGCAATCGCATCACCCCGGGGGACGCGGGGAAAGCCGGCCAGCGGTCGAAGGGCAGCGTCCGCATCGGCAGGATCGGGTCCAGCCGCGCCGCCAGATCGGCGGGATCGTCGGCCGGATCGACGACGATCAGGCGCGGGTCGCCGTCGAACAACGCAAACGTCCGGTCGACATGAAGGGCCAGCTGCTCTTGCCAGAACGCGGGCAACGCCGCCGGGGGCAGGCCCTGCGCGAAAACGTGGCAGCGAATCGCATCCGTGCCGCTGCGCCACAGCGACCAGTCTTGCGGCTGCGGCACGGTCAGCACGAAATGCGCGCCTGGCACGCTGTCGCGCAGGAAGCGGGCGCAGCGCCAAGCCTCGATCGGCGGACGCCAGTGCGGGCGAAACCGCCAGAGCCCGGTAAAGAGCCGCACCTCGGGCCGGTCCGCCAGCGGGCGCTCGTTGCGCCCCATCGCATAGAGGATGTCGGACGCCAGCCGCCCGCCGTCATGGCAGGCGGTGGCATGGCCGTTGGCGCGAAAGAGCCGCTCCAGCGCCCGGTCCATCGGGCCGTCGGGGCCGATGTGGAATACGACGGGCGCCGACACGCCTTACGCCGTCAGGCGGTCGCGGCGTGGCAGCAGGATGGTCAGCAGCCCCAGCACCGGCAGGACCGAACACAGCTGGAACACGGTCTCGATCCCCCGCGCGTCGGCCAGCACCCCAAGCGCCGCGGCCGCGATGCCACCCATGCCGAAGGAAAAGCCGAAGAACAGCCCGGCGATCATGCCGGTGCGCCCCGGCACCAGTTCCTGCGCAAATACCACAATGGCCGGAAAGGCCGAGGCGAGGATCAGCCCGATCAGAACGGCCAGCACCCCCGTCGCCACCAGCCCCACATGCGGCAGCATCAGCGTGAAGGGCAGCACACCCAGGATCGACACCCATATCACCGTCAGCGGCCCCACGCGGTCGCCGATCACGCCGCCCAGCATCACGCCGCCGGCCATGCCCAGCAGGAACAGGAACAGCATCACCTGCGCGCCCTGCGTGGAGAGGCCGAACCGTTCGATGGTGAAGAAGGTGAAATAGCTGCTCATCGAGGCGGTGTAGATGTTCTTGGTGAAGACCAGCACCGCCAGCACCGTGATGGCCCGGATCACGACGCCGCGCGGCAGGCGCAGGCGGCGGTCGTCGGTTGCGGCGCTGGCGCGGCGGCGCACCTCGGCCCAGCTGCCGACGCGCCACAGGATCGCCGCCCCCAGAGCCGCGGCAACGGCGAACCACGCCACGGCTGGGCGTCCCAGCGGCACCACGATGAAGGCCGCCAGCAGCGGCCCCAGCGCTTGTCCGCCATTCCCGCCCAGCTGGAACATCGACTGCGCCGTCCCGAACCGCCCGCCCGAGGCCAGCCGCGCCACGCGCGAGCTTTCGGGATGAAAGACCGCCGAGCCGATGCCGATCAGCATCGCCCCCAGCAGCAGCATCTCGTAGCGATGGGCCGACGCCAGCAGCAGCACGCCCATCAGCGACGACGCCATCCCGAACGGCAGAGAGCGCGGCTGCGGATGCCGGTCCGTCGCCATGCCGATCATCGGCTGCAACAGCGATGCCGTTACCTGGAAGGCGAACGTCATCACCCCGATCTGCGCATAGCTGAGCGAGAACTCGATCTGCAGCAGCGGATAGATCGCGGCCAGCATCGACTGCATCACGTCGTTGATCATGTGGCACATGCTGATCGCGGCCAGCACGCCCCAGGACGTCATCTGCGCCGCACCCGCCCGTCCCGGAACCGCCAGTGTCGCCTGGCCTGGGATCTGTTGCATCCGAACCAACCCTCCGCGTGCAGGCGAACCCAAGGCTCACCCGACCATCAACGCCCCCCGCGACCGTCGTGCCTGGGCCGGACCATCCATATCGATTTGGACAACTGGCGCAATGGCCCCCGGTGGGCGTAAATCGTCATGTACGGTAAAGAGTTTCTAAGCGCATGGTAACCACCACCACAGGCACGACGCCTCTGGTCCGGTCCTCGGGGCCGGATCTTCACCGCAAGCGCCTGAATACCTGGCAGGCCATCCATGCCGAGGTCCTGCGCCGTATCCGCTCGGGCGACTGGCCCCCGGGCGAGCTGATCCCCACCGAGCAGATGCTGGCCGTCGAGCTGGGCTGCGCCCGCGCCACGGTGAACCGCGCGCTGCGCGAATTGGCCGACAGCGGCATCATCGAACGGCGCCGCAAGGTCGGCACCCGCGTGACCGCAAGTTCCGCCCGGCGCACCACATTGCGCCTGCCGACCATCCGCAACGAGATCGAGACCCTTGGCGCCCGTGCCAGCTATGCCCTGACCAGCTGCGAGACGACCCTGCCGAACCTGGCCGCGATGCGCGCGCTGCACGTCGGCGCGGACGAGCCGCTGCTGCTGGTTCTGTCACGCTTTTCCGCCGACGACAGGCCGCATTGCTGCGAGGCGATCTGGCTGAACCCCCGCGTCGCCGACCTGCCCGACGCCGAGGTCTTCGCCTTGGAGCCGCCGCAGGAATGGCTGTCGCGCAACCTTCCGGTCACGCAGAGCGACGTGTCGATCATCGCCGAAGCCGCCGACGAGGCCTGTGCCCGCAGCCTGGAGATCGAGCCCGGCACGCCCGTCCTGACGATCGAGCGGGTGAACACGCTGCACGGCACGCCCGTGTCCTTCGCGCGCCACCACTATCCGCCGCAGCACCGCCTGGTCTTCGACATCTAGCGCCGGGGCTCGTCCGACAAAAGGTCGGCGAAATGCTCCAGCAGCAGGTGTTTCAGCACCTTTCCCGTCGCCGCCGCAGGCAGCGGGCCGGTCAGGAAGATGCGCGTCGGGCGCTTGTAGGCCGACAGCCGCGTCGCCGCATGCTCGGCCAGTGCCTCGGCGGTGATGCTGCCGGGGGTGACAAGCTGGCAGAAGGCCAGCACATCCTCATCCCCGCCGTCGCGCTTGCAGCCGATCACCGCGGCCTGCAGGACGGCCGGGTGGTCGTTCAACGCGGCCTCGACCTCGGGGGGATAGACGTTGAAACCGCCACGGATGATCAGTTCCTTGCTGCGCCCGACGATGTGCAGGCGGCCCTGATCGTCCAGCCGTCCCAAGTCGCCCGTATGCATCCAGCCGTCGGCGTCCAGCACCTGAGCGGTGGCCTCGGGGTTGCGGAAATAGCCGCGCATGACGTGCGGGCCGCGCGTCAGCACCTCTCCAGTGCCCGGTTCGCGCCCGACGCTTTCATCCAGCGCAATTTCGACCCCCGGCAAGGGATGCCCGGCCGACGGGTCGGGATCGTCCTTGGCGTTGGTCGTGATGGTCACGCCCGCCGTGGTTTCCGTCATCCCGTACCCGTTCTGCAGCGCGATGCCATAGAAGGCCTCGGCCCGGCGTTTCCAGTCGGGGTCCAGAGGCGCTGCCCCGCTGCTGACATAGCGCAGGCCGTCCAGCCGGTCCTGGCCCCGGCTGCGGGCCTCGGCCATGATGGCGGCGTGCATCTGCGGCACGGCGGGCAGCACCGTCACGCCGGCCTCCAGCGCGTCCAGCGTGGCTGCGGCGGAGAACCTTGGCACCAGCCGCACATGCGCCCCCGCCGACAGCCCCGCACAAAGCATCGAGGTCAGCCCGAACACATGGGTCATCGGCAGGACGCCATAGATCACGTCTTCGGGTACGATATCGCGCAGCCGGGCCGAGGACAGGCCGCCGAAGATCAGGTTGCCATGCGTCAGCATCACTCCCTTGGGCGTGCCCGTCGTGCCGGTGGTGTAAAGGATCACCGACGTCATCCGGGCGTCTGTCTCGACGGCCTCGGCCGGGCAGTCGAAGGGGCCTTCCAGATGCAGCGCCGCGCCCGAAAGGGCCAGCGGGCGCGCCGCCGCAGCTTCGGCATGGGCGCGGGCGGCGGGGCTGACATCGGACAGGTGGATCACCAGCCGCGGGTCGGTATGGGCGGTGATGCGCGCCAGTTCATGCCCGGTCATGCGGGCGTTCACGGGCACCGCCACCGCATCCATCCGGCTGGCCGCCAGCAGCAGCACCGGCACCATGGCCGCGTTCTCGGCCACGACCAGAAGCCTGTCGCCCGGCCGCAGGCCCCGGCCGCGAAGGATCGCGCAGGCGTCGTCCACCAGCCGGTCCAGCGCCGCATAGGTCAGCACCCGCCCGTCCCAGTCCGTCAGCGCCGGGCGATCGGGGTGGCCCGCACGGGCGCGGTCGAACAGTTGGTGGATGCGGGTGGCGTCGGTCATGTGTCCTCGCGCAGTCGTCGGAAGTCGGGGGCGCGCTTGCCCAGGAAGGCGCCGATGCCCTCGGCGGCTTCGGGGGTGGCCAGGGCATGGGCCATCGCGTCGCGTTCGGCGGTCAGCTGCGCCTCGAAGGCGGCCTCTCGGGCGCTGGTCAGCAGGCGCTTGATCGCGGCCTGCGCATCGGCGGGCCCCTGCGACAGGCGGTCGGCCAGGGCCATGGCGGCCATGATCGCCTCGCCTGGTTCGGTCAGCTCGTTGATCAGGCCAAGCGCATGCAGCCGTTCGGCATCGACAGGTTGGCCGGTCAGCGCCATCTGCGCCGCCATCTGCGGCGGCAGGCCCGCCGCCAGCGCCGCTGTCAGACCGCCATCGGGCACCAGCCCGGCGTTGACGTAGGCCGCCGTGAACTGCGCCCCCCTAGCCGAGATCACCATGTCGCATGCCAGCGCCAGCGACAGCCCGGCACCGGCCGCGCCACCCTCGATGACCGCGATCACCGGACGAGGGCAGCGGACGACGGCGCGGATCAGGTCGTTCAGCGCGTCGATGCGGGCGCGGCGGCTCTCTTCGTCCATCTGCTGGGCGGTGATCAGCATGTTCAGGTCGCCGCCGGCGCAGAAGAACTCGCCCTCGCCCATCAGGATCACGGCGCCGATGCGGGGTTCGTCGGCGGCCATGCGCAGCGCCTGGTGCAGCCCGTCATAGAATTCGGGCGTCAGCGCGTTGCGGCGGGCGGCATTCCGGTTTTCGACCACAAGGCGGTCGCCGAGATCGCTGATTTCGCAATGCGGGTTGGTGAGGGCGGTCATGCGGGCTCCTGTCGGGTCTTGCGGAAGACGCCGGTCGCGGTGGCGATCAGCGTACCGTCCTCATGCCGCAACGTGCCCTCGATGAACAGGGTTACCCGTCCGCCGCCGGAGATGCGTCCGCTGGCCTCGACCAGGCCTGGGCGGCCGGGGGCGAGGTAGTTCACCGTCAGCGACAGCGTGGTGAACGGGTGGCGGCCGTTCGGGTCCACCGACAGGCTGCCCGTCGCGCCCATCGCGCTGTCCAGCAGCGTCGCGGCCAAGCCGCCATGCAGGATGCCCTGCCGGTTCAGGTGCCGGTCATCCAGCTGCAACCGGCAGCGAGCGATGCCGTCTCCCTGCCCCACATCCAGGTCATAACCGATCAGCCGCTGCGTGCCGGTCTCGTTTCGGATCACGCCCATGCGGGTTCGCCCCGGGCAAAGCGTTCAAGGTGCCAGTCGGCATCGCCCATTGCGGCGTCGGCGGCCAGCAGACGGCGGACCATGGCGGCCAGCGCGTATTCCTCGGTCATGCCGATTCCGCCGTGCATCTGCACGGTTTCCTCGGCCACGATGCGCGCGACGCGACCGACGGTGACCTTGCAGGCCTGGAGGTGGCGGTCGCGAAGGGGTGCATCATCGTCCAGATGACCCGCCAAGTTGATGACCGCCGACCGCGCCTGCTCGACCTCGACCGCCAGATCGGCGGCTCGGTGGGCCAGCGCCTGGAACGACACCAGCGGCTGCCCGAACTGCTTGCGTGTGCGCAGGTAGTCCAACGTCAGGTTCACCGCCGCAGTGATAGTGCCAAGCGCCAGCGCGGCATGCGCCAGCACCCCGCGCGCCATCGGCCCGTCGAAATCGGCCAGCGACCCAAGACGCATCGCCGGCGTCGCGTCGAAGCCCAGATCCGCCCCCCGCTGGCCATCGATCAGCGGATAGCCCCGCAGCGACATGCCCTCGGCGCCAGGCCGGACCAGCCACAGCGCATCAGCGGTGGTGACGACGATGGCGGCGGCATCCTCCGCTCCGGCGACCATGGTCTTGCGGCCGGTCAGCCGGTCGCCCAGTGCCCGGATCGCCACACCGCGGTCGTACCTGGTGCCGGGTTCGGCATCGGCGAAGGCAACGATGGCGCCGTCCTCGGCCGGCTGGCCAGCCTGGGCCATCGCGGCAGCGCCGATCATCGTGCCGGCCAGCGGCAGCGCCACCCCGGCGCGGCCCATCTCTTCGAAGATCAGCGCCACGGCGGCGCCCGAGCCGTCGAAGCCGCCTTCATCCTCGGTCAGCAATGCGGCGGGAACGCCAGCCTCGACCAGGGCGGGCCACAGGGCCCCGCCGCTGTGGCGGGTCAGGATGCCGCGCAGGCTGTCCTGCAGCATGCGGTGGTCGTCGGAAAGCTGGAAATCCATGGGATCACCCCTTTGCCAAGGCGCCGGCAATGATGCTGCGCTGGATCTCGTTCGAGCCGCCATAGATCGACAGCTTGCGGTTGTTCAACCAAGTGGCGCTGGCCGACAGCACCTCGTCGGCACCCTCCGGCTGGCCCTCGTTGCCGGTCGCGGGCAGCGCCAGCGCCCACCCGCCATAGGCGCGGCGGGTCAGCGCGTCCAGCCGCTGGCGGATCTGGGTGCCCTTGATCTTCAGCATGCTGCTCTCGATCCCGGGGGCCTGGCCCTGGGCCGCGGCCGACAGCATCCGCAGGTTGGTGGTGGACATGGCCATCAGCTCGATCTCGACGGACGCCATCTCCGCCGCGAACAGCGGATCATCCGCCAGCGGGCGGCCACGATGGACCTGCGCCTGCGCCACGCGCTTCAGGTTCTCCAGCGCGGCGGTCGCGAAACCCACGCCCGCGATATTGGTGCGCTCATGCGTCAGCAGGTACTTGGCATAGGTCCAGCCCTGGTTCTCCTCGCCCACCAGGTTTTCGGTCGGAACCTTCACGTCGTCGAAGAAAACCTCGTTCACCTCGGCGGTGCCGTCCAGCAGGACGATGGGCCGCACGGTGACGCCGGGCGTCGTCATGTCGATCAGCAGGAAGCTGATCCCCTCCTGCTTCTTGCCTTCGGTCGAGGTGCGCACCAGGCAGAAGATCATGTTGGCGTGCTGGCCAAGCGTCGTCCAGGTCTTCTGGCCGTTCACGACGTAATGGTCCCCCTGCCGTTCGGCACGGCAGCGCAGGCCCGCCAGGTCCGATCCGGCGCCGGGTTCCGAGTAGCCCTGGCACCACCAGTCGTCGCCGTTCAGGATGCGCGGCAGCCAGTGATCCTGCTGTTCCTTGCTGCCGAACTTCTGCAGCACCGGCCCCAGCATGGCGATTCCGAAGGGCACGATGCGTGGCGCATGGGCGCGGGCGGATTCCTCCTCGAAGATGTGGCGCTCGATGGCGGTCCAGCCGGCGCCGCCGAATTCGCGCGGCCAGTTTCCGGCCAACCAGCCCTGCGCGCTCAGCTTCGCGTGCCAGCCCTCCATCTCGGCCTTGGTCAACGGCTGGTGCAGGCGCACCTTGCGGGCGAGATCAGCATCCAGTTCGGCCTGCAGAAAGGCGCGGACCTGGTCGCGAAACGCCTGTTCGCCGGGCGTGAAGCGCATATCCATCAGAAGATCTCCAGAAGTCCGGCCGCGCCCTGTCCGCCGCCGACGCACATGGTGACGACGCCCCATTTCGCGCCCCGCCTGCGGCCTTCGCGCAGCAGATGGCCGGCGGTGCGGGCGCCGGTCATGCCGAAGGGGTGGCCGATGGAAATTGCGCCGCCGTTGACGTTGTATTTCGCCGGGTCGATGCCAAGCGTGTCCCGGCAGTAAAGGCACTGGCTGGCGAATGCCTCGTTCAGCTCCCACAGGTCGATGTCGTCGACGCTCAACCCGTGCCGTTCCAGCAGGCGCGGGACGGCCAGGACGGGGCCGATGCCCATTTCATCGGGCGCGCAGCCGGCAACGGCAAAGCCGCGGAAGGCGCCAAGCGGCTCCAGCCCTTCGGCGGCCGCAAGATCGGCATCCATCACCAGAAGCGCCGCCGCCCCGTCCGACAGTTGCGAGGCGTTGCCGGCGGTGATGAAGTTCCCGGGTCCCCGCACCGGCTCCAGCCGCGACAGCGCATCGAGCGTGGTGCCGGGGCGGTTGCCTTCGTCGGCGGCGATGGTGACCTCGCGCTCGGACGTTTCCCCGGTGGCCTTGTCGGTGACGGACATGGTGACGGTCAGGGGGATGATCTCGTCGGCGAACACACCTGCCTCCTGCGCGGCGGCGGTGCGGGCCTGCGACTGGACAGCATATTCGTCCTGCGCCTCGCGGCTGATGCCATAGCGGGCGGCGACGTTGTCGGCGGTCTCGATCATGGTCATGTAGAGGTCGGGGCGGTTCGCCTCGATCCAAGCTTCGCGCGAATGGCGCACCGGCGGCTGGACCAGCGATATGCTTTCCACGCCACCGGTCAGTACGGCGCGCGCGCCTTCATGCGCGACCATCTGCGCGCCCATCGCCAGGGCGTGCAGCCCGGACGCGCAGAAACGGTTCACCGTGGCGCCGGCGATGCTGTCCGGCAGGCCCCCGCGGATCACCGCCTGGCGGGCGATGTTTCCGCCGGTGACGTACTCCGGATAGCCGCAGCCCCAGATGCTGTCCTCGATCAGCGCCGGGTCGATGCCGGCGCGGTCAACGACGGCACGCGCGGTGGCGCCGGCCATGACCGCGCCGTGGGTCATGTTGAAGGCGCCGCGCTTGGCCTTGCCGATGCCGGTGCGGGCGGCCTGGACGATGATGGGTTGCTTCATGGCTTGGTTCCTTCGTTCAGATCGGCAAAGCCCCGCCCGTCCGCGACAAGGTCGCTGAGCAGGTCGGCAGGCTGCCAGAAGTGGTCATCGGCGGCGGCGAAGCAGCGGATGTCGTCCAGGATCGCCTGCAGGCCCTGACGGTCGGCCCAATGCATCGGACCGCCGCGCCAGCGCGGAAAGCCATAGCCGTTCAGCATCACCACATCGACATCCAGCGGGCGCAGGGCGGTGCCGTCGTCGACCACGCGCGCCGCCTCGTTCACCATGGCGGCCATGGTTCGGGCGACGATCTCGTCGTCGCTGAAGCTGCGGGGGGTGATGCCCAGATCTGCGCGGACCTGCTCCAGCAGCGGGGCCAGTTCCGGGTCCTCCTGCGGGGCCGCGTCGCCATGGATGTAGTATCCGCGGCCCGTCTTGCGTCCCAGGTGACCCTGTTCGTACAGGCGATCCGCAAAAACCGGTACACGGTCGCGCGGATGGCGGTCGGCCGCCTTGCGCTGCCGGGTCATGTAACCGATGTCCAGGCCTGCAAGATCCGAAACCGCGTAAGGACCCATCGCGAAGCCGAAATCCACCAGCGCCCGGTCGATCTGGTAGGGCGAGGCGCCGTCCAGCACCATCGCGTCCACCGCCGCGCGGTAATGCGACAGGATGCGGTTGCCGATGAAGCCGTCGCAGACCCCGGCGCGCACGGCGATCTTCTTCAGGCGCTTGGCCAGGGTGAAACCGGTCGCCACGACCTCTGGCGCGGTGCGGTCGGCGACCACCACCTCCAGAAGCCGCATGACATGGGCGGGAGAGAAGAAATGCAGCCCGATCACATCCGCCGGGCGGCCGGTCGCTTCGGCGATCCGGTTCACGTCAAGATACGAGGTGTTGGTCGCCAGCACCGCCCCGGGTTTGGCCACCTGGTCCAGCGTACGGAACACCTGCTCCTTGACCTCCATGGATTCGAAGACAGCCTCGACGATCAGGTCGGCCTGCCCCAGGGCGGCATAGTCGGCGTCGGTGCGGAAGCTGCCTGACAGGATCACGTCGCGGCGTGCGGCGTCCAGCTTGCCGCGCTTGACCGAACCGTCCAGCAGCTTGGCAACGGTGGCCTGCGCCTTTGTCCCCGCGTCGGCGTCACGTTCGACCAGCGTCACGTCCAGCCCGGCCAACAGGGCCACGACCGCGATGCCCGCCCCCATCGTGCCGCCGCCGATGACACCGATCCGGTCCAGCGGGCGCGGGTCGACGCCTTCGATCTCGGGTAGATGACTGACGGCGCGTTCCGCGAAGAAGGCATGGATCAGGGCCGCGCGCTGCGGGCTGTCCATGAGGGCGCGGAAGGCCGCGCGTTCCATCGCCATGCCCTCGGCGAAGGGCAGCGCCAGCCCTTCGGTCACGACGTCGACGGCGGTGGCCTGCGCGATCTGGCCGCGTGCGCTTTGCGACAGCTGCGTCTTCAGCGCCCCGGCCACGGCGGGATCGGCGGCGGGCGCGGGCAGTTCGCCCGTGCGGCGCGGCGCCTGCCCCGCCAGTTCCTCGGCCAGCGCGATGGCGGCAGAGGTCAGGTCACCATCGGCGATGCGGTCGACAAGGCCCAGATCCGCGGCCTCGGGCGCAGGGATCTGCCGGGCCGAGGTGATCGCCTTCAGCGCAGGTTCCAGCCCCACCAGGCGCGGCAGGCGCTGTGTGCCACCGGCGCCCGGCAGCAGACCCAGCGTCACTTCGGGCAGGCCCATCCGTGCGGTCGGGACGGCGATGCGGGCATGGGCGCCAAGCGCCAGCTCCAAGCCGCCGCCCAGGGCGGTGCCGTGCAGGGCCGCAACGACGGGTTTATCAAGCCCCTCGATGGCCGCGATCACGTCCGGCAGGAACGGCTCGGCCGGCGGCTTGCCGAATTCCGAAATGTCGGCCCCGGCGACCCAGGTGCGGCCCGCGCAGAGGATCACCGCCGCCTGCGCCCGGTCATCGGCGGCGAAATCCGCAGCCGCCTGCACCAGTCCGGCCCGCACCGCCTGCGACAGCGCATTGACCGGTGGGTTGTCGATGGTGATGACGCCGATGCGGCCGTCGCGGCGATAGGTGACGGACATGGGATCTCCTTCAGTCGTTCAGGGCGCCGGACCAGGCGGGTGTCCCCTGCTGCCCGATCAGGATCTGCAGCCGGTGGACGGTGTCCTGCAGGGCGGGGCCGACCTCGGCATGGATGCGGGCATCGGGCAGCACGTCGTCCAGCGCGCCGCAGGAAAATGCCACGGGCCCCGCCAGCCGCGACGATCGGAACGGCACCGACACGGCCGAGATGTTGCGCGAATAGCGAAGCTCGTTCCGGACGACCGCATAGCCGTGGCCGATCAGCTGGGCGCGGGCCTCTTGCCGCAGGGCGTCGAGGCTGCCGCCGTCCAGCGGCGCTTCGGGGTGGTCGGCCAGCAGGCTTGCAAATTCGTCGCGCGTCGTTGACCCCAGCACCGCCACCCCCGAGGACGAGCCGCCGATGGGCAGGCGGTGCCCCACCTCCAGCCAGATCGAGGCCGCGCGCTGCGGCCGCCATGTCCGCATCAGCGCCACCTTGTCGCGGTCGCGCACCGCAAACAGGACCAGCGTGCCGGTCTGGTCGGCCAGCGCCTGCATCATGTCCTGCGCCGGGTCGAGGAAGGACAGCGACGCCGCCGCGACATGGCCCATCGCCAGCAGCGTCGGTCCCGGCCGATAGCGGTCGTTGCGTTGCGGCTGCGTCAGGTATCCCAGGCAGCCAAGCGTGAAGGTCAGACGCGACACGGTGGATTTCGGCAGCCCCGTCCGTTCGGCAATCTGGGCGTTGGTCAGCCCGTCGTCGCCCGCCCGGAAGGCGCGCAGGACCGACAGCCCCCGCGCCAGGGTGGTGGCGAAGTTGCGGTCGTCCTCGTAATCGGGGCGGGGGTCCTGTATCACATCGACCCCGGTATCAGGATCGAGATGACGGGGAACAGGATCAGCAGCACCAGCACAAGCAGGTCGACGACGAGGAACCGCGACACGCCGGCAAAGATCTTGTCGATGCCCACGCCCTTGGTGACGTTGCTGACGACGAAGACGTTCAGCCCGACGGGCGGCGTGATCAGCCCGATTTCCAGCAGCTTGACGACGATGACGCCGAACCAGATCAGGTTCAGGCCATAACCTTCGACCAGCGGGACCATGAAGGGCAGCGTCAGGACCATGATGCCGATCGGGTCGAGGAACATGCCCAGCACCAGATAGATCACCACGATCACCAGCATCAGCATGGCAAACGACAGCTGCGCATCAGCGACCCAGCCCACCACGCCACCGGCGATGCCGGTCAGCGCGACGAAGCTGACGAAGATCTTGGCCGCCCCCGCGATCAGGAAGATCGCGGCAGTCTGCACCAGGCTTTCGCGGACGGCGCGCCAGAGGACCTCAAGGGACAGGCGGCGCTCGGCAAAGCCGATGGCGATGGTCAGGATCACGCAGACGGCCGCGGCCTCGGTCGCGGTGAAGAAGCCGCCATAGATGCCGCCGACGATCACCGCGAACAGCAGGACGGCGGGCCATGCGGCCAGCGCGGCCTGCGACCGGCTGGCACCCTGCCCTTCGGCGCGCGGTGCGGCGGCGGGATCTCGGGCCACCCACCAGGCGATGACCAGGATCATGCCCGCCAGCGACAGCAGGCCCGGCAGGATGCCCGCCAGGAACAGCTGCGCGATCGACGTCTCGGTGAAGATGCCATAGAGGATGAAAAGGACCGAGGGCGGGATCAGCGATCCCAGCGTGCCGCCCACCGCCACGGAGGATGTCGCAAGCTTGGGGTCATAGCCCATGCGCAGCATCTCGGGGACGCAGATCCGCCCCATGGTCGAGGCGCAGGCGATGGACGACCCAGAGATCGCCGAAAACCCGCCGCAGCCCATGACCGATGCCATCGCCACGCCGCCCGGCAGACCGCGCAGCCAGACGGCGGCGGCGTCATAGATGCGCGTCGTGATGCCCGCATAGAAGGCGATGTTCCCCAGCGCCACGAACAGCGGCACCATCGACAGGTCATAGGAATGCACGAGGTCGAAGAAGTTCGAGAACACGACCGAGGTGGTCGGGTTCAGCGCCCGTTCCGGCGTCCAGTCGCCAGTCCGGGTCGCATAGACCAGGAAGGTCCCGCCGCTGGCCACCGCCGCCAGCGCAAAGGCGATGGGCACGCGCAGCGCCAGCAGAAGCAGGACCAGCGACATCGCCACCAGCCCGATCGTCATCGCGTCCATCAGCCTACCTCGTTTCCGTCGCCGTCAAGGATGGTGCCGGTGGCGCGCAGCTGGCGCATGTCGCCCGCCAGCAGGACCGCGATCCGGACCCACATCAGCACCAGCCCGGCCAGGAACAGCGCCACCCCCGGCCAGCGCAGCAGGTTCAGGTCGCCATAATAGAACTCGCCCGAGACATAGGTCTGCGCGGTGACCCGCCAGGCGGCGTAGATCAACGGCAGCAGCGCCAGCAGTCCCACGACATGGCCCAGCAGGATCAGCCGGCCGCGCACCGCCGCCGGCATCCGGTCGCTGAGGAAGGTAACCGCCACATGCCCCCGCGCCGCCGTGGCGGCAGCCATCGGCAGGATGATCGCCGCCACCATCAGTTCACGCACGATGATGATGGCGTCCGGCACGCTGACGCCGATCGTGGCGCGCATCGCCACGTTGGCGAAGATCACGGCCCCCAAGGCCATCAGCGCCAGGACCGCGATGTCCAGCAGCGTGCGTTCGATCAGGCGCATGGGGTCACCCACGCTCCCACGGGTAGCCCTGCTCTTCCAACTCGGTCGCGTATTGCTGGATCAGGCCGCGGTATTCCTCAAGCAGCGCCTCTCCGTCGAGGCCCGTGGCACTGGCCCGCGCCACCCATTCGTCGATGTACTTACGCCCGGCTTCGTCCAATTCGGCGCGGTCTTCGTCGGAAAAGCGCACGATTTCTTTCCCTGCGTCTTCCAGCACCTGGATCGATTCGGCGTTCGCTTCGCCGATGATGCGGCCGAACTCGTCGGCAAGGCCTTCGCCGGCGGTCATGATGATGTCCTGCTGCTCGGGCGGGAGGCTGTCGAACATCGACTTGTTCATCAGGATGCCAAGCGCGCCGATCTGGCCCCAGTCGATGAAGGTATAGCTGTCGAAGACCTCATCGAATTTCAGCGCCTTGACGAGGTAGGAATAGGTCTGCGTGCAGTCGATCAGCCCGCTTTCTAGGCCCTGGTAGGCCTCGTAGACGGTCATGTCGACCAGCGTCGCGCCCAGGTCGCGGAAGGTCTGGCCATAGGCGCCGACGCCGCGGACCTTCTTGCCCTGAATGTCGTCGATCGAGGCCACCGCAGGCCCCTTGCAGCCCATCTGCACGGCCGAGGTCGTGTAGGTGCCGACATAGACCAGGTTCTGCGCGGCCAGGTTCGCCTTGATCTGTTCGTTGTTGCGCATCAGCGCGTCGGTGGCCTTCATCCCCACCCAGGGATCGGGGTTGTTGATCGGCAGGTCGGCGATGCCATAGGCGACCATCTCTTGCGGGAAATAGACGCCGATCACGCTTCCGAGGTCCGCCACGCCGTCGCGCAGGGACTGGACGGCGGCCTTTTCCGAAAAGAGCGCGCCGCCCCAGGTGATGTCCAGCGTCAGGTCGCCGCCGGACAGCTTGGCCACCTCGTCGGCGAACCACTGCGTCGCCTCGGCACGGGCGCCCCGGTTGGGACCGGGTTCGCCATAGATCAGCGTGGTCTGGGCCATGGCAGGCAGGGCAAGCGCAGAGGCAAGCCCGGCGGCTAGCGTGGCCGTCTTCAGGAACTGGATGCTCATCGAAACCTCCTCCGTTTCGCAATGCAGGCTGCCATTCCACCCTGCGGAACACAAGAGGCAATTGACCGAAACGTGACCGCTCGGATATCTGGCGGTCTTCCGCGCGATGCCGGAAGGTTGCCCCTGAAGCGATCGGAGTTCCTGATGCACTACCGGCTTATGCTGGCTCTCATATCCGGGCTTGCCTCTGCCCTGCCCGCCTTGGCGCAGGACGACCTGCCCTTCACCGCCGCCGATATCGAGGCCGCGCAATACGGGTTGGGCGACCTGCCGGCCGGGCGATCCGCCCTGACCGCCAAGGTGCAGATCCTGCTGGACCGGTCGGGCACTTCGCCCGGCGTCATCGACGGCTTCAAGGGCGGCATGAGCCAGAGCGCGATCATGGCCTTCGAACGCCGCGCCGCGCTGCCGGTCGACGGCATCATGGACCCGCATGTCTGGAACCTGCTGCAGGCCTATGCCTCGCGCGCGGTCACGCAAAGCTATACCATCACCCAGGCCGATGCCGAGGGGTTGGTCGACCACATCCCCACGGACTATGCCGCAAAGGCGCAGATGGAGGCGATGGCCTATACCAGTGTCGCCGAGCGCCTTGGCGAACGCTTTCACATGGATGAAAAATTCATCCAGTTCCTGAACCCCGGCATCGAACTGGTGCCAGGCGTCACCATCCAGGTCATGGCGCCGAACCCGCAGCTGAAGGGCCAGGTGACGCGGATCATCATCGACAAGGAAAACCGTCGGGTCGCCGGGTACAACGCGCGGGGCGACATGGTCGTGGACTATCCGGCGACCATCGGTTCGTCTGCGACCCCCTCGCCCGAGGGGACCCATAACGTCCGCACGGTGGCGCTGAACCCGAACTATACCTACAACCCCGACGTCAACTTCCGTCAGGAAGGCAACGACAGCAAACTGGTCGTCCCGCCGGGGCCGAACGGTCCGGTGGGCTCCGTCTGGATCGGGCTGACGAAGCCCACCTATGGCATCCACGGCACGCCGACGCCGTCGCAGCTGTTCCGCAACCAGTCGAACGGCTGCGTCCGCCTGACCAACTGGGACGCCGAGGAACTGGCCGGCATGGTTGCCATCGGCGGCACCACGGTCGAGTTCCTTCCCGCTGGCATGACCATCGCCGAGGCGACGGGCGCGCCCACGGTGACCGCTCCGCCCGTTGCCGATATCGCGCTGCCGGAAGGCACGCCGACGCCGGACGCGCCTGTCACCGAAGCGCCGCTCAGCCTGCCGGAGCTCGGCGCCACGGCAGCGACGCCCCTGCCCGCGCAGACGGCCGAGCCGGCACCGGCACCGGCCGAGGAGCAGCCGGCCGATCCGCTCAGCAACGCGCTGAGCGATGCGCTGCCCGAGGGCTTCGTCGTTCCCCCGCTGGAGGATGCGCAACCATGACGCTCCGGGCGCTTTGCACCGCCGCCTGCGCTATGCTTCTGGCGGCGCATGCGCCCGTCTTCGCCCAGGACCGGCCGCCCGAGGCACCCGCGACGACGGAAATGCGTCCGCCCGAGCGCCCTGCCGAGGCCACCGAGGAGGCATCGCAGGAACCGCGGCCCGCGCCCGATGGCGCGCCAGCACCAGCGGGTCCCGTCGATGCGCAAGAGCCCGCGCCGAAGCCCTCCGACCAGGAGGCGCCTGCGGAGGCCGACCAGGCGCCGGCCGAAGCCTTCGGTCCACCCCCGCCGCCGGTCTGGTTCACCCTGGCGGAAAGCGACGAAAGCTTTGCCGCCTGCCGCCTGGCCCTGTCGCTTCTGCGGACGCGCTATGTGGTCGAGCAGCCGGTGACCGATGCCGACAACCGCGACTGCGGCATCGCCCGGCCCATCCGGGTCAGCGAGATCGTTCCGGGCATCCAACTGACCGGCGATCCCGTGATGCGCTGCGACACTGCCCGCGCCCTGGGCTTCTGGACGCGCGATTTCCTGCAACCTGCCGCGGCGCTGCTGCCGGGCGCGCCGCGGATCGAGGCGCTTCAGACCGGTCCTGCCTATACCTGCCGTGACCGCGTCGGAACCGGCGCCGCCGATCCCAAGCCCTCGGAACACGCCTACGGCAATGCCATCGACATCATGGGATTTCAGCTGACGGGGTCAGCGCCGCTGACCGTCCTGCCGCGCGCCGGCGACGGCGACAGCGCCGAAAGCTTCCTGCGCGCGGCGCGGGGAACGGCCTGCCTGCTGTTCACGACGGTGCTGGGGCCGGGGTCGAATGCCGCCCATGACGACCACCTGCACCTCGACCTGGCCGCGCGGAACGGCGGGTGGCGGCTTTGCGAATGACTCAGCGGCTCAGCCGCTCGATATCCAGGTAGGTTGGGTCGAATCGCGCCAGGGTTGCAAGGCCCTTCCAGTCGATGATCGTGATGTCGGCACCGGACCAGCGAATCAGGCCGCGATCCCGCAGGTCGCGCACGGCACGGTTCACGTGGATGGGCGAATAACCCAGGATGTCGGCCAGTTCGCGCTGCAGCAGTGGCAACGAGAACTCCTGGTCCGCGGCAGCACCGACAGCGTTCAGCCGCGTGTAGATCTCGCACAGAAGATGCGCGAGATGCGCGCTCGACCGCAGCGAGGCGGCCGCCACCAGCCACTGGCGGTGAATGGCCGCGTCGATCAGCGTCGCCATCCACAAAAGCCGGGTCAGGTGCGGGAAGTTCTCGGTGATGTCGATCAACTCGGCGTGGTCGATGAACTCGACCTCAGCCGAGCCCACGGCGACAACGGAATGTTCCAGACCGGCAAGGACGAACCCGTGCAGGTCGACGAAGTCGCCCGGGACGTGCAGCGCCGTGATCACGCGTTCGTCGGGACGTCCGACCAACCGGTGCGACCGCGCCGACATGCCGCGCAGCATCATGCAGCTGCGTCGCGCGGTACGATCGGCCGGGACGATCACCTCTCCGGGCGCGAAGCTGACGTGCTGGGTCCGGATCGCGCGCAGGCGCGCCAGGTCCTTGTCTGGCAGACTGTCACGCCGTTGAAGAAAGCGAACAAAATAGTCGGTTATCGCCAATGCACGTCCTTCCTTCTTCGGCTGCCGGACACTTGCAAATCAGCATATGGCGCGCAATGGCCGCAGCCGGGCGTATAACATTGATTAACCAGCCAAACGCGCGCCGAAGGACAAAGGTTGCACATTGATCCCGGTCAGGCCCGGCTTCGCATCGGCAGCCTCAGCGCCGCCTCGAGCGCCGCGAAGCTGTCGGCGGTGGTGGGGCAGCGCCGGGCCACAAAGTCGTCGAGCTGCGGAAACAGGCGCACGGCCTCGTCCAGCTTCGCGTCCGAGCCGGGCGCGTAAAGGCCCGCGCGGATCATCAGCTCGGATTCCGCATAGGCGCCAAGCGCGGCGCGGGCGCGCCCGATCAGGCCGTTCTCGGCTGCGCTGGCTGCGTCCGGCAGGCTGCGTGACACGGACCTGACCACATCGACCGCGGGAAACCGCCCGCGTTCCGCGATCGAGCGCTCCAGCACGACATGTCCGTCCAGCGTCCCGCGCAGGATGTCGGCCACCGGCTCCTCCATGTCCGACCCGGCGACGAGGACACTGAAGATGCCGGTGATGTCGCCCATCCCCTCGGGTCCGGGACCCGCGCGTTCGGCCAGCGCCATGATCAGGTTCGACACCGACGGCGGAAAACCGCGGTAGCTGGCAGGCTCCCCCGCCGCCAGGGCGATTTCCCGGTGCGCCTCGGCGAAGCGGGTGATCGAATCGGCCAGGAACAGGACGTGCCTGCCCGCGTCGCGAAAATGCTCGGCCACGCTCATTGCGGCCCAGGCTGCCCGCCGCCGGATCAGCGGCGACTGGTCCGACGTCGCCGCCACGATGACGGTGCGGGCCATCCCCTCGGGACCCATGGTCTTCTCGACGAATTCGCGCAGTTCCCGCCCGCGTTCGCCGATCATGGCGATAACGACGATATCCGCATGCACGCCCTTGGCCAGTTGCGACAGCAGCGTGGACTTGCCGACGCCGGAGCCCGCAAAGAGGCCGGTCCTCTGCCCTTCGACCAGCGGCAGAAGCGTATCGAAGACGGCAAGACCGGTCGAGATCCTCTTGCCAAGCCGCTTGCGCGTCACCGCAGGCGGCGCCTCGGTCCGGAAGCTGCGGGCCACCAGCCCCTGCGGCAGCGGGCGCCCGTCCAGCGGCTGACCCAGCGGGTCGATGATCCGGCCGACCCAGGCGTCGCACGGGGCGATGCGGGGGGCGAAGACCAGTTCGACCTCGGCGCCGACCGACAACCCCTCGATCGTCCCCTCGGGCAGGACCTGCGCGCTGCGCTGGCTGAGGCCTACGATCTCTCCGCCCAGCTGGCCCGAGGGCAGCGCGATCTGGACCCTGTCGCCGACCGAGGCATGGGCGGTCAGCCCCTCGACCCCGATCAGCCCGGCGCGGATCGACTGCACGCGGCCGAAATGCCGGACCAGGCGCATCTGTTCCAGGCGTCGGGCGACCGATTCAAGTTTATCCATCCAGCTGTCCTCGTCCGACCTGCGAATTGCGTTTCCCGAAACGGTTTCTAAACGAATCGGAGTTAAGACCGGGTTTATCGTGATTGAGGAGAAGCCTCATGTTTGAGAAAATCGAGATGATGCGGATGGCCCGCGCAATGGGCCAGCATGTCGCCGACCGGCAGGTGGCCGTGACGCGCAACATCGTCAATGCCGATACGCCCGGATACCGCGCCTCTGACCTGCAGCCCTTCGCTGAAAGCTATGAACTGGCCGCGTCGGGCGGCGGCGGCCTGCGGACGACCGACCCCCGGCACATGGCCGCGCCGCAATGGTCGCCGGCCGGGGCGCGGCTGATGCAGACGACCGACCCGATCTCGCCCAACGGAAACTCCGTTTCCCTGGAAGAGGAAATGGTGCGCGCCGCCGACGTCAAGCGGCAGCACGACCTGTCGCTGGGGATCTATCGCTCGGCACTGGATCTCATGCAGGCCAGCCTGGGCCGCCGCTAAGGAAACATCGACATGACCGACCCGATCTCGCCGCTGCGACTGGCAGCGTCAGGAATGCGTGCGCAAACCGAACGCCTGCGCCATACCGCCGAAAACATCGCGAATGCCGACACGCCTGGCTATCGCCGCAAACTGGTCAGCTTCGAGGAGGCCGTCCGCTTCGGCCGCTCCACCGGAGAGGTCGAGGCCGGGCGCCTGCGCCTGGACCAGACCGAGCTGCCGCGCATCCACGACCCCGCGCATCCGATGGCCGACCAGGACGGCTATTACCGGGGCTCGAACGTGGACCTGGTGATCGAGCTGGCCGACAGCCGCGAAGCCGGCCGCAGCTACGAAGCCAACCTGCGCATGTTCGAACAGACCCGCCAGATGGGCGCGTCGCTTCTCGACCTCCTCCGCCGCTGAAAGGGACCCAGATGATCACCGGACTGAACGCCGCCAACGCCTATTCCGCCGCCCGCCAGGCCGTCGCGCCGGACGCGCAAGGCTCCTCCACCGTGACCCGCATCGGCCAGGCGGCCGAGGATTTCGCCGCCCAGATGGCGCAGGTGGACCAGGTCTCGACCGGCGCGATGATGGGCCAGGTCAGCACGCACCAGCTGGTCCAGACCATCGCCGAGGCCGAGATGACCATGAATACCGTCGTCGCAATCCGCGACAAGGTGGTCGAGGCCTATCAGGAAATCCTGCGGATGCCGGTGTGATGGGCGAGACAGTCCTCTTCGACATGCTGCGCCAGGCACTGCTGATCACGGTCCGCATGTCGGCGCCGCTTCTGGCGGTGGCGCTGATCGCGGGCGTGGTCATCGGCCTTTTTCAGGCGCTGACCTCGGTGCAGGAAATGACGCTGACCTTCGTGCCGAAAGTCGGGCTGATGCTGGTCGTTTTCTGGGTCTCGATGAGCTTCATGACCACGGCGCTGTCGGACTTCTACCTGGGGGAAATCATCCCCCTGATCGCAGGAAGCTGACATGGACAACGCGATTTATGCCAGCCTGACCCGCCAGTCCGGCCTCATGGCCGAGATGCGCACCGTCGCCAACAACATCGCCAACGCCAACACGACCGGCTTTCGCCGCGAGGGTGTGATCTTTGCCGAGCACCTGACCGCGCTGGACCGAAAGGGCGACACCCTGTCAATGGCCCATGCCCGCGGCCGGATGCTGGACCTGAACCAGGGCGTTCTGACGCAGACGAACAACAACCTCGACCTTGCCATCGAAGGCGACGGCTTCTTCCTGGTCGAGGCGCCCGAAGGCCTGCGCCTGACCCGCGCCGGGGCCTTCATGCCCTCGGCCGAGGGCGAGCTGATGACCGCGGACGGCCACCGCCTGCTGGACGAAGGGCAGGCCCCCATCATCCTGCCTGCCGGCGCGTCGTCGGTGGCGGTGGGCGCGGACGGCACGCTGTCGTCCAACGGCCTGCCCTTCGGACGCATCGGTCTCTTCAACGCGCCGGAGGGCATGAACCTGACCCATGAGGGCGGCACCGCCTTCAGCATCGAGGGCGACCCCGAACCCGTCGAGGAGGCCCGCATCCGCCAGGGCTTCCTCGAGGAATCGAACGTCGACCCGATCTTCGAGATCACCCGCATGATCGAGGTCCAGCGCGCCTACGAACTGGGCCAGTCCTTCCTGGATCGCGAGGATCAGAGGATCCGCGGCGCGATCACCGCCATGACCCGCTAAGGAGCCACCATGAGAGTCCTGCAGATCGCCGCCACAGGCATGAGTGCGCAGCAGACCCGCGTCGAGGTCATCTCGAACAACCTCGCGAACATGTCCACCACCGGCTACAACGCCCGTCGCGCCGAATTCGCCGACCTGCACTATCAGCAGGCAGCCCGCCCCGGCAGCGTGACCGCCGCCGACGGCACGGTAATTCCGGCAGGCGTCCAGCTGGGCCTGGGCGTTCGGCCCACCGCCGTCAGCGTGAACCTGCAGCAGGGCGCGCTGACCGCAACCGGCGGCGACCTGGACCTGGCCATCGAGGGCGACGGCTACCTGGAGGTCACGCTCCCCTCGGGCCTCTCGGGCTATACCCGCGACGGCGGGCTGAAGCGGTCGCCGGACGGGCTGATCGTGACATCCGACGGCTATCCGGTCGTGCCGAACATCACCATCCCCGAAGACGCCCGCGCGATTTCGATCAATGCAGGCGGCGAGGTCTACGCCTATTTCAATGACCGCGTCGAGCCCGAGCTGCTGGGCCAGCTGACGCTGGCGGGTTTTGCAAACGAGAAGGGCCTGGAAGCCATCGGGTCGAACCTCTTCATTGAAACCGCCGCATCTGGTGGTCCGCAGGTCGTGAACCCGGGACAGGACGGGCTGGGGACGCTGCGGCAGGGCTACCTGGAAGAAAGCTCGGTCGACGCGGTGCGCGAGATCACCGAGCTGATCAAGGCGCAGCGCGGATACGAGTTGAACGCCAAGGTCATCACCGCCGCCGACCAGATGCTGGCCGCGACGACGCAGGTGCGCTGATGCGGGCGCTGGTTCTGCTGCTGGCCCTGCTGCCTGGCGCCGCTTTGGCGGGCGGCCTTGGTGCGGCCCGCACCCTGCCTGCGGGCAGCGTGATCGGCGCGGGCGACCTGACCGTGATTGACACGGACCGCCCCGGCCTCACCGATCCGTCCGCCGCCATCGGGATGCAGACCCGCATCACGATCTACGAGGGTCGCCCCCTGCACGCGAACATGCTGCAGCCCCCCCGCGTGGTCGGCCGCAACCAGATCGTGCGCCTCAGCTTCCGCCGGGGCGCCTTGCAGATCGACACCGAAGGCCGCGCCCTGTCCGACGGCGCCGCCGGTGACATGATCCGCGTCATGAACATGGGCTCGCGCAGCACGGTCACGGCACAGGTGATGCCCGACGGCACGCTGGCCGTGATGAATTGAGAGGAACGACGATGAAATCCGCTTACCTGCTGTGCCTCGCGCTGGTTGCCTCGGGCTGCTCGCGCGCCGCGAATATCGGCCAGCCGCCGGAACTGACCTCGCCCCGCGAGACCGAGGAGTTTCTGGCGATGACCAACCCGCCGCTGAACCTGCCGCTGGATTCCGGTCGCCCCGAGGCCGCGGCTTCGCTCTGGGCCGGCACGCAGTCGTCGCTGATCAGCGACCGGCGCGCCGCCATCCGCGGTGACATCCTGACCGTCGTGATCGAGATCGACGACCGCGCCGAGATCAGCAACAGCAGCGGTCGCAACCGCAGCTCGGGCGAGAGCCTGGCGATCCCGCAGATGGTCGGCATTCCGCAGCGTCTGTCCGACAAGCTGCCCGACGGCGCCAGCTTCGACAACCTCGCGGATGCATCCTCGTCCTCGACCTACAAGGGGTCTGGCAACATCTCGCGTCGCGACAAGCTGACGCTGCGGGTCGCGGCGACTGTGGTCGACACACTGCCCAACGGCACCCTGCAGATCGAAGGGACGCAGGAGGTGCGCGTCAACTTTGAACTGCGCGAGCTGACCGTCAGCGGCTTCGTGCGCCCCGCCGACATCGATCGCAGCAACGAGATCGCCTATGACCGCATCGCCGGGGCCCGAATCTCCTATGGCGGGCGCGGCCAGATCACCGACGTTCAGCAGCCGCGATACGGCCAGCAGATCGCCGATATCGTCCTGCCCTACTGAGGCCACGCCATGATCAAGAAAATCATTCCATTGCTGCTGCCGGTCGCTGCGCTTGTCGGCGGCGTCGTCGCGGGCGACATGCTGCACGCTCCGGCTGCCGGTACGGCCGAGGCGTCGCAGAATCACGCCGCCCCGGACGAGCATGGCGAACCTGCGGCAGCCGAAGACGGGCATGCCGCGGAAGAGCCGGTCGCCGACAGCCATGCCGAACCCGCGGAAGATGCGCATGGCGGCGACAGCCAAACCGCACCCGCCGACGATTCGCACGGCGACGAGGAACACGCCGCGCCCGGCGAGGCTGCTTGGTTCACGTTCCCGAACCAGTTCTTTGTTCCGTTGATGCGCCAGGGCGACCTGCGCGACGTGATGATCCTGACGCTGACATTGCAGACGGACGGGGCCAGCCTCGGTCCGCTTGGCCGGAAAGAGCATGCGCTTCGCGACGCGCTGCTGCGCCAGCTGATGATCCACGCCAACACCGGCAGCTTCGACGGGAACTTCACGGCCGATCGCAACCTGGTCGTGCTGCGAGAGGATCTTCTGAAGGCCGCCCAGGGCGTGACCGATCTGCCGCTGACAGCCGTTCTGATCGAGGACATCGCCCGCCAACCGGGCTGAACGGCTTGCGTCACGCGGCGCGACAAGGGAAACAGGCGGTCGGAGCCGGGGGTGACCCCGGCTTTCGTCGTTCATCCCGAGGTTCCGATGCCGCCTTCCCATGTCGTGATCCTTCTGGCGACCTTCCAGGGCGCACCGCATCTGCCTGTGCAGCTGGACAGCCTGGCGAAGCAGACGCACGAGGATTGGTCGCTGATCGTCTCGGACGACGGCTCGACCGACGGGACGGTGCAGATCGTCGACGACTTCGCGAAACGGATGCCGGCCGGTCGCGTCACCCGGGTGTCCGGCCCGGGAGCGGGGGCGACATACAACTTCCTGTCGCTGCTGGAACGCGTCCCCGACGGCGCCATGGCGGCATTTTGCGACCAGGACGACCTGTGGCTTCCCGAAAAGCTACAGCGCGCCGTCACTGCCCTCGCGCCCTGCGCCGGCCCGGCCCACTACGCTGCGCGCACGATCATCACCGACAGTGCACTCCGTCCGCTGGCGCCATCGCGCCGCTTCCTGCGCCCCCTGGGTCTGCGCAACGCGCTTGTGCAGGCCGTGATGGCGGGAAACGCTTCGGTCTTCAATCCCGTCGCGGTCGACCTGCTGCGGCAGGCACTGCCCCATGCCAAACGGGCCGGTATCCTGTCCCACGACTGGTGGGCCTACCAGGTCACCGCGGCCTTCGGCGCCAGCCTGATCCACGATCACCAGCCGGTGCTGCTCTATCGTCAGCATGACCGCAGCGAGGTAGGCCGCAACGATACGCTGCCTGCCCTTGCCGCACGTCTTCGCCAGCTCTTGGCCGGAGAGTTCGGAAGCTGGATGCGCGCCAACCAAGCCAGCCTGGCCCCGCTGGTGCCGCTGATGCCGGTGGAAAGCCGCCGGGTTCTGGAACAGTTGGAGATCATGCTGCACGCGTCCGGCCCGCACGCCTTGCGGGCCATGCGCCGGGGTGGCTTTTACAGGCAGACCAGAGCCGCGACGGCGGCCCTGGCAATGTCAGCGCTCAGCGGGGCGCTGCGGGAACGGTCGGGTTCGCCCGCTAATCGATGATCAGGTCGGCGTGCAGCGCGCCGGCCGAATGGATCGACTTCAGGATGTCGATCATGTCTCGGGGTCTGACGCCCAAGGCGTTCAACCCGTCGACCAGATCGCTGAGGTTCGTCTCTCCTGCGACCTCGACAAAGCCGATGCCGGGCTCCTGCCGCAGTTCGGCCGCAGTGCGCGGAACTGTCACCGTCTCGCCTTGCGCGAACGGGTTGGGCTGAGACACGATCGGAGCTTCGCTGACCCGCAGCGTCAGGTTGCCCTGCGACACGGCCACCCGAGAGATCCGGACGCGTTCGCCCACCACGATCGTGCCGGACTTGTGGTCGATCACGACCTTGGCGCGGTCCTCCGGCTCGATCAGAAGGTTCTCGATGCGGCCGACGACGCGGGCGGGGTTCACGTCGCCGAGGTTGCGAAAATCGACGACAACCGTACCGCTGTCCAGGGTGACCGCCAGCTGGCGGTCGAAGTCGCGATTGATCGCATCCTCGACCCGCGTGGCGGTGGTGAAGTCGGCATTGCGCAGCGCGATCCGGATGTTGTCGATGCCGGCGAAGTCGAATTCGACCTCGCGTTCGACCCGCGCGCCTACGGGGATGCTGCCGGTCGTCGGCACACCCTCCACAACGCGCGCGGCATCGCCTTCGGCCGACGCGCCGCCTGCGATGATCGAGCCTTGGGCCACGGCATAGATGTTGCCGTCCGCCGCCTTCATCGGCGTCATGACAAGCGTTCCGCCCAGCAGGCTCTTGGCATCGCCGATGGCGGACACGTTCACGTCGATCCGGCTGCCGGATCGCGCGAAGGGCGGAAGCGCGGCCGTGACAATCACCGCCGCGACGTTCTTCGACCTCAGGGCGTCATCTGTGACGTTGACGCCAAGGCGTTCAAGAAGGCCGGCCAGCATCTCCTCGGTGAAGGGGGCGTTGCGCATCCCGTCGCCCGTTCCATCGAGGCCGACGACCAGGCCATAGCCGACAAGGTCGTTGCCGCGGACGCCGTCGAAGTCGGCAAGGTCCTTGATGCGTACCGGCACGGCGATGGCGGCTGCGGCACAGGCGATCCAGACGATCAGGGCTGAAATGAGCTTCTTCACCGCAGGTAATCCACCAGCTTGAGGTTCGACAGGCGCGCCGTGACCGTATAGAGCGATTCAAGCTGCGCCTGGACTTCCTTCAGCGCCGCCGCAGTCTCGAACGGATCGGCACTCCGGATCTCGTTTCGCGCCACGGTCAGCGTGGCCAGGGCCGAGGCGTTCCCCGTCCGCGCCCGTTCGGCCGACTGCTGGTTCATCCCGATACGGCTCATCTCGTTCAGCAACCGCGAATCGGCCGCCATCATCTGCAGCCCGCCCTGTTCCAGCAGTTGCCCCTGTTCATCGGGCTGCCCGGCAAGGACACCCCGGTCGAGAAGCGCGGCCGAGGCAAGACCCTTGAGCAGATCACGAACGGCCGGCGCCGCAGCCGTGGTGTCGATGCCGATCGTGATGGTCTCGCTGACCGCGATCCGCTGGATCGTGCCGACGGTGCCGTGATAGGCGGCATCCAGGAACCCGCCCCCGCCGACCGGAGCGTCGAACCAGTCGGAGACAACCTGAAAAACATCGTCAGCGGTCGTGGCTCCGGCAGTCGCGACCTGCAACGCATCCAGGATTTCGGATGCCGGCGACAAGGGCGCCGTGGTGCTTGCGTCGCCCGACAGCAGGAAGCGATTGCTGTCGGCTCCGTTCAGCCGCTGGATCACGGTCTCGAAGGCGGCGGACGCCTCGGTGGTGCGGGCCGTCACGTTGTTGCCGATGAACGGGTCGGTTCCCAGTGAGAGGCCAAGGTCCGTCGTGTTCTTCCTGACGCCCTCGAACAGGTTCTGCATCGCTTCCAGCTGATGCGCCGCTTCGGCGCCGTTGCGCTGGAACTGCTGGATGGTCGAGATGCGCCCCTCGATATCGCCCAGAGTCCGGGTATTGCCCTGCAACCGCAGCCCCACATCGGCAACCTCGCCGGAGGCAACCTCGGCGGTCAGCGTGTTCAGCGTCGTCTTGATCCGGTGGGACGCGACTTGCAGCGCATAGGCCCTGGCTTGGTCACTGATACTGTTCAACGTCACGGCTTACATCCCCAGGATCTGGTTGATCATTTCGTCGACCGCGCGCAACACGCGCGCGTTGGCGGCATAGGACTGTTCGTACTGCAGCAGGCGCTGCATCTCGGCATCGCTGTCGACCCCTTCCCCCATCAGGCTGGACGAGATCGTCGAGAGGCGGCTGCTGCGGATCGCGAGATCGCCCTCGGCCCCGACCCGGAGGGTGACAACGCGGGATTCGACGGTGCTGAACCGGCTCATGAGCGTGCCCTCGCCCTCGGCACCTGTGCCTGCCGGCACCGGGGCAACGGCGTCGAGCGAGCCGGCCAGGCTGTTCAGAACGGCAGTCTGGCCCACCGGGTCGCCCGATGCGGCCTGCAGGCCCGCACGCACGCGCCAGGCCGCACCGCCCTGCGCCGGATCGGCCGAAGCGTTCAGCGCAAGACGTCCCGCCAGGCCGGCGACGTCCGCCGGGGTCGCCCGGGCGCCGTTATCGGTAAAGAGCCCCGCATCAGCCGCACCCAACGTCGGGTCGGCCGTTGCAAGGCGCTGGTGAAGATCAAAGGCCAGGGCGTCCAGCTCCTGCTGCAGTTGCGGCGCCAGCTCGTCACGAATGGCGAAATTCGCCGCCAAGGATCCGCCGCCAACCAGCCGCATCTGGCCTGACGTCAAAGCGGTACCGTTCAGCGTCAGGAGGTTGAGCGGTGCGCCGACCGTCTGGTCGACCGTCACCTGCTGGGCGCCCTGAAACCCGATCTTCGCGGGAACGCTGCCGTCCAGCAGGACCGCGCCCTCGGAGGTGAACAATGCCACCTTGTTGCGATCCCGCGCCACCTCTTGCACGGGAACGATCTCCGCGATGCGGTCTATGACCTGCTGGCGTTCGTCCAGCAGGGGCGACGCATCCTTCCCGTCCGCGTCGAGGATCGAGATCCGCGCGTTGAGATGGGCGACCCGCTCCAGCGAGGCGTTCAGGATCGCGACGTCTGACGCAATGGCCTGCTGCGCCGTTCCCCGCGCGGCCTGAACCGCATCGGACGCGGAGTTCAGGCGCGAGGTCAAGGCAGAGGCGGCGTTGACCACCTCAGTCAGGCGGATCTCGTCGTCGGGGCGCGTGGCTGCCGATCCCAGCGCGTTGCGGAAATTGGTCAGCGCCGTCGACAGGGCGCCATCCTCTCCGGGCAGGCCGACGACGCCCTCCATCCGGCGAAAGAACGCCGCCCTGTTCGAGATGTCGCCGACAGCCGAGGTCGCCAGGCGCGATTCCGATAGCAGGCTCGCGTTCACGATGCGCGTGATGCCGTTGATGTGCACGCCGCCGCCGGCCAGCTGGGGGCCGATCGCCAGCTCTCTCCGGGCATAGCCGGGCGTCATGACGTTGGCTAGGTTCGCCGCGACGGTCTCGGTCCCACGGGCTGTCGCGACAAGTCCGGACATCGCGTTCGATATGGCGTTGGCAATGCTCATGTGATGCCTCCTGAGGATGCGGCGGCGCGCCGGCCGGTCAGCGCTTAATGTTGGTGGTTTCCTGCAACATCTCGTCGACCGTTTGGATGATCTTCGCGTTCGAGGAATAGGCGCGTTGGGTGGTGATCAGGTGCGTCAGCTCTTGCGCGATGTCGGTGGTCGAGGCCTCGCGCGCATAGGCGGCGATATCGCCCGTCGGGCCCGATCCGGCGTCCCACAGGTAGAAGCTGCCCGATTCGCGCGACGGCTTGAAGGCCTGCCCCTCGGTCGCAATGAGCCCGTTCGGGTTCGACACGTCAACGACCGGCACGCGAAAGAGCGTCTTGATAAAGCCCGTGTCATAGGTGGCGTTGACCAGACCCGCATTGTCGATCTCGACGCTGACGAGTTGGCCTGCGGGCGAACCGTTGCGTGTGATCCCCGATGGCGAGAAGGGCGCGGCAAGCTGCTTCAGGCCGGTAAAGCCGCCGGGGCTGCCGATGAACAGCTCCAGCTCGCCCCCGCCGACGGTCAGTGGGATCGTTCCCGTGGCGGCATCATAGCTGGTTCCAGCGCCCGGCGTGACGGTCGCAATGCTGCCGCCAAGCGCCTGCGTGTCGTCGAAGACGACGTTGAACGTGCCGACGACCGCCCCGCCCGAGGCCGTGTCGCGGATCTGGACCTGCCATTCGTTCGACATCCCGGCCCCACCGACGACGGGGGTGAAGGTGACATCCAGCGATTCCGAGGTGCCGAGATTGCCGAAGTATTCGATCTTGACCGGGATCGACGTGCCGTCGGCCGCTGTCGCCGTCTCGGTCGCGGGCAGGTTGGCGCCGATCTGCACCCGGGTGGTCGGATCGCCGACGGGGCGGTTCGTCTCGACCTTGATGGGCTGCAGCGCGCCGGGGGTGTCACGGGGAACCAGCGGCATGCTGCCGTCCGATGCCGTCGGCCATCCCATCAGGACCAGACCGCTTTCGGTGCGCAGGATGCCATTGGCATCCGGCCGGAACGACCCGGTGCGCGTCATCAGCAGTTCCGCATCGCCACCTGCGGTGACATTGGCCAGGGTGGTGACCGGCAGCATGCCCCGCCCGGTCATCGCAAGGTCCAGCGGGTGGGTGGTGGTGACGACGGCGCCGTCCTGCGTGACCACCCGCTGCGTCGAGGTCCGCACGCCGCCCGCCGTGTACAATCCGCGCCCCGATCCGACGATCATCGAGTCGAACTCCGTCTCGACGCGCTTGTAGCCGAAAGTCGAGGCGTTCGCGATATTGTCCGAGATCGTGCCGAGCCGAGAGGAGTTCGCGGACAGGCCGGCGACGCCGGCATTCATCGCAGAGGAGATGGACATGGACAGACACCTTTCTGATTTCGGTCTTGTCCGTCACCCTGTCCGACAAGGCTTAAGATTCGCCTAATCGCCAAGGCTATCTCAGTAAAATCAGCTCCAACCGGTTGTTGCGCGGGTCCATGGGATTGCCTTGGCGGTTCTTGCGGTCGGCATAGCCGCTGACGCGCTGGATGCGGTCCGGATCGAAGTCGGCGGCTTCCAAGAGGTTGCGCAGGGCATGCGCCCGGGCATCCGACAGCGGCCAGACGGGCGAGGAGACCAGCGTTTCGGGATAGGCGCGCACATGGCCCGAGATCGCGACCTGGTTGCGCGTGCGGCCGATGACATTGGCGATGATGCGCGACAACTCGGAAAGAGCGGACTGGGGCTGGGCCGTGTCCTCGACGAACAGCGGTGCGTCGGTCAGGTCGTTCAGCTCGATCACCAGGCCCTCATCGGTCATGCGCGTGACGACGTGCTTCAGCAGGTTCGTCAGCTGCATCGATTCGGCGCCCGTACCGGTCAGGCTGTCCTGCACGGCCTTCGCCACCTGGTCGAAGTCGCCCGCTTTCTCGCTGTCGGGCAGCGGCGCCTCGATCGCGTGGCGCACGCCCTTGTCCTGCCCGTCGCCCTCCGACCCGGGCGTTCGGATCATGCTGGGCGTGAAATAGTCGGCCAGCCCCTTGCGCTGTTCCTCGTTCGTGGCGTTCAGCAGCCACATCAGCAGGAAAAAGGCCATCATCGCGGTAACGAAGTCCGCATAGGCAACCTTCCAGGCACCGCCGTGATGGCCGCCTTCGCCTGCGACCTCAATCCGCTTGATGATGATCGAGGGACCGTTCAACCCCTTGCCCGCAGCCATGATGACACCTCTTGTTCCAGCCAGGCGTCAACGTCGCGGAAACTAAGGTTTCAAACAAGTTAACGGATCAAATGCCGCGCATTGAGGTTCAATCGTAGCGGCGGCGGTCCTCGATCACCTTGCCGTCGTTGGGCAGGCTGCCGACGGGAACCACCTGGACTTCGGCGCGCAGCTTCAGCGTGTCCATGACCGAGGCCGCGTAGCCGCCGCCGTCCGCGATGGTTTCCAGCTGCACGGTCATCACGTCCATTTCGCCCTCGCGGTCGGCGATGACGCGGGCGCGCGCGATCTCGGGGTGGCGCGCGACCAGCGCCGCGACCTGTTCGGGGCGCACGAACATGCCCTTGATCTTGGTGGTCTGGTCGGCCCGCCCCATCCAGCCCTTGATCCGCATGTTCGTTCGGCCGCAGGGGCTGGTGCCAGGCAGCACCGCCGACAGATCGCCTGTCGCAAATCGCACCAGAGGATAGTCTGGGTTCAGCGTGGTCACCAAAACCTCGCCAACCTCGCCATCGGGAACCGGATCGCCGGTCCCGGGACGCACGATCTCGACAATGACGCCTTCGTCGACCACCATTCCGTCCACCGCGTCGGTCTCATAGGCGATATTGCCCAGATCGGCGGTCGCATAGCATTGCCGCGTCACGATCCCGCGGTCGGCGTAAAGCTGGCGCAGCGACGGAAACAGCGCGCCGCCGCCGACGACGGCACGGGTGAAGGACAGCTGCTCTTCCATCTCGTCGGCGCGGTCCAGGATGACCTTGAGGAAGTCGGGCGTGCCCGCATAGCAGGTCGTGCCGATATCGACGGCGGCACGGACCTGCAGCTCGGTCTGCCCCGTGCCGGCGGGCAGGACGGCGGCATCCACGGCCCGCGCGCCCGATTCGAACATCATCCCGGCAGGTGTCAGGTGATAGCCGAAGCAGTTCTGAACGATGTCGCCACGGCCCACGCCCGACGCGTGCAGGAATCGCCCCAGCCGCCACCAGTCGCCGTCACGGCGGCCGGGCTCGTAAATCGGGCCGGGGCTCTGGAAGACATGGTCGAATTCGGTCGCCAGCCGCGTCGTGTAGCCGCCGAACGGTGGCGAGCGTCGCTGCGCCTCGGACAGCTCGGCCTTGCGGATCACGGGCAGCCGGGCCAGCGCGCTGCGGTCGATGATGCTGGCCGGGTCCACGTCGCGCAACAGCCGCGCCAGCGCCGGGGCAGTCCTGGCACGAGAGATGGCGGCGGGCAGGGCATGGGCCAGCGCCTCGGCCCGCATATCGTCGTCGCGGGTTTCCAGATCGTCGTAAAATGCAGCCATGTTGCGTTCCTCAGGCCAGCCAGCGCTTGCGGCGGCGATAGCTGCGCACGTCACGAAAGGACTTTCGCCCTTCGTCCGACATGCCCAGGTAGAATTCCTTGACGTCCGGATTCTCGCGCAGTTGCGCAGCGGGCCCGTCCATCACCACACGGCCGTTTTCCAGGATATAACCCTTGTGGGCATAGCGCAGCGCCACGTTGGTGTTCTGCTCGGCCAGAAGGAAGGTCACGCCCTCGCCCTCGTTCACGGCCTTCACGATCTCGAAGATCTGCTCGACCAGCTGTGGGGCCAGGCCCATCGACGGCTCGTCCAGCAGGATCATCTCGGGGCGCGACATCAGCGCGCGGCCCATCGCGACCATCTGCTGTTCCCCACCCGAAGTATAGCCGGCCTGACTTTTCCGGCGCTCGCGCAGGCGGGGGAAATAGTCATAGACCATCTCCAAATCGCGCTTGATCGCCGCAGACCCATCCCGACGGGTATAGGCGCCGGTCAGCAGGTTCTCCTCCACCGTCAGGTGCTCGAAGCAGTGGCGGCCCTCCATGACCTGGATGACGCCGCGCTGGACCAGCGTGGCGGGGTTCAGGTCGGCGACGTTTTCGCCGCGGTAGGTGATCGTGCCCTTGGTCACCTCGCCCCGCTCGCTGGCCAGCAGGTTCGAGATGGCCTTCAGCGTCGTCGTCTTACCCGCCCCGTTGCCCCCCAGAAGCGCGGTGATGCCGCCCTTGGGCACGGTCAGGCTGACGCCCTTCAGGACCAGGATGACGTGATTATAGATCACCTCGATATTGTTGACGTCCAGAAGCGTCTCGGTCCGGTCGGCGTCGAACATGGCGGTCCCCCTTGTTGGAACCCCGGCGGACCGGCCGCCGGGGTCGTCGCGTGGCGTCAGCAGTCGCGCGGCGTGATGCCGGCCTCGGTCGCATAGGCCTGGCTGTCTTCCTCGATCAGCGGCTGCACGACCTCCTGGTCGGGCTCGGTGAACTCGGTGATCAGGTTCCACTTGCCCTCGTCCGCGTCCCACTGCTGGATACGTGCCATGCCGCTGCCGCCGTGGTTGGAACAGCTCAGCTGGATCGGGGGACCGAAGTCTGGCAGACCGATCTCGACCAGCCGTTCCTGCGTGATGTCGAGGTTCTCGAACCCCTCGCGCAGCTGCTCGGGCGTGATGTCCGAAGTGCCGGACATCTCCTGCGCCGTGCGGATCGCCTCGGCGATGACGACGGCTGCGTACATGCCGCGCGAATAGACGGCGGAACCGACATGCTGGCCGCCCTGGCTGGCCTTGCCCGGGTCGATCACGTACTGCTGAAGGTCGTCATAGAGCGGATAGTCTTGGCCCACGCCGTTGAAGGTCACCGACTTGTAACCATCGGCCCCCGCGCCCGCAGGCTCGACGTCGATCTCGGACCCGGCCCACCAGATTCCGATCAGGTTCTCCATCGGGAAGCGGATGTTCGCGGCCTCCTGGATGGCGACCTGGTTCATGACGCCCCAGCCATACATGATGACATAGTCGGGCCGGTCGCGGCGGATCTGCAGCCACTGGCTGCCCTGCTCCTGGCCGGGTGCCTCGACCGGGATCTCGGACAGGGTGAAGCCGTGCTTTTCGGCCAGCTCCTGCAATGTGCGGATCGGCTCCTTGCCATAGGCGCTGTTGTGATAGACCAGCGCGATCTTCTTGCCTTCCAGGCTGCCGCCATTTTCGTCCAGCAGGTGCTTGATCGCGACCGACGCGCCGTCCCAATAGTTCGCGGGCGCGTTGAATATCCATTCGAACACCTCGCCGTTCTTGGCCGAGGTGCGGCCATAGCCGGGGGTATAGAGGACCTTCTTGTCCACGCTGACCTTCGGGATCAGCTGATATGTGATCCCGGTCGACAGCGGGTTATAGACCAGCGCGCCGCTGTCCTTGGTCGCCTCATAGCACTCGACACCCTTTTCGGTGTTGTAGGCGGTTTCGCATTCCGGGACCTTAATCATCTCGCCGCCGATGCCGCCGTCGCGTTCGTTCAGAAGCGTGAAGTAATCGTTGAACCCGTCGGCATATTGCGTGCCGTTGGCGCCATAGGGCCCGGTGCGATAGCTGAGGTTCGGAACCACCAGGTCCGCCATCGCGGGCGCGCCCGCCATGATCCCCGCCACCACCAGCGCGGTCAGTTTCGTTTTCATCCGTATCTCCTCCCAAAGATGGAATGCGCCGGTTGCCCGGTCGTTGTGTCAGTGCGGGAACGGCCAGAGTCGCAGCTTTTCCTTCGTCAGCCGCCACAGGCGCGCCAGCCCGTGAGGTTCCACGATCAGGAAGGCGACGATCAGGCCCCCGACGATCATCAGCTCGATATGTGCGGCAAGATCGGTGGGCCAGCCGAGGGTGCCGACCAGCAGGTTCTTCAGCAGGACCGGCATCAGCACCATGAAGGCCGCGCCCGCGAAGCTGCCGAAGATGCTGCCAAGCCCGCCGATGATGATCATGAAAAGGACGAGGAAGCTCTTGTTGATGCCGAAGGCCTCGCCCGCCTCGGCCGCGCCCAGGTAGACCGCGAACAGAAGCGCGCCCGCGATGCCGATGAAGAAGCTGCTGACCGCGAAGGCCGACAGTTTCGCGCGCAGCGGATCGACGCCGATGATCTCGGCCGCGATGTCCATGTCGCGGATGGCCATCCACTTGCGCCCCAGCATCCCCCGCGTCAGGTTCCGTGCCAGCCAGGCCAGCAGGAAGGCCATCACCAGGCAGACGAGGTACTTGGCGGGCGCGCTGGTCGCGGGTCCGGTGACCGCGTGGCCCAGCACGGTGCGTTCGGGCGCGGTGATCTGCCCTGAGGCCGAGTAGTTGTAGAACCACGGCACCTTGTTGAAGAGCCAGATCAGGAAGAACTGGGCGGCCAGCGTCGCCACCGCAAGGTAGAAGCCCTTGATCCGCAGCGAGGGCAGCCCGAAGAGAACGCCGACCACCGCCGTGACGCCCCCCGCCAGCAGGATGTGGATCAGGATGCTGATGTCGGGGAACGCCGTCATCAGCTTGTAGACCGCATAGGCGCCCACCGCCATGAAGCCACCGGTCCCCAGGCTGACCTGACCCGCATAGCCGGTCAGGATGTTCAGCCCGAGGGCCGCGATCGCGTAGATCAGGAACGGCACCAGCACCGCGTTGGCCCAATAGTCGTTGATGACGAAGGGGATGATCCCGAAGGCCACCGCCAGGATCGCATAGTATCCCCACCGGTCTAGCCGGATCGGAAAGGTCTGGCTGTCGTCGCGGTAGCTGGTCTTGAAGTCGCCCGCCTCACGATAGATCATGCCCGCTCTCCTTTCCGGGTCGTGGCGGCCATGCGCACGCCCGCGATATGTTCAGACGGAAGATGAAGCACGGTCACACCCTCTCGATGATGCGTTCGCCAAAGAGGCCCTGCGGACGGAACACGAGGAAGATCAGCGCCAGGACATAGGCGAACCATGTCTCGGTCGCGCCGCCGACCATGGGACCCACGATGAATTCGAACATCTTCTCGCCCACGCCGATGATCAGGCCGCCGACGATCGCGCCAGGGATCGAGGTGAAGCCGCCCAGCATCAGCACCGGCAGCGCCTTGAGCGCGATCAGCGACAGGCTGAACTGGACTCCCGACTTGGTGCCCCACATGATGCCCGCGACCAGCGCCACGAAGCCGGCAATGGACCAGACCATGACCCAGATGAAGCGCAGGCTGATCCCCACCGACAGCGCCGCCTGGTGGTCATCGGCCACGGCCCGCATGGCGCGCCCCTGCTTGGTGTATTGCGAAAAGGCCACCAGCGCCGCGACCAGAAGCGCCGCGATGACCGTGGCCCAGATGTCCAGCCGGTCGATGAAGAAACCATAGCCGAACCAGCCGGCGGTGATGGATTCGATACCGTCCGAGATGCCCTGCGGCAGGCCCACGTCCAGCGTCTTGATGTCGGCGCCCCACATGACGTCGCCCAGACCTTCCAGGAAATACGCCAGGCCGATGGTCGCCATGAAGAGGATGATCGGCTCCTGCCCGACAAGGTGCTGCAGGACCAGCTTCTCGATCAGGAATGCCAGAACGACCATCACCAGCACCGTCAGCGCGATGGCCAGGATTGACGGCACGGTCCAGCCGAAATGGTGCAGGCTGGTGCCGAAGGCCGCGTTGATCAGATGCGCAAAGGGCACCTGCCCCTGCTGAATGCCGACCAGCGTCAGCGCCGCGAACAGCGCCAGCACCCCTTGGGCATAGTTGAAGACGCCCGATGCCTTGAAGATCAGCACGAAGCCTAAGGCCACCAGCGAATACATGACACCGGTCATCAGGCCGTTCAGAAACACCTCGGCCCCGAAAATCAGCTGGTCCATCAGTTGGTCCCCTTCCTGTCGGTCATGGGCCTGTCAGTCATGGGCCACCCCCAGATAGGCGTCGATGACGTCCTGGTTGTTGCGCACCTGATCCGGCGTGCCGTCGCCGATCTTCCTGCCGTAATCCATCACGACCACGCGGTCGGACAGGTCCATGACGACACCCATGTCGTGTTCGATCAGGCAGATCGTGGTGCCGAATTCGTCGTTCACGTCGAGGATGAAGCGCGACATGTCCTCCTTTTCCTCGACGTTCATGCCCGCCATCGGCTCGTCCAGAAGCAGCAGCTGCGGTTCGGCGGCCAAGGCGCGGGCCAGCTCGACCCGCTTCTTCAGGCCGTAAGGCAGCCGGCCCACCGGCGTCTTGCGGATGTTCTGGATTTCCAGAAAGTCGATGATCTTCTCGACCGCCTCGCGGTTCTCGTTCTCCTCGCGCTCGGCCGTGCTCCACCACATGGCCTGCGACAGGAAGCCCGCCTTCATCTTGTTCAGCCGACCGGTCATGATGTTGTCCAGCACCGACATCCCGTCGAACAGGGCGATGTTCTGGAAGGTCCGCGCGATGCCCAAGCGCGCGACCTGGTAGGGCTTCATGGGGCCGCGGCGATAGCCCTTGAACCAGACCTCGCCCTCCTGCGGATGGTAGAAGCCCGAGATGACGTTCAGCATCGACGACTTGCCGGCCCCGTTCGGGCCGATGATCGCGCGGATCTCGCCTTGGCGGATGTCGAAGCTGATGTCCTTGATGGCCACCACGCCGCCGAAGCGCAGGGTGATGTTCTTCAGCTCCATCACCGTGCCGCCGATCTGGCGGCCGTCGTCAGTCACGTATCCCTCATGTGCCTGCATCATTCGGCGGCCACCTTCTGCTGGGTCGCGCCGCCGAAGACGCGCACGTCCTCGATCCGCAGCGTCGCGCTGATCTGGCCCTTGCGGCCGTCCTCGTAGGTCACCTCGGTCCGGGTGTGGATGCTGGACGACCCGTCATAGAGCGCGGCGACCAGGTCGGCGAACTTGTCGTTGATGACGGCCCGGCGGACCTTACGGGTGCGGGTCATCTCTCCGTCGTCGGGGTCCAGCTCCTTGTGCAGGACCAGGAAGCGGTGGACCTGGCATCCAGACAGCATCGGGTCCTCTGCCACGGACCGGTTCACGGCCTCGACATGTTCCCTGATGGTGGCATAGACCTGCGGATGACCCGCAAGCTCCTGATAGCTGCCATAGGAGATGTTGTTGCGTTCCGCCCAATTGCCGACCGCCGACAGGTCGATGTTGATCATCGCGGTGCAATAGTCGCGGCCGTTCCCGATCACGACGGCTTCCAGGATGTTGGGATAGAACTTCAGCTTGTTCTCGACATACTTGGGCGCGAACATCCGCCCATCGGCCATCTTTCCGACATCCTTGGCCCGGTCGATGATGCGCAGGTGGCCGGTCGCCTCCTCGAAGAAGCCCGCATCGCCGGTGGCGACCCAGCCCTGCGGGTCCTTGGTCGAGGCCGTGCTTTCGGCATTCTTGTAATATTCCACGAAGGTGCCGGGGCTGCGGTAATAGACCTCTCCGTTCTCGCCGATCCGCACCTCGACCCCAGGGCTGGGCACACCCACCGTGTCGGACCGCACCTGGCCGTCGGGCTGCTGGGTGATGAAGACCGACGCCTCGGTCTGGCCGTAGAGCTGCTTCAGGTTGATGCCGAGGCTGCGGTAGAAGTCGAAGATCTCGGGCCCGATGGCCTCGCCCGCCGTATAGCCCACGCGCACCCGCGACAGGCCCAGCGTGTTCTTCAGCGGCCCAAAGACGAAAATCTTGCCAACCCCATAGGCGATGCGCTCGCCGAAGGACACGGGCTTGCCGTCCAGCAGTGCGGGGCCGGTGCGGCGGGCGATCTCCATGCCCTTCCTGAACAGCCAGCGCTTCACCCGGCCCGCATCTTCAATGCGGATCATCACGGAGGTCAGCTGGCCTTCGAAGACGCGCGGCGGCGCGAAGAAATAGGTGGGCCCGATCTCGCGCATGTCGGTCATCATCGTGTGCGCGCCCTCGGGGCAGTTCACGGTGAAGCCCGACCACATCGCCTGGCCCATCGAGAAGATGAAATCGCCCACCCAAGCCATAGGCAGATATGCCACGATCTCTTCCCGCTGGTCGAGGCGGTCGAATTCTGCGGTGTTCTTCGCGGTCTCGATGATGTTGCGGTTGGACAGGACGACACCCTTGGGCTTGCCCGTCGTGCCGCTGGTATAGAGCATCACGCAGTTGCTGTCGTAGTCGAGGCCCGCGATCAGCGCGTCCAGCTGCGGCCCAAGCCGCTGCGCGGCCGCCCGCCCTTCGGCCTGCACGTCGGCCAGCGCGTTCATGCGGGAATGGTCGTATTTCCGCATGCCCCGCTTGTCGGTATAGATGATCTGGGCCAGCGCGCCGGTTGCCCGCTCGACTTCCAGCACCTTGTCCACCTGCTCCTGATCGCCGCAGAGGATGAAGCGCGCGCCGCAATGGTCCAGCACGTAGGCCATCTCCTCGGCCACCGCGTCCTGATAGAGCGGGACGGGAACCGCGCCGCACATCTGCGCGGCAATCATGCCCCAGTAATGCGCCGGACGGTTGCGCCCGATGATCGCAACGTGATCGCCGGGCTTCACCCCAAGCGCCAGGAACCCAAGCGCCAGCGCCCGGATCTCGGCGGCCGCCTGCGCCCAGGTCCAGCTTTGCCAGATCCCGTACTCTTTCTCGCGATAAGCCGGCCGATTGCCGAAGCGGGCCACGTTCCGCGCCAGAAGCGCGGGAACAGATCGCAAATCGCCCGCAGGCGGCTGCCGGTCCGTCATGTTTCCTCCCCAGGTACATGGCGTTTCTTAGCTTTGGTCGCCGGGACCTCCTCCGCCCCGATGACCGCTTCACCTTCGGCACCAATCCTTGCGCCAGTTTGTCCGGATTCCAACCAAATGTTACAGCGCTTCCGCAGATTGCGCGCCGGTGCTAACCCTGATTGCGGAGGAGACACCCATGGCCCATTCCGCACCCGACACCGGCCTGCTGACGCGGGCCGAAATCCGTGCAGACCTGACGCGGTCGGGGCTGAACCTGATCGGCCAGGCGCTGTCGATCTTCGACGCCGACCTGCGCCTTGCGGTAGCCAACACGCAGTACCAGTCGATGTTCGACCTGCCGGACGCGCTGACCCAGCCGGGTGCCAGCTTCGAGGATACGATCCGCTACCTGGTGCTGCGCGGTGAATACGGCGCCCAGGACGACACGGATGCCGCCGTGGCCCTGCGGGTGGATCAGGCGCGCACGTTCCAGCCGCACTACTTCGAACGAGAACGCGCCAACGGCCAGTGGATCGCGGTCGAGGGCGCGCCGCTGAGCCAGGGGGGCTGGGTCACGGTCTATACCGACATCACCCGCATCAAGCAGCAGGAGGCGCTGCTGCGCGCCCGATCGGACGCGTTGTCCGAACAGGTGCTGCTGAACGCCGAAAGCCTGGCGGCGGCAAACCGGGAACTGGCCGCGACCAATGCCGCCCTGCAAGAAGCGCAGCGCGTCCTCACCCGGACCGAGGCGCGCACCCGGCAGGTGACCGAGATGGTCCCGGCCCATATCGCGCACATGGACGCGCAGTTTCGCTATACCTTCTCGAACCGCCGCTTGCCGGTGGTCTTTCCGGGCGCAGCCGACAACATCGTCGGCATGACCCTGCACGAGGCGCTCGGCGCGCCGACCTGTGCGGCGCTGCAGCCCTGGGTGGCGCGGGCGCTGGCCGGCGATCCGCAGGTGTTCGAGATCACGCACCCGTCCTCGGGGCGGCGCATCCGGATCGCGCTGACGCCGGACCGCGACGGCAACGGGGTCTATGTCCTGTCGACCGACGTATCGGCCGAGGTGCAGGCGCGCGAGGCGCTGGCCCATGCGGCCAAGCGCAACCTGGCGGCGCAACTGACCTCGGGGATGGCGCATGACTTCGGCAACCTGCTGACGATCATCCTGGGCCTGCAGGCGCGGCTGGCCGCCCGCGATCTGGACGCCGAGGCGGCCGAGGACGTGCACGCTACGCTGGCGGCCGCGCGCCGAGGGGCCGCGCTTCTGGACCGGCTGGCGCGCATCAGCGGCGGACGCGAGGCAGCGCTGGAGCCCACAGACCTGCCCGCGCTGCTGGCCGAGCTGGCGGTGCTGGCGCGGCCGTCGCTGGCTGAGGGAAACGTCCTCGACCTTCGCATCGACCTGCCAGAAGCGCCGCTGCTGCTGGACCCCGGCGCGTTGCAGGATTCGCTGCTGAACCTGATCCTGAATGCCGATGCGGCGACGCCGCCGCCCGGCCTGATCACCCTTGATGCGCGCCGAAGCGGCGATTGGCTGGAACTGGTTGTCGGCGACACCGGCCCCGGCTTTTCGCCGGAGGCACTGTCGCGCGCGACCGAGCCCTTCTTCACCACCAAGAAGGGCCAGGGCTCGGGGCTCGGGCTGTCAATGGTCTATGACGAGACCAAGATGGTTGGCGGCACGCTTCGCTTGACGAACGGACCCACCGGCGCGCAAGTGACGCTGCGCCTGCCCTGGCGGCCGGTCACCCGGCGGATGGTGCTGCTGGTCGAGGATGACGACCTGATCCGTGCCCAGGTCCGGGACCAGCTGACCGGCCTTGGACATGCGGTCATCGAGGCGTCGAGCCTGGCCGAGGCGCGCGCCCTGACCGACCTGCCGGGATTGGGCCTGATCCTGTCGGACATCCAACTGGGTGACGGGCTGGGGCTGGACCTGGGGACGGCGCTGCCCGTGGTGCTGATGACGTCGCTGCCGCCGGGCGCGCGCCTGCGGGACCGGGCAACGGTTCCGGTGCTGACCAAGCCCTTCACGCCCGCCCGCCTGGCGGCGGCGCTGGACGAGGCCACGAGGGAGACTTCATGACCGATGCACCCCTGATCGCCATCCTGGACGACGAGCCAGAGATCCGACGGCTGCTGTCGGCCGCGCTGGAGCAGGCGGGCTTTCGCACCCAAGGCTTCGCTCGCGCCACCGAATTCGAGGCCGCCCTGCGCCGGATCACACCCGACGCCTGCCTGATCGACCTGGGCCTGCCGGACCGCGACGGCTTGGCGCTGGTGCATCGTCTGGCGACCGAGTCCGGGGCGGCGATCATCATCATCTCGGGGCGGGCTCAGGTGCAGGACCGGGTGACGGGGCTGGAACTGGGCGCCGACGACTATATCATCAAGCCGTTCGAGCCTGCCGAGGTCGTGGCCCGCATCCGCGCCCGGCTGCGCCGTCCTGCCGCGGGAACGGCCACACGCGCCCAGTCGGTACGCTTCGCCGGCTGGACCGCCGACTTCGACCGCTATCTGCTGACAGCGCCGGACGGCGCCGAGACCCCGCTCAGCCACGCGGAAGCCGAGGTGCTGCGGATGTTCACGGACAACCCGCGCCGCCTGATCACCCGCGCCCAGATGCTGGAGACACTGGGCGGCGCGGCAGGCGACAGCTTCGACCGCGCGATGGACGTCCGCATCTCTCGGTTGCGCACGAAGCTGGGCGAGGACCCGAAGAACCCGCGCCTGATCAAGACGATCTATGGCGCTGGCTATATCTTCCTGGCGGAGATCACCTGAACCTGCCAAGGCGCGTCCGGCGGCCCTACCGGCGGAGGAAGCGAAAGCCGGACCCCATCGAGGGGTCCGGCTTTCGCGCGGGGACAAGCCCCGCGGCCCGGCCATGACTGTTGTCTGGAATTGCTACATGACAGCAGGTTTGGCTTCAGCCTGTTCTGGTTTCGAAAGGCTGCGTCAGAAGGAACTTGATGTCCCCCCCTGCATCCGTTCGCCCCCGACAGGCTCAGGCCTCGCGATCCCACCCGCTGATGGCCTTGCTGTCCATGAACTCCTCGAGCCCCATGACGCCACCTTCGCGCGCGCGCCCGGACATGCCCACGCCACCGAAGGCCGATCCTGCCCCGCGCGAGACGCCGTTCATCTCGACCATTCCCGAGCGAAGCTGGCGGGCGACCCGGTTGCGCCGGGCGCCGTCCTGCGATTGGACGTAGTTCGTCAACCCGTAAGGCGTGTCATTGGCGATGCGGACCGCCTCTTCCTCGCTGTCGAAGGGGATGATCGAGAGGACCGGGCCAAAGATTTCCTGCTGGGCGATGGACATGTCGTTGGTGACATCCGCGAAGACCGTGGGACGCACGAAGTAGCCCCGGTTGACCCCCTCGGGCAGGCCCGGCCCGCCGGCGACGAGGCGCGCGCCTTCGTCGATGCCGACCTGGATCAGGTCCTGGATCTTGTCCCACTGCTGCTTGCTGACCACCGGACCCATGTGATCGCCGGGTTGATGCGCGCTGGCGACGGTCGTTTCCATGGCGACACGGGCGGCCGTCTCGACGGCGGCGTCATAGGACGACCGCTCGACCAGCATGCGGGTCGGCGCGTTGCAGGACTGGCCGCTGTTGTAGAAGCAGTGGCGCGCGCCCCGCATCACCGCCGTCTCGTCGGCATCGGCGAAGACGAGGTTGGCACCCTTGCCGCCCAACTCCAGCGCCACCTTCTTGAGGCTGTCGGCCGCGGCCTTGCTGATCGCGATGCCGGCACGGGTCGAACCGGTGAAGCTGATCATCTGGACGTCGGGATGAACCGACAGCTGCGTGCCCACGGCCTGGCCGTCGCCGTTCACCAGGTTGAAGACACCAGCGGGCACGCCCGCCTCTTGCAGGATCTCGGCGAACAGCATCGACGACAGGGGCGCGATTTCGGACGGCTTCAGCACGCAGGTGTTGCCGGCCAGGATCGCCGGGATCACCTTCAGCGTGACCTGGTTCATCGGCCAGTTCCAGGGCGTGATCAGCCCCACGACGCCGATGGGTTCCCATGCGACCATGCTGGTCGGGGCGTGATCGCCAAGGGGGCGGATGAACTTGAAGTCCTTGAACGCGGTGATGAAGTTGCGGATGTGATAGCTGCCGCTGCCGGCCTGATCCTCGACCGCCATGTCCTGCGGGGCACCCATCTCGTGGCTGATCGCCCAGCCCATGTCCCCCGCGCGGGAGTCGTAGACCTCGAGGATCCGTTCGACCACCGCAAGCCGTTCCGCCGGGGGCGTCGCGGACCAGGACGGGAAGGCCCGCTTGGCCGCGGCAACGGCCCGATCGGTATCCGCCTGCTGCCCCAGGGAGATCACGGCCACCGGCTCCTCGGTCGACGGGTCGATCACCTCGAGGTCACGGGCCTCCGCGGGTGCCACCCAGGCCCCGTCGATATAGAACTCGCGCTTGTTCAGCAAATCGGCCATCCTGCCCTCCTGTGCATCTGTCGGTCCGAAGCCTGTCACCGCCGACCGCCCGCCGCAAGCCCGGAGCGCGCGTCACTCTGCAGCGCGCACCGGCGTTCTGCCTGCTGGCAATCCGCGGCACGGCGCTTATGTTGTGCGCAACGCAACCAATCGGAAAGGTCAGCCCATGTCCCTGCGCATCAACGAGACGGCCCCGGACTTCACCGCCAATTCGACCGAGGGCGAGATCCGGTTCCATGACTGGATCGGCGACAGCTATGCCATCGTCTTCAGCCATCCGCGCGACTTCACCCCGGTCTGCACGACGGAATTCGGCGCGGTGGCCCAGCTGGCGCCCGAGTTCGAGAAGCGCAACACCAAGGTCCTCGGGGTGTCGATCGACAGCGTCGACGACCACCAGAAGTGGAAGCGCGACATCGCCGCTGTCGCTGGCGCACCCGCCAATTTCGCCATCATCGACGACAGCGATCTGACGGTTGCCAAGGCCTATGACATGCTGCCGGCCGAATACTACCTGCCGACCGAAGGCCGCACCCCCGCCCATTCGGCGACGGTCCGCACCGTCTTCATCATCGGGCCGGACAAGAAGGTCCGCCTGACGATGACCTATCCGATGTCCGTGGGCCGCAACTTTGCCGAGATCCTGCGCGCACTGGATGCGGTGCGCAAGACCGACGGCGTGCCGCTGGCGACGCCCGCGAACTGGGTGCCGGGCCAGGACGTGATCGTGGCGCTTTCGCTGGACAACCAGGCGGCCGAAGCCAAGTACGGTCCGCTGGACATCAAGCTGCCCTACCTGCGCTATGCCAAGGACCCGGCGTAACGGGGTCAGTCGGGCCAGCCATAGCGATCCAGAAGCGCGGCAACGGCACGATCATTGCCGTTGCCTTGCCGGTTCCCGGCACGCAGGTTCACGACCTGGCTGCCGTCCCATTCCACAATCCGCGCCCGCCCGCCGATCTTGCACGGCCGCGATCCCCCCATCCGGTGCATCCAGTAAAGCCAGACGTCGTCCGCCCCCGGCGCCAGCCGCTGAAACAGGTCGGGACGCGTGACGTCCGGGTGCAAGCTGTCGGGGGCATAGAGAACACCGGAAACGCCGGTCGGAAAGACCAGCGGTCCGGATTGTGGTTCGGCCAGATTGTGGCGCCAGTCCTCGTAGGGGGCAGGCCGGCCCGGCGCGGACAGCATCACCTGATGTGCCCGAAGACAGGCGACACGCGCGCCCTGCTGCGCGGCCGTCACCAGACGTTCCAGCCAGTCATGGGGGTAATAGACGTCGTCATCGGCCGTCACCACGTATGCGTGCGGATGGTTCAGGAGCGTGGGAACGATCTTCTTGTATGATCGCCAGTTCTGGCAAATCCGCACCTCCAGCCCAGCCATTCCCTGGATATCAGGGGAAAGGCGGTCATCGTCGCCCTCATCCAGCCAGAGGATCACCCGATCTGGCTGAACGGTCTGCCGCAGGATCGCGCGCAGGGTCGGGGCCAGTGTCGCAAAGCGCGGCGCGTGGCTGGTCAGCGACACGATCAGTTCGGACGGCAGGCCGTGGGGCTTACGCGGCCGGTCGGGGCGGGTGGCGATCTCGGCCAGGGCGCGGGCGGTCCGGCGGCGGTGCTTGAAGCGGCGGAAGGCGTCGGCGATCACGGGTTGGCCCACGCCTTGCGCAGCCAGTCGATATTGCCGATGCGGCGGTACCACTTGTGCCCGCGCCCGGCGAACACGTCCTCCATCTTGGGCGCACCGGCAAAGAGGACGATCTTTGCGCCATCCGGCAGGCACGGCGCGCGCAGATAGGAGCGAAGGTGCCGAGGCACGCAGTCGTTCTTGAAGCTGACGCACCATCCTTCGGGCCAGTAGTTCAAGTGCCCATGCGCGGCCAGTTGCGCCGACTGGAACTGCTGGCTGATCTCGAAGCTGGACGTCGCGGCGCTTGGATCTGCGAGATAGGCATCCAGAACATAACCATGCGCCCCCACCCGGTACCGAAAGACGCTGGAGTTTCCGACGCTGTGAAGAAAGCGGTCGCGGGCCGGGTTCACACGGCGCAGGGGCTTGGCGCGGAACAGGTCGTCGTCGCGGATGATGAAGAACTCGCCCGGCAGATCGAAGAACGGCGACAGGTCGTCCACGACGACCAGGTCCAGATCTAGGAAAAGGGCCGTTCCCGACAGCCCGCCCAGGTCGCGCCGGAACAGCCCCAGCTTGCGCCACCGCGTGTCGCCATGCCCTTGTGGCAGGCCCAGTTCTGGCAGGGGCATGGCCTCGACGCCGGTATCCAGCCCTGCCGCGTCGTCGGTGAAGCAGATGAACCGATGCGGGCGCGCCAGGTGCCGGCGAACCTGCGCCGCAAGCCGGTTGACGTCGGCGGCGCCATAGAGCGTGCCCCACTTCATCGTCAGGATCAGGACAGGTTCGTCCACTGTCATGCCACGGCCCCTTGGTTGTGCAGGCGCATCGCGGGCCTACAGCAGATGCCTCCTGCCCTCAAGCGCCGCCTCGACCCCGGGTTCCAAGGCGACCCCTTGCCCCTTCGCGCGGGCAGCAGCGACAAGCGACGCCAGAAGGCGCCCCGCGGCGGCAGGATCGTGACGACCGCCGCGTCATAGTCAGGGCAGTAGGAAGTCTGGAAGAACGTAAAGCCGACGACCGCCAGTTCGGCCATGGACGCGCCCGGCAAAGATCTTGCCGCGACAAGCCCCGTCGTCGGACTGCGCCCGCCCAATTGCGCCGAAAGGGCTCGATAACGCTGCAGCGGCAGACACCGAACGTCGTTCGCCGAGGCGAATGGCCTGGCGGAAACGACCGTCGGGAAGAAGGCGCCCCGCGTCGGCGTCCGGTGGACCAGCATCCCTTCGCCCGCCCGCCTCAGCTCGTCCAAGGTCACGGGTCCTTCGTCAACGAATGAAACAGCAGGTCGCAGCGCAGCGGGTCGGGGCCGAGGGCGGAAAGCTGCGGATCCAGCCCATTGTTCATCCGCACGATCACGTCGGACCGCGAAGGGTCCACCGCCTCCAGATTCCGGGCCACAGCGGGCCGGACCGAGGATCAGCACCCGGCGGCCCGCCATTTCCTCAGGGCGAAGCGTCAGCCGCTCGGCCGGCCGATGCCGCAGCGTCCGGACGAGTAGTCGCAGCACGGGAAGCGGCAACCGCTTTGCACGCGGCAACGAGGTTGTCACGATCCCGTCCAAGTGGGCTTTTCGCTTCCGGTTGTTGCAGGCATGTTCAGCACGCAGATGGCATTGCATCAATGACGGCGGCGGGCGTCAGTCGAGGCGCATGTCGCAGGCTGCCGGCTGCATGTTGGCGGGCGGTATCGCATGGCGATCCTGGCGGCGATGAAAGGTGTTCCCGCTCTGGTGCGAAGCAACGCGCACACGAACCTCTGGCTGGCAGAATACATCGCCGACATCGCCGTTTCCGAAACGCCTGCCGACCTGCCTGAGATCGACCGGTCTTTGGAAAGAAAATTAAGGCAATGCTGAACGACGTCATCAGGCTGGCCGCATAGATGATGCTGGCTCTGGGCGACCTTCCCGAACGCAGCGTGGGGGCGCCTCGCCCTTTGCTGCGCCACGACACATGCGCTCACTTGCAGCGCCAGCGGATGATCCAGCGGTGGAAAGAGAGGCTGCGAAGCCTCACCCGGCGCTGAAACGGCAGAAGCCCCGGCGATGTGCCGGGGCTTCCACGAGGGGAAGATCAGCCGATCACTCGGCCGACTGTTCCTGCTTCTCGTCGATCTCGGCACCCGTTTCCTGGTCGACCATCTTCATGCCGAGGCGAACCTTGCCGCGGTCGTCGAAGCCCAGCAGCTTGACCTTGACCTCCTGGCCCTCCTTCAGGATCTCGTTGGGGTGACCCAGACGGCGGTTGGCGATCTGGCTGACATGCACCAGTCCGTCCCGCTTGCCGAAGAAGTTCACGAAGGCCCCGAAATCGACCAGCTTGACGACCTTGCCGACATAGACCTTGCCCTCTTCGGGCTCGGCCACGATCGACCAGATCATGTCATAGGCCTTCTTGATCGAATCGGCGTTGGCCGAGGCGATCTTGATGATGCCGTCGTCGTTGATGTCGACCTTGGCACCCGAAACCTCGACGATCTCGCGGATGACCTTGCCACCCGAGCCGATCACTTCGCGGATCTTGTCGGTCGGGATCTGCATCGTCTCGATGCGCGGGGCGTGGGCGCTGAACTCGCGACGGCCTTCGGTCAGGGCGTTGGCCATCTCGGACAGGATGTGCATCCGGCCGTCCTTTGCCTGCGCCAGGGCCTGTTCCATGATCGCGGGCGTAATGCCCTGGACCTTGATGTCCATCTGCAGCGACGTGATGCCGTTTTCGGTCCCCGCCACCTTGAAGTCCATGTCGCCCAGGTGATCCTCGTCGCCCAGGATGTCCGTCAGCACCGCAAAGCGGCCGTCGTCTTCCAGGATCAGGCCCATCGCGACGCCGGCAACCGGCGCCTTCAGCGGAACGCCCGCGTCCATCATCGACAGCGAACCGCCGCAGACCGACGCCATCGAGGACGAGCCGTTCGATTCGGTGATCTCGGACACGACGCGGATGGTGTAGGGGAAGTCGGTGGCAGCCGGCAGAACCGCCTGCAGCGCGCGCCAGGCCAGCTTGCCGTGGCCGATCTCGCGGCGGCCGGGGCTGCCCACGCGACCCACTTCGCCGACCGAGTACGGCGGGAAATTGTAATGCAGCAGGAAGTTCGAGCGCGAGTTGCCGTGCAGCGCGTCGATGATCTGTTCGTCGTCGCCGGTGCCAAGCGTGGTCACGACCAGCGCCTGAGTTTCGCCGCGGGTGAACAGCGACGACCCGTGGGTGCGGGGCAGGATGCCCACTTCGCTGACGATCGAGCGGACGGTCCTGGTGTCGCGGCCGTCGATGCGGGCGCCGCCGCCGATGATGTCGCCGCGCAGGATGCCCGATTCCAGCTTCTTCAGCGCCGAGCCCAGGTTCGCGTCGGCCAACTCGTCCTCGGTCAGGCCTTCCTTGACCTTGGCCTTGGCGGCGGCGATGGCGTCCTGACGGTCTGACTTGTCGCGGATGGCATAGGCGGCGCGCATGTCAGCCTCGCCAAGTTCCTTCACCCGGCCATGGAGCGCGCTGTAGTCCGGCGACTGGAAGTCGAACGGCTCTTTCGCGGCGGATTCAGCCAGGTCGATGATCAGGTCGATCACCGGCTTGATCGCGTCATGGCCGAACTTCACGGCGCCCAGCATTTCCTCTTCGGTCAGCTCGTAGGCTTCCGATTCGACCATCATCACGGCATCGGCGGTGCCGGCCACGACGAGGTCCAGGCGCTGTTCGGGGTTCGAACGCAGCTGGTCCATGTCCTGAACCTCGGGGTTCAGCACGTATTCGCCGTTCGAGAAGCCGACGCGCGCACCTGCGATCGGTCCCATGAAGGGCACGCCGCTGATGGTCAGCGCAGCGCTGGCGGCGATCATCGCGACGATGTCGGGATCGTTGACCAGGTCGTGCGACAGCACGGTGCACATGACCAGCACTTCATGCTTGAAGCCGGGCGCGAACAGCGGGCGGATCGGACGGTCGATCAGGCGCGCGGTCAGCGTTTCCTTTTCCGACGGACGCGCCTCACGCTTGAAGAAGCCGCCCGGGACCTTGCCGGCGGCGTAGTATTTTTCCTGGTAATGCACGGTCAGGGGGAAGAAGTCCTGGCCGGGCTTGGGTTCCTTGGCGAAGGTGACGTTGGCCATGACGCTGGTCTCGCCCAGGGTGGCGATGACGCTGCCGTCGGCCTGACGGGCAACCTTGCCCGTCTCCAGCGTGAGCGTTTCCTGACCCCACTGGATCGATTTCTTCACTTCATCAAACATCTGATTTCCTCAAAGGGTGAACCGGCCCTCCGGCTCTCCCATGTCATATGGCGGCCCCATTGCCGCCGCCCCTATCCTTTGCATGTGCCCCGGGGCTGGACCTCACGTCACAGATGGACGGGCGATACAGGAAAATCGATGAATTGGAAAGGGCAGCGAAAGCGAGCGCATCAGCAGCGGCGGTGTTCTATTCGGAACGCTCCTCGGCGCTCTCGCGTGCCTCTTCCATCGCCTGCGGCTCGTCGCTTTCGAACCAGCCGCTGAGGAACAAGACCAGAACGAGGACAAGAAAGCCGCCAGGGATGGCCGCGTAGATCAGTGACCGCGGCATGCCGCGGCTTGGCTTGGGTTCCTTGACCATCTCGGCCTCCTTGGATCCATTTCAAGACCAACCGACAAAGGGCCCGGATGTTTCCGTCACCTGCACGATTGCATCGAAGAGCGGTGCCGGCTGTGCCTGCCGCGGCCACCGCCTGCGCGCGCACTACCGGCCAGCCGACGCGAAAGGCCCGCGACCAAGGATCGCGGGCCTCCGACAAAGTCTTGAACCGATCGGGTCTTAGCGGCGCAGGCCCAGCTTGCCGATCAGGGCGGTATAGCGGCCCTCGTCCTTGGCCTTCAGATAGTCCAGCAGCTTGCGGCGCTGTGCGACCATCATCAGCAGACCACGACGCGAGTGGTTGTCTTTCTTGTGCGACTTGAAGTGCTCGGTCAGGGTGGCGATGCGCGAGCTGAGGATCGCGACCTGCACCTCGGGCGAGCCGGTGTCGCCTTCCTTGGTGCCGAATTCCTTGATGACGCGGGCTTTTTCTTCAACGGTGATCGACATCGTGATCTCCTTCCGGATTGGGGTGATGGCACAGGCCGGGATGTCGTCCAGCGCAGGCCCATATGATCCGACAGGCCCTTCGGTCCGGCGGATGGGCGCCATTAGCCGAAGTGACGGGAAAAGAAAAGCCCCTCAGTCGCGGACGGCGACAAGAAGGACGTCCTCGGCCCGCAGGCCGCCCGGCGTCAGCAGGCGCCCGACAGGACTGCCGTTCAGCTCCAGCAGGAAAGTGCCGTCGTCGTCCTCGCGCAACGTCAGCCGGGCATCGCGCGCCACGTCAGCACCGACATGCAGCACCAGCTGGTCGCGGTCCGCGTCGAAATCGGCGATGACGGGAAATCCGCCGTCGGACTGGCGCAACTCGAACCTGTCGGCGCCGTCGTTCCCCGACACGAAGTCATGCGCGCCGGGCATCAGTGTGTCGTCGCCCTCGCCGCCGTTCATCCAGACCGTCTCGGGGCCGTCATGGCCGATCAGGACGTCGGCGCCCCGCCCGCCGTCCAGATCGTCCGTCCCGCCGGTCGACACCAGCAGGTCGGCGCCGTCGTGCCCTGCCAGGATGTCGTTGCCCGCCCCACCGAACAGCGTGTCGTCGCCGTCGCCGCCCATCAGCGTGTCGTCGCCGTCATCGCCGAACAGCAGATCCTCGCCCCCCTGCCCCGCCAACAGGTCGTCACCCGAATCACCGTTCAGGAGGTCGTTGCCGCCCTCGCCATAGGCGTCGTCGCCCTGAAGCCAATCGTTTCCGGCCCCACCGGCCAGCGAATCGTCGCCCAGCCCGCCGCGAAGGTCATCGTCGTCTGCGCCACCGCCGATCCTGTCGCCGCCGCCGGTCGGCAGGTCCGGGTCGTCGCCATCCACGACGGCCGCACCGCCCGGGACGGGATATTCCTCCTCGGGCAGGGGCAGGATCATCGGGCCGTCAGCGAGGCCGGTCTCGACATCTCCGGCGACGTCGCCATCATCCTTGGCATCGGGCGTGTCGTCGTCATCCGCGTCGCGGGACGAGGCGAGCCCGCCGACATCGACCACCAGCCCTGCCACCAGCGCACCCAGAAGACCGCCCAGAATAAGCATAGACCCACACCCTGCCATCCACCGGCCCATCACCGGCAGGGCTTCAGGATAGCGCAGCGGCAAAGTGCCGCGAACACGATTCTTAAGACTGCGTTAACGCCGTCCGGACATGAAAAAACCCGCCGAACCGGGCGGGTTGTTTCGCTTTCCATGACCTGCCGGTTTTCCGGCCAAGCCCGTTGCCGATCAGCCCTGGCGGGCCTTGAAGCGGCGGTTGGTCTTGTTGATCACGTAAATGCGGCCCTTGCGGCGCACGACCTGGCAGTCGCGGTGCCGGCTCTTGAGCGAGCGGAGCGAGTTGCGAACCTTCATCGGTCTTCTCCATCGTCGCGGCGCTGCGCTGCCGCCAGGAAAACGAAATGCCCCCGACGTTGGCCGGGGGCGGCGAAACAATGGTGGGCGGTACTGGGATCGAACCAGTGGCCACTACGATGTCAACGTAGTGCTCTACCGCTGAGCTAACCGCCCTCCCCTCTCGATGCCGTCGCGATTTCCTGTGAAAACCGTCCCGGCACCTCGTGGTTCGCGTGTCTATAACGGGGGTGTTCGGGGGATTCAAGACCTATCGGCAGGCTATTTTTCGGGTTTATATGGACCATGCCGCCGCGTGCCGAGGTCTGCATTTGTCCCAGCCCGACCTGCCCTACGTCCTGACCCGTCCCGACAGCTGGCAAAGCGGGGTGATCTTCGCGTCGCCCCATTCCGGCTGCGAATATCCCGACTGGTTCATGGCCGAAACCGCCCTGCCCATTCCTGTCCTGCGCTCTTCCGAGGACGCGTTCATCGACCGACTGATCGCCCCTGCGGTGGCGTGCGGCGCGGCGACACTGGCCGCGCGCGTGCCGCGTTGCATCGTCGACCTGAACCGCGGCCCCGACGAGATCGACCCCCTGGTCGTCAAGGGCGTGCCGCGCCATCCGTTGAACCAGCGCACTTTGGCGGGGCTCGGGGTGATTCCGCGCGTCGTATCGCAGGGCCGCGTGATCCACGACCGGCCTATGGACCGCACCGCGGCCGAGCGGCGGATCGACCTCTGCTGGCGGCCCTATCACCAGGCGCTGTCCGGCCTCATCGCCGAAGCACGGGCCCGATTCGGCCAGGCGATCCTGATCGACATGCACTCGATGCCTCATGACGCGCTGTCGCACCTGCAGGGAACGCCGCCCGACATGGTGCTGGGCAATCGCCACGGCCTGTCCGCCGCTGCACGCATCTCGGACGCGGTTTGCGAGGCGGTCGAGTCCGAGGGCTGGCGCATCCGCCGCAACTCTCCTTTCTCTGGCGCTTATATTTGCGCGGCCTACGGGCGGCCGGCGCAGAGCGTCCATGTGGTCCAGCTCGAGATCGACCGCTCTCTCTATATGGACGAGGCCAGCATCAAGCCGCGCCCCGACTTCCCGAAATTTGCCGACCGGATGGCGCGGGTCGTCACGCGGCTTGCCGCGTTGGACATCGATCGGTCAGGTGAACGCATCGCGGCGGAATGACCGCCTTCCACGGGGCCAAGCTGCTGCTGACGCACGAAAGTCGGATGCTGGTCTATCTGCGCGACGACCGGCATGGCCTTCCCTTTCCCGCGCACTGGGACCTGCCCGGCGGCGGGCGCGAGGGCGGCGAATCGCCCCTGGACTGCGCCCGGCGCGAACTGCTCGAGGAATTCGCCCTGCACCTCCCGCCCGAGCGCCTGTCCGGCCGCGCCTTCCCGTCCCACGCGAACCCGCGCCTGTCTTCCTGGCTCTTTCGCGGCACGCTGAGCGCCGACGACATCGCCGCGATCCGCTTCGGCGACGAAGGGCAGGAATGGCGGCTTATGCCGGTCATCGAGTATCTGGACCACGCAAGATCCATCCCGCATTTCTGCAGTTGGATCCGCGCGCTGACCCTGAGTGCTTGATCCCGCGCTTCAATGGCACGGTCCTTTTTCCTGCAATGCACGGCGGCATCAGGGGCCGGGTTCGCCCCGCGAGCGCCATGATCAAGCCATGGAAAGGCCACTGGTTCGCGTGACCATTGCGAGGGCAGGCCGACATGGCAGCATCGCTCACTGGTATCGTTCGCGATGTCGGCCCGGGACCCGGAAGCCGAGGAGGGCCCGAGAGTTGTCGGGCGGTCCTCTTTCTTGTGGCCCGAGGACGGTCGTGACGGGCGCAAGCCGCCGATGGCCGAGGACCTTGGCGGTGCGCCGAAGAAGCCGCGCCCGACGATCTGGAGTGAGGCCGGAGGCGACAGCCACGGGATCTAGACGACACATATCATCGGCCGGCCAAAGCTGTTCGACCCAAGGGCGTGTGGCATGGGTGGGTCTGGAACCGACGGGTAAATCCGCGATATCTGGCGCCCCCAACCTGTGCAGGCTGCTCGGCAGCGCCCACGCACGGCTGGAGTCCCTGACTGACCAACGATCACAAGAAGGCTGATCGAGTGGCATTTGCCATGCGTACAGCCGGGCGTTCATGCCGCCTTCGGCGCGACCTGCCAGGCGTCCGCTCCCACTTTCACTGCCCAGATTGGATGCTGCGCGGTATGTCTTCAGAAAAGCCACGTCAATCACGTCGGCATTCTCTTTGAGGCGTGCCGCTGCGAGACGGCCGCTTCTAGGCAAGAGCCACCGATCGTGAAGCTCCTTGTGACGGGCCGGGCCTCAGGGGCATCACCCTTGGGGTTAACGGCAATCCAAGGCAGATTGACCCGTGGTTTGCCTTGCGGCATCGGAAAAGCCGGCTCAAGACCCGCCATCTGTGCATCGTTCGGCCAAATAAGATCGGACATGCCGCCGCGCTGCTTTCCGTTGTTGAAACATGCAACGCAGCTGCGATCGACGGGCACAAAGCATAGACCAAGCCATGCGGATTCTTCTTGAATCCGATCAACCAGATGCCGGGAATGAACCGCTAGATAATTCGCGCCACGCCGTGCACCAGGGGCCTCAGGCTGTCGCCCTTGACCGCCCAGCTTGTCGCGAAGGCGAAAGAGGCCACAGTTTCAAGCCAGAAGACCGGGCGCAGCGTCGCCAGCCTTTCATCGAGTCCCGTCAGGTCGAGGATGCCGATGGCGGCGATGCTGCCCAGGATCAGCCAGCCGCAGATCCGGTAGATCCGGTTCGAGGCGCGCTTCTCGGTCCCGTCGACCTGACCCTTGACGAACAGCTTCAGGCAGAAGACGGCCAGCGCGCCGAAGAACACGCCTGCGGCGAGGAAATGCACGGTTGCCGACAGGACGGGACCCAGCAGGCACTGCAGCGCCGTGCAGCTGTGGGCGGGGCCGGTCGTCGGCAGCAGCGCCACCAGCGCGATGGCCACGGCAGCGGTGCGCGCCATGCGTCGGTCGGTGATCCATTCGCCCGCATCGGGGCGAAACCCCTCGTAGCTCCATAGAAAAACCGCCTGCGCGATCAGCGTGCCGACGAAGATCTCTCGCATGGGGGAATAGTAATAGGCCGAGATGCTGGTCCTCAGCCCGCCCGGCTCGAACAGCGAGGCAACCAGCAGCGCCACCGGCAGGAAGAAGCCAAGGGCCCCGATCGCGCGGCGCACGGACAGGAAGGACAGGACCAACTGGTTCGCCGCCTTCTGTCCTTCGCCCTGCATGCCGTCCTCCGTCACGTTTCCGGCCGGCTGACGGCCGATCGGGCGCGGGTCAATGCGAGCGGATCTCGGCCAGGATGGCCTCGGCCGCGGCGCGGGGATCGCCGGCCTGCCAGACGGGGCGGCCGACCACGATGTGATCTGCACCCGCGGCGATGGCGCTGGCCGGTGTCTCGACCCGCTTCTGGTCGCCAAGCGCCGCGCCCACGGGCCGGACCCCCGGCGTCACGATCAGCCGCGCCTCGGGCAGGGCGCGGATCGCCTGCGCCTCGCGCGGGGAACAGATGATGCCGTCGGCGCCGGCCTCGAAGGCGCGGGCGGCACGCTCGACCGTGATCTGGTGGACGTCGCCCGCCTGCATCAGCCCGGCATCGAGGTCCGCGCGTTCCAGCGAGGTCAGGACCGTTACCCCCAGGATCTTGAGGTTCGACCCGGCCGCCCCCTGCTTGGCCGCCCGCACCACATGCGGATCGCCGTGCACGGTCAGGAAATCCAGGTCGAACTGCGCCAGGCCGCGCACCGCCGCCTCGATCGTCGCGCCGATGTCGAACAGCTTCATGTCCAGGAAGATGCGCTTGCCGTGGTCCTGCTTCAGCTCGTTGGCGAGGGCCAGCCCGCCGCCGGTCAGCATCCCCAGCCCGATCTTGTAGAAGCCGACGGCATCGCCCAGCCTCTCGGCCAGGTCCAGCCCCGCCAGCGCGTTCGGCACGTCCAGCGCCACGATCAGCCGGTCATCCATCGCCATTCCCTCTTGCCGCGAAATCGGTGCCTTATGACACAGCCGCAAGGCGCTTGAAAGCGTCCGGAAAAAACCCAAATTTGCTTCATCAGACCCGGACCGGGGTGTGCCGCAAGACAGGCGCCTGCCACTCGGGGGCTTAACCAAGGAGATATGCCGATGAACATGGACAAGTTCACGGAACGGTCGCGCGGTTTCCTGCAGGCCGCCCAGACCATCGCGATCCGAGAGAATCAGCAGCGCGTGATGCCCGAACATCTGCTGAAGGCGCTGATGGACGACGACCAGGGGCTGGCATCGAACCTCATCACCCGGTCGGGCGGGGACGCCCGGCGGGTGAAGGAGGCCGTCGACCAGGCCGTCGCGAAACAGCCCAAGGTGACCGGCGGCAGCGGTCAGGTCTATGTCGACCCGTCGCTGGTCCGCGTCCTGGACGAGGCCGAGAATGTCGCCAAGAAAGCAGGTGACAGCTTCGTTCCGGCCGAACGCGTGCTGATGGCGCTGGCGCTGGCGAACACCCCGGCGCGCGATGCGCTGACGGCGGGCGGCGTGAACGCGCAGGCGTTGAACGCCGCGATCACCGACATCCGCAAGGGCCGCACCGCCGATTCGGCCAGCGCCGAGGACAGCTATGAGGCGTTGGAGAAATATGCCCGCGACCTGACGCAAGCGGCGCGCGACGGCAAGATCGACCCGATCATCGGCCGGGACGAGGAAATCCGGCGCGCCATGCAGGTGCTGTCCCGCCGCACCAAGAACAACCCCGTCCTGATCGGCGAGCCCGGCGTCGGTAAGACCGCCATTGCCGAAGGCCTGGCCCTGCGCATCATCGACGGCGACGTGCCCGAAAGCCTGCGCGACAAGCGGCTGATGGCGCTGGACATGGGCGCGCTGATCGCAGGCGCGAAGTACCGTGGTGAGTTCGAGGAGCGCCTGAAGGCCATCCTGAAGGAGATCGAGACCGCCGCCGGCGAGATCATCCTGTTCATCGACGAACTGCACACGCTGGTCGGTGCCGGAAAGACCGACGGCGCCATGGATGCCGCCAACCTGATCAAGCCTGCGCTGGCGCGGGGCGAGCTGCATTGCGTTGGCGCCACGACCCTGGACGAATACCGGAAGTATATTGAAAAGGACGCTGCCCTCGCCCGGCGCTTCCAGCCCGTGCTGGTCGAGGAGCCGACGGTCGAGGACACGATCAGCATCCTGCGCGGCATCAAGGAAAAGTACGAACTGCACCATGGGGTCCGCATCAGCGACGCTGCGCTGGTGGCGGCGGCGCAGCTGTCGCACCGCTACATCACCGACCGTTTCCTGCCTGACAAGGCCATCGACCTGATGGACGAGGCGGCAAGCCGCCTGCGGATGGAGGTCGACAGCAAGCCCGAGGAGTTGGACCAGCTGGATCGCCAGATCCTGCAGTTGCAGATCGAGGCCGAGGCGCTGAAGAAGGAAGATGATGCGGCATCGAAGGACCGGCTGGAGCGGCTGGAAAAGGACCTGTCGGATCTGCAGGAGCGCAGCGCCGAGATGACCGCCCGCTGGCAGGCCGAACGCGACAAGCTGGAAGGCTCTCGCAACCTCAAGGAACAGCTTGACCGCGCGCGGGCCGAGCTGGACCAGGCCAAGCGCGAAGGCAACCTGGGCCGCGCGGGTGAACTGTCCTATGGCATCATCCCGCAGCTTGAAAAGAAGCTGGCCGAAGCCGACGGCTCCGACGGCGACGGGTTGATGGTCGAGGAAGCCGTCCGCCCCGAGCAGATCGCCGAGGTGGTCGAACGCTGGACCGGTATCCCCACCGCCAAGATGCTGGAGGGCGAACGCGACAAGCTGCTGAAGATGGAAGAGCAGATCGGCAAGCGCGTGATCGGCCAGGCCGAGGCGGTGACGGCCGTCAGCAACGCCGTCCGCCGTGCCCGCGCGGGCCTGAATGACGAGAACCGGCCGCTTGGCTCGTTCCTGTTCCTCGGGCCCACCGGCGTTGGCAAGACCGAGTTGACCAAGGCGCTGGCCGAATACATGTTCGACGACGACAGTGCGATGGTCCGCATCGACATGTCCGAGTTCATGGAAAAGCATTCCGTGGCCCGGCTGATCGGTGCCCCTCCGGGCTATGTCGGCTATGACGAGGGCGGCGTGCTGACCGAGGCCGTCCGTCGGCGTCCTTATCAGGTGATCCTGTTCGACGAGGTCGAAAAGGCCCACCCGGACGTCTTCAACGTGCTGCTGCAGGTGCTGGACGACGGTGTGCTGACCGATGGGCAGGGCCGGACGGTGGACTTCAAGCAGACGCTGATCATCCTGACCTCGAACCTGGGGTCGCAGGCGCTGTCGACGCTGCCGGAAACGGCGGATGCGACGGATGCGCGGCATCAGGTCATGGAAGCGGTCAGGGCGCATTTCCGCCCCGAGTTTCTGAACCGCCTGGACGAGATCATCATCTTCCGCCGGCTGAGCCGCGCGAACATGGACGGGATCGTCACGGTCCAGCTCTCGCGGCTGGAGCGTCGCCTGGCGCAGCGCAAGATCACGCTGGAGCTGGACGACGATGCCCGCAAATGGCTGGCCGACCAGGGTTACGATCCGGTTTTCGGGGCGCGGCCGCTGAAACGTGTGATCCAGCGCGCGCTGCAGGACCCGCTGGCGGAACTGCTTCTGTCGGGCGAGGTGCTGGACGGATCGACCGTGCATGTCGGCGCAGGGCCAGACGGGTTGATCGTCGGCAACCGCATCGGCCGCCCCGGCCCCCGGCTTGGCGCGGTGGGCGAAGGCCCCCGCCCCGACGTCTCGATCCACTGACGCGAAGGCCCCGGAGAGATCCGGGGCCTTTTCGCTGCCGTCAGAAGCCTGACGGCCTTCGGCTTGCGCCCCGCGGCTTAGACTGACCGGCCCCCCTGGAGCGGAAGACTGTGCCTCCTCCTCTGCGGCTATGTCGTGCTCGGCCTGCGACCAGTGCTGGGCATCCTGCCCCTCCGGGCGGCCCGCCTGCTCCCACAGAGCGTGCGCCCGGTCCCGGACCCGTTGCGTGCGTTCGTCATTCGTGATGAGTTCTCCTTCTGCCGTGGTGGACAACTGATGCCTGTCAACGCGGTCAGCGGGGTCGCCACCGTCTGAACATTTGCACCTCATCGTGGCAGAGATAAGCGATGCAGCCAACGGCTTCTCTGGCGCACCAGTCGAGAAGCATCAAGCTGAGGCTGAGTGGCTGGCTGACGCGGTCGGCGGACCGCCCATGTTTCCCGCGCCCTTGGTATTACTTGAAACTTCGCTTCTGAACGTGCTCAAGAGCACCAGCCAGCTTTGCCCACCATGAACGCAGGATGCACCTGCCGGTAGCCCCGTGAGCCATGCTTTTGAGAGAGATACAGCCCGATGAACTTCGCTGATGTGCTGCTGCTTTCTGGATCCGGTTTCGTGGCAGGCGCGATCAATGCGCTGGCTGGCGGCGGAACCATCTTCACATTTTCCGCGCTGCTCGCCATCGGACTTCCGGCAGTGACTGCAAATGCAACCAGTGCGGTCTCTGTCCTACCGGGGCAAATCGCCTCAACCTTCGCCTATCGCCGGGAGATCGGCAGGGCATTTCGCAGGCTCCTCCCGTTCTCGCTGGTCTCCGCGGTCGGCGGCATCCTCGGTGGCCTCCTCCTTCTCAACACGGATGAGGGAGCGTTCCGGGCGCTCGTCCCGTTCCTGATCCTTTTTGCCACCGTCCTGTTCATGATCGCCCCACGTATCGCAAGCCTCGGGGAGCGCATGGCGTCTCGTCGCCAGACGAATGCGCCAGGGCCGCTTGCGACGGGCCTGCAGGGCCTGGTCGCGATCTACGGGGGCTATTTTGGTGCCGGGATGGGGATCATGATGCTTGCGTCTCTTTCGCTTACCGAGGGACGCGACTTCCACGCCCTCAACGCCGCCAAGAACTGGCTGGCCTGTATCATGCAGGGCCTCGCCGTCATTGTGTTCATAGTCTCGGGAGCCATCGACTACGGCGCGGTTGCCATTGTGGCCATGGCAGGCATCCTCGGGGGCTGGGGCAGCGTGGCTGTCGGCCGGCTCGTTCCGCAGCACATCATCCGGCAGTTCGTCATCGCAACGGGACTGGCGCTTAGCACATGGTATTTCGTCGCCTAGGCGTTGTCCTTGCTGTCGATGGGGGGAGAGCGCTGAGTCAGCCTGATGCGGGCGGGCGGCGCTCTCCGCCGTCGCAGCCCGGCCGGATCAGGCGGTGGAGTGAAAGGGGAATGTCGGTTTCGAGCCCCAAACTGATTACGTTGCAGGTAGAGGCCTTTGGAGTACCAGCATCGGCTGGTCCGTCACGACCGGCCCCCGGGCGGTTCGCACCGCAATAGCGCCGAACGGCCGCTGTGTTCATGACTTTTGCCGGGCTTTTGGAACCTCACCTCGGCGAGGCCTCTTGTCTCCTAGTTCTTGAGGGCTCGAAAGGGAAAGGTGGTCCTTATGTCCTACTGGCGCTTCGCCGCAATGATCGCGACCTCGACGGTGGTGATGTTCGGGCTGATGTATCTCAACACCTACGCCTTCGAGCATGTCTTCTTCAGCGAGACCCGGACCTACATGGCGCTGCTGATGGGCGCGGTGATGGCCGTGATCATGCTCAGCTTCATGCTGTCGATGTATTCCAGCAAGGCAATCAACGTTGCGATCTACGTGGGCGCCGTCGTGGTCTTCGGCGTGACACTCTGGCTGATCCGCAGCCAGGAGACGGTGGACGACACCAGCTACATGGCGGCGATGATCCCGCATCATTCCATCGCGATCATGACATCGGAGCGGGCGCAGATTGAAGACCCGCGGGTGCGCAAGCTCGCCGATGAGATCATCGCCGCACAGCGCAAGGAAATCGGCGAGATGCGCCACCTGATCGCCGATATCGAAGCAAACGGTGTCGCTAGCGTTTCGTCCTTGGGCGAAGCCAAAGTGCCCGCCGAGGAGGGCACCGTCGAGGAGGCGCTTGGCTCTGCGCAGCTGGCCAGTCTCGACCCGGCCGGTCTGACGCCCGATGAGATCGAGACTGCTTTGGAAAGCGAAGCGACCTGCGCTTTCCGCCGCACCGACGAAGGCGAACCGGTGCTCGCCATGGCCGGCGGGAGCGGCGCGATCAAGCTGTCGGGCGTGCTGATCCCGCTCACCGCAGGCGCGCCGATCGCGGTCGAGACGCTGGAGGACGGCGCGCGGCTCGTCGCCGAGGGCGTCGAGATTTCCGTGATGCCCGACCCAGGCGCCGACTGGACCGACACCGATAGCAGCCTGCGCCGCGCCGAAGCCGAGATGACTTTTCATCTCGAGCAGGGCCTGCGGGTAGGCTATCGGGGGTTCATGGACTGTGCCCCGTAACCCATATCGGGGTTAGGCGCAGCGAAGGTCGGTTCGCCGCCCGAGGAGCTATGCGGGAATTTGTGTGACGCGGCCTAATCAAGCGGCGCGATTTTCGGCGACGCTGGCGGCGACACCGTCGGTGAATGTGACGCCTTTGATGACCAAAGGCAACTGGTTCGCGCCCTTCAGGCGGCGCCACGCTTTCGCGGCAGCCTGAACGAGCTTGAACACCATGAGCTTCGCCGTCTTCTGCGAGAGCGCGCCCTTGGTCCGGACGGTCCGGTGCCGAACGGTGGCGAAGACGCTCTCGATCGGGCTTCCCGTGCGCAGGTGATCCCAGTGATCGGCCGGGAAGTCGTAAAAGGCGAGCAGCGCCTCGCGGTCCTTGCTCAGGCAGGTCACTGCTTTCTCGTATTTGGCGCGGTATTTCTCGGCGAAAGTGTCCATCGCGGTTGCCGCCGCGGCGCGGGTCTCGGCTTGCCAGATCTCGCGCGGGTCGGCCTTCACCGCCAGCTGCATGGATTTCGGGAACTTGTTGAGCACGTTGGCAATCTTGTGAACCCAACATCGTTGATGGCGCGTGCCCGGGAAGACCTCGTCCAGCGCCTTCCAGAACCCCATGGCCCCATCGCCGACGGCGATCTCGGGCGGAACCGCGAGGCCGCGCGCCTTGATGTCGACCAGCAGCTCACGCCAGCTCTGCGCGCTCTCGCGCACGCCGACCCGGAAGCCGACGAGCTCCTTCTTCCCTTCGGGCGTAGCCCCAAGAATGACCAGCATGCATTCGGCCTGCGGCTCCATCCGAGCCTGTAGGTAGACGCCGTCCGCCCAGATGTAGACATACCGCCGGGCCGAGAGATCGCGGCGCTGCCAACGGCCGTATGGACCTGTCCCGGTTTCGTTCCGGTCAGGTGCTCATGTCAGGCGGCCCTTTGTTCGAAGACCACGGGCGATTTCCAGCTCAAGGCCGAGTGTTTTCGGCGCGTGTTGTGGAAGCCGTTGATGTATTCGAAGATGGCGATTTCGACGTCACGCCGCGCGTGCCAGTCGCGGCGCCAGACCAGTTTGGCCTTCAGCGATTTGAAAAAGTTTTCGACGGCCGAATTATCGTAGCAGTTGCCCTTGCCGCTCATCGATACCTTGAACCCATGACTGTGCAGGATCTTCTGGTAGGGTCGTGTCGCGAATGTGGTGGAAATTGCCGAGCAGCGGGCTCCGGGCATGTGAGGTTGGCTCCAGTCAGGCCGCGAGGTCAAGAGACATCGGCTCGAGAGGCTGAGAAAGCGTTTCCCGGCGGTCGATCTTCCGCATCTGGATCTGGCCG
>NZ_JAOTBD010000059.1 GCF_026162625.1 Paracoccus beibuensis | reverse complement strand
CGATGGTGGGGCGGACATCCGCCCGCAGGCGATCCTCGATCGGATCATACGCGCCTGCGTCACGCAGTAGCGAAAAGGACGAGCTGTCGGTATTCTGCTTCATGGCGTGATCTCCCTGGCGGTTGCCGCCGCCGGTCGGGTGGGTGAGTGTTCACCTGCAGATCACGCCGCCAGCCAATTTCCACCAGGTCTGAGACACAACCGTATCCGCGCCAGTTTCGCCGTTGCAGAATTGCATCGACCTCACGTCGATCTGTGCCGAAGCCCTTCATTGTCGTTCGGACGGGTCAGGTGCATGAACCACCGGATGCACCTCATCGAACAGGACGTTCAGACACTTGGCGCTGGTTTCACTGGAAGCGCCAGCGTTATCAAGTTCCATAAGACTGACCACGGCCTCATCGGGCAGGTCAGCGGCAGCGGCGACGCGTTCTTCAGGCGTGCTGTCGCTTGATCTGAACCGGGCCGCCAAACCCGGCATTCGGGCGGATGTCGGGTTGGTTGGAGGATCAGTTCGGCATCTTATAGTTGGCACTGATCGACGCATACCAGGCAGCAAGGCGCGCGATGTCTTCATCTCCAAGATCCCGCGCGATTATGCTCATCTGCGGATCCTCGCGCCGCTCCGCACGAAAATCCTGCAGTTGCTTGGAGAGATACTCTGGGCTCTGTCCTCCAATGTTGGGGATCATGGGATTGGTTCCGACACCGTCGAGCCCATGACAGACCCGGCAGGTTTGGGCCAATGCGCGACCCTCTTCGGCCAGAATTCCGCCCCCGGCCGGGTCGGCAGTCTGTGCCAAGGCAGCGCCGCCGCTGAGGCAAAAGGCGACCACAACGGCCGCATGGCATGATGACAACATGCTGGATAGCTCCTTATTCGGAGGTCAGGGTGGCTGGAGCCGCCCTGATCAAGATCAATATCCGTCGGCGCGGCTTTGCGGGCATTCTAGTTGCCGCCGTTGTCCACCGCTTCGCCTTCACCGTCCACCTCAGGATCAGCCGCGCTTCCGGTTGCAGAAGACGTACCGGCCGCCGCTGCATCTGCCGCCTTGGGCTTTTCGGTCGACTGCGTCCCGGCAGAGGCCTCTGCTCCGCCGCCGGTGTAGGCGATCCTCCAGATTGCGCCCGCGAAGTCGTCGGAAACCAGCATCGACCCGTCCGGAAGGAAAGCGATGTCCATGGGCCGTCCGAGGTATTCTCCGGTTTCCTGGTTCAACCACCCATCTGCAAAGACTTCGGTGCCTGCCGCGGTCCCGTCCTCGTTGAGGCGGGTGAACATGACGCGTGCGCCGACGGGCGTGGTCCGGTTCCAGCTGCCGTGCTGTGCCGAGAAGATCCCGCCATGATACTCCTCTGGGAAGGACTTTCCGCGATAGAAGCTCATCCCCAGGTCGGCGGCGTGGGCATCCATCTCGACCAGAGGTTCGACGAAGCTGACGCCCTCGGGGCGCGGGACGTCCTTGAAGTCCTCGATTTCGATGCTGGCATTCGTCCAGGGAAAGCCGAAGTGCTGACCGGCATCGGTCTGGCGGTTCAACTCCCCCGGCGGAATGTCGTCACCCATCCCGTCCACCTGGTTGTCTGTGAACCACAGGTCGCCATTGGCAGGGTTGAAGTCGTGGCCCACCGAGTTGCGAATGCCGCGGGTAAAGACCTCGCGCTCGGTCCCGTCGGTGTTCATGCGGATGATGCCGCCGATACCGATCTGGTCGTATTTCTCAAGCTTGTCCACCGGCTGGACGTTGTGGGGCTGGCCGAGCGAGATATAAAGCTTGCCGTCGGGCCCGATCCGGCAAGCCCGCGCGGTATGGTTGAAGCTTTCCTCGTCGGGCGGGATCAGCTCGCCTTGGGCCACGACCGTGGCAACCGCCGGGTCGGGGCCTTCGAAGAAGAACTCCGCAGCCGGAAAGCTCAGCACGCGGTTGCGTTCGGCGATGAACAGAAAGCCATCGGGCGAGAAGCAGGGGCCGTTGGGGATGTCGAAGGTTAACGACGGTGCAAAGTCCTTGACCTCGTCGGCGACCCGATTTCGATCCCGGTCAACGACCGACCAGACCTTGTCCTTGCGCGTGCCCACGAACACGACAGTGCCCTGCGGGGCCACCGCCACCGAACGAGCGTCGGGAACCACGGCATAGAGGCTTGCCTCGAACCCGTCCGGCAGATTGATCCCGGGCAGGATCGCCTTGTGCGCCTCGGCCGTCTCTCCGGTCTGGTCGATCTTCGTGAAAGTGGCGTCGGTGCGCTGCATGCCTTGCAGCGTCTCCAGGTTGTCCTGCGCGATGGCCGGAGTCGCAAGCGCCGTCGTCAGAAGCAGTCCACAAAGTCTGGTGCAGTTCATCGTCGTTCCCTCCCTGATGAAGTCCTCTCTTCAGACACTTCAGCGGGCCGCCTCCTCCCCGAGGCGTTCGCACCAGACAGACCGGAACAGGTCTGGTCTCTGCGATGTTCCACCCGTGCCTGGAAGTAGATGATCAAGGATTGCAACGCCTTTTCAACAAAATTGTTGAGGCAGCTGCCGGTACCGTCGCCGGAGCCAGGTCCTGACGGAAATGAACCGCCGGAACCCGGCGCCGGCAGACGCGAATATTGCCGGATCGGCAAGCTTTGACAGGAGCGGCGCGACCGTCCTTCAAAGGCGTCGCACTACCCCGACCTCATCTTAAAGTAGGGGGCGCGCTCTAGTACTTGTCAGAACGGCATATTGCCCCTCAGGATGGTGATTGCGGTTCAAGGGGTCAGGAGGAAGGCCTCAGCCGCACAGGGAGGAAATTCATATGACTAGGGAAGACGACACCGACAAAGCTGTTTCAAGACGTTCGTTCCTGCGCCGGGGCGGAACCATCGCCGGCGGTGCCGCGGCAAGCACGCTTCTGGCGGCACCCGCAGTTCTGGCGCAATCGCCGATGGTCCTGAAGATGCAGACCAGTTGGCCTGCGTCCGATGTCTGGCAAACCATGGCCCAGCAATACGTGGAGCGGGTCGAGGCCATGTCCGGCGGACGGCTGTCGATCGACCTGCTGCCCGCCGGCGCGGTGGTCGGCGCCTTCCAGGTGATGGACGGTGTCAGCGACGGCGTGATCGACATTGCCCATTCGGTGTCGGCCTACTGGTACGGCAAGAACAAGGCCGCGTCCCTGTTCGGCACCGGACCGGTCTTCGGTGGCGATCCGACCAACATGCTCAGCTGGTTCTACCAAGGCGGCGGACGCGAACTCTATCGCGAGCTGACGCAGGACAACATGGGCCTGGACGTCGTGGGCCTGATGGCATTCCCGATGCCTGCACAACCGTTCGGCTGGTTCAAGAACCCGATCAACGGGGTCGAGGACATCAACGGCATGAAGTACCGCACCGTCGGCCTTGCGGCCGACCTGCTGCAGTCGATGGGCATGTCCGTGGCGCAGCTGCCCGGAGGCGAGATAGTCCCTGCGATGGAGCGCGGCGTGATCGACGCGTTCGAGTTCAACAACCCGTCGTCGGACCTTCGCTTCGGGGCGGCGGACGTGGCCAAGAACTACTACCTCGGCTCTTACCACCAGGCGTCCGAGGCGTTCGAATTCCTCTTCAGCCGCAGTGTCATGGAGGACCTGGAGCCCGACCTGCGCGCCATCCTTGAACACGGGGTCGAGGCGGTGTCCACCTACAACACCGCCTTCGCGCTGGACAACTATTCAGCGGACCTGATCAAGCTGCGCGACGAGGGCGGCGTCACCATCCACAGGACGCCCGACAGCATCCTGTCCGCGCAACTGGACGCCTGGTCCGAGATGATTACGTCCCTAGAAAGCGATCCTTTCATCAAGAAGGTGCTGGACAGCCAGCGGGAATGGGTTAGGCGGACGACCTATTACGAGCTCATGAACAAGCCGGATTACACGCTGGCCTATGAGCACTTCTTCCCCGGCGAACTGAAGCTTTAAGAGCCATCCGCCCGCCCCTGTGCCGCATGCGCCGCAGGGGCGGGTCCGTTTGCGGAGAAAGCAATGCTGTCGTTCATTCGCTTTGCCGACAGCCTGTCCGGCTGGTTCGGCAAGACCTTCGGCTGGCTGATCATGCTGATGACCTTGGGGGTCAGCTACGAGGTGTTCGTACGCTACGTCCTGAACAGCCCGACGTCTTGGTCGCTGGATGTGTCCTTCATCATGTACGGGACGCTGTTCATGATGGGCGGTGCCTATACCCTGTCGCGCGGCGGTCATGTTCGTGGCGATTTCGTCTACCGCCTCTGGCCGGTGCGGGTGCAGGGCGCGGTCGATTTCGTCCTTTACCTGCTGTTCTTCTTTCCGGGCGTCACGGCGCTGATCCTGTCCGGCTGGAAATATGCCGCCAGGTCCTGGCAATACGGAGAGGTCAGCGTGAACAGCCCCACCGGTATTCCGATCTATCAATTCAAGGCGGTCGTCGTCGCCGCCGGCATCCTGCTGTTCGTCCAGGGGATCGCGCAGCTGCTGCGCAGCGTCATCGCGATGCGCGACGGCGTCTGGGTCCTCGCCGAGGAAGACGTCGAGGAAACCGAGGAACTGCTTCTGCGCGAGCAGGCGAAGCAAGAGGGCTTTCATGTTGATCGATAAACACGGCCCCGGACGATCCGCAGCCTGCGGCACGGAGGTCAGAGCGTGACCGACCCACAGATTGCCCTGATGATGCTGGGAATTTTCATCTTCCTGGTCTTCCTCGGCTTCCCCATCGCCTTCACACTGATGGCCCTGGGCATCGGCTTCGGCTATTACGCGTATTTCGACGCAGGGCGCCAATGGCGCGGGTTCGACCGTCTGCCGGAAGACGCCAGCTGGCTCACCCAGCAATGGTCGTGGCTGGAGGGGTTCTACAACAACCGCATCTTCGACCTGTTCATCAACCAGACCTATACGGTGATGTCGAACGAGGTCCTGACGGCGGTGCCGCTGTTCCTGTTCATGGGCTATGTGGTCGAACGGGCAAACATCGTCGACCGCCTGTTCTCGGCGCTGGCCATCGCCGCGCGGCGCATGCCGGGATCGATGGGCGTCGCGGCACTGATCACTTGCGCCCTGTTCGCCACCGCAACCGGCATCGTAGGCGCCGTGGTCACGCTGATGGGGCTGCTGGCCCTGCCGGCCATGCTGAAGGCGCGCTATGATCCGCGATTTGCCTCGGGGATCATCTGCGCCGGCGGCACGCTTGGAATTCTGATCCCGCCATCGATCATGCTGATCGTGTATGCGGCGGCGTCGGGCGTGTCGATCGTGCGGCTCTATGCCGGGGCGATGCTGCCGGGCCTGGTGCTGGTCGGCCTCTATTTGATCTATATCGTCGGACGGTCGATCCTGCAGCCATCCGTCGCGCCCCGTCTGACCGAAGAGGAGGTGCCTTCGATACCGACCGGCAAGCTTGTCTGGATGCTCGTCAGCTCGTTCCTTCCGCTTGCCCTGCTGATCCTGGCGGTTCTCGGCTCGATCCTGTTCGGCCTGGCCACCCCGACAGAGGCTGCGGCCATCGGCGCGCTTGGCGGCATGGTTCTGGCGGTCGTCTATCGCGCCATGAGCTTTCAGCGGCTGCGCGAGTCCGTCTACCTGACGGTCCGCACCACCGCGATGGTCTGCTGGCTGTTCGTCGGGTCCTACACCTTCTCGTCGGTGTTCTCATACCTGGGCGGCGAGCATCTGATCTCAGAATTCGTCACTAGCCTGGACCTGACCCCGTTGCAGTTCCTGCTCCTGGCGCAGCTGATCATCTTCCTTCTGGGTTGGCCGTTGGAGTGGTCCGAGATCATCATCATCTTCGTGCCGATCTTCCTGCCGCTCTTGCCGATGTTCGGGATCGACCCGCTGTTCTTCGGCATCCTGGTGGCGCTGAACCTGCAGACATCATTCCTGACGCCGCCGATGGCCATGTCTGCCTACTACCTGAAAGGGATCGCACCACCCGAGGTGAAGCTGACGCAAATTTTCGCAGGCGTCATGCCGTTCCTGCTGATGGTCTTCATCGCGATGGCGATCATGTATATCTTCCCCGACATCGTGTATGTCCTTCCGAACATGATCTATGGCACTTGACCCCGCTTCCCTCGGCGCCGTCGCGCTGCGAGACCTGATCGCCTCGGGCGCCATTTCCGCCGAGGCAGCGACCGCGGCCTGCCTGAAGCGCATTGCGGACACCGAGCCGAAGCTCCAGGCCTGGGCCTATGTCGATGGCAACTATGCCAGGGCACAGGCCAGGGCGCTGGATGCGCAGCGGAAAGCGGGACGCGCGAGCGGTTCGCTTCACGGCGTGCCGGTGGGCATCAAGGATGTGATCGACACCGCGCGCATGCCTACCGAATGCGGCACACCGATCATGCGTGGCCGCGTTCCCTCCAAGGACGCGCAACTGGTGGCGCGCCTTCGGGCAGAGGGCGCTGTCATCATCGGCAAGACCGTGACGACGGAACTGGCATTCCTGGAACCCTCGCGCAGCCGGAACCCCCACGATCTGACGCGCAGCCCGGGCGGTTCGTCCGCCGGTTCTGCGGTGGCGGTCGCCTCGGGGCAGGTGCCGCTGGCGGTCGGCACCCAGACCGGAGGATCGGTCATCCGGCCTGCATCCTATTGCGGCGTCGTCGGGTTCAAGCCGAGCTATGGCTTGATCGGCCGCACCGGCGTGTTGATCCAGTCTCCGTTCCTCGACACGATCGGCGCCTTCGCCCGTACTGTCGAGGATGCCGCCTTGCTGGCCGAGGCAATGTCAGGTCACGATCCGCAGGACGACGCAACAACGATGTCGCCCGTCCCGCGCCTCGTCGACGCATCAAGGCAGGATCCGCCACTTCCGCCTTTGCTTGCGGTGCTTTCGCTGCCCGGCGCTGATCCCGTGATGACCGATGCACTTGCCGAGTTGCGGGAAGAACTGGGGGACCGCGCGCATGCCGTCGACATGCTGCTGGGTTTGGCCGAGGCTGATACCATCCGTCGCCGCATCAACCTGGCGGAACTGTCAAAATGTTATTACGCCTTGGAACGGCAGGGCAGGGACCAGATGTCACAGCGGATGCGGGATGCCCTGGACGAAGGCAAGACCATCCTCGCGCGCGACTATCTTGCCGCGATGGACTGGCGGCAGGTCCTGAACGCGGGGCTGGACGAACTGCTGACCCGCTGCGACGCGATCCTGTGTCCCGCCGCGACGGGACCTGCGCCTCTCTTGGCGGCAGACGGCACCGGTTCGGCCGCCATGAATGGCCCATGGACCCTGTGCGGCGTGCCAGTAATCACCCTGCCGCTACTGACCGATGCTTCCGGCCTGCCCCTGGGTGTGCAGCTGATCGGGCGACGCGGCGACGACGCCCGGCTGGTTCGGACCGCGAACTGGTTGATGCGGCGACTGATGCCCGATCATGCGAACGTAGAAAGGCAAGAGGGATGATGGACAGGATCATGGTGCTCTGCGCCTATGGGGTTCTCCTGTGCTTTCTGGGGATTCTGATATGGCATGTTCCGCGTCTGGATCTCGGCGGGATTGCGTTGATAACGCTGTTACTTGCGGCGGTCGACACCGTCCACGCGTCGCGCGGCCGTAACGAGAGTGAGAGCTCTGGCAAGGACACGCGGCGCATGCGCTGAGGCTACGGCAGCGCCTTCGCACCATCAGGTGAAAGCGCGAAGGTCGTCGTAACCGCCAGTGCGCGATTTTGATGTGTGCGGCCAACAGCGCCCCATTGTCAGCCCAGTTCGGGCGACGGAGGAGGGAGATCGGCCTGCCGGAGGATTCACGCGGTCGGGCTGGTAGGGTAAGCAACTCGGCATGAGCAAACCTGAGGCTGCCCGCTACCGGACGACGAACTGGAAGTCCTGCAATGACGCTCTGAGGCGGCGCGGGTCGTTGCTGATCTGGCTCGACTAGGACATGGTGTGGCTGGCGAACAAGGTCGGGCGTCTTGGCCGCCCGCCGGTGTTCTCCGACGCGGCGATCCAGTTCTGCAGGTGCTCTTTGGCCTGCCGCTTCGGCAAAGCACAGGGATGGTGGCCAGCATTCTGGAGACGGCAGGGCTCGACTGGCCGGTGCCCGACTTCTCCACGCCTCAAGCCGCAGGCAAGGAACTTTGGTGGTCGACATACCACCGCCGCGTGCCGGGGCCGCTGAACTTGCTGGTGGACAGCACCGGGATCAGGTTTCTGGGTGACGGAGATTGGCTGGCCCGCAAGCATGGCACGCACCGCAGGCGGCAGTATCGCAAGATCCATTTGGCCATGGATACAGCCATCGGCGATGTCCGGGCGGTGGAGTTCACCTCAAGCCGCGAAGGCAACAGCCCTGTGCTGCCGGATCTGCTGGATCAGATCCGGCCGATGAACAGGTCGGCACCGTGATCGACGACGGCGCGTTCGACACCCGGCGATGCCACACCGCAATCGTGGATCTCGGCGGCACCGCCGTCATACACATCCGCAGGAACGGCCGCCTCTGGAAGGAAGGCTGCCCTGCCGCCCGCGCCCGCAACGAGATCCTCCGGGCGACCAGGCGCTTTGGTCGGGCGAACTGGAGGCACTGGTCCGGCTATCATGTCCGGAGCAGGATCGAGGCAAGAATGCGTTGCCTCAAATCCTTCGGCGAGCGGATCGCCTCGCGAGACCCGGACAGACAGACCGCTGAAGTTCACATCCGCGTCGCACTCATGAACCGCTTCAGCGCGGGCGGCACCGCCGAGTTCGAACGCGTGGCCTGAGGTTGATGGGGAAAGGGGAAAGCACGCTTCGACGCTGAGTTCTGCAACAATGCCAGGGAGATCTTGGGGCGCAAGACGAGTCCCGACCTGATTGGCAGCCTCTCCGAGCGCGGCGTGATGGCGCCATATTGCGGCGTCCGGGCCTATACCTGCGTCACCACCGAAGTCCCTTTCTGGACCATCGGCCTGGATAACCTGCGCAGTTTTCCGGACTTTGTGCAGCTTGCCGCTGATGAGCTTGGGCAGACGGGGGTGGGAGGAGCGATCCCGGACAGGATGACGTTGAAGGGAAATCATGGCCGGCGAATCGGATCGAAATTCAAGGAAGTTTGGAATGGGACTGTGCTCGGAACCGTGTTGTCGACCGGCAGCCGCATCCTCGTTGCCCAAGGAGTGTCCGCTGATGGTGGCGGTTTGACAGGAACGATCGTAACTCTGAAGATGTCGCCAGAGGAGCGTTGCCTGATGAGCAAGTACAGTGAAGCGGATAGGCAGGAGTCGGTGCAGCCTGTTCTGAAAAGTGAAACGCGTCAGTCGGACTGGCGCCGGGCCAACCTGCCGAAGTACAAGGCGCATCTTGCCGTTCACAAGGCGCTCGTCTCCGGTCGGCTTCAGAAGCAAAGCTGCGAGGTCTGCGGCGCCGAGACAGTCGATGCTCATCACGATCGATATGACGAACCCCTGAACGTCAGGTGGCTCTGCCGTCGCCATCACGTGATGCTGCACTTCTACGGTGAGGACATGTTTCCGATCAGAGGCCGCTCGGGCCTACCATGAACGGCGCCTTCAGCCGTGTTTGGCTGCGAGACGATCCGTCGGCCGCACGCGGGAACTTTTCGAGGACTCCTGTTGACGGTGAAATGCTCCATGCCCGCCGGACCAGCGACAGTCGATAAAGGTGTCACAAGGGAGCCCCGCTCGAGGACCAGATGACACGGAACACCGGAGGATGTCTGTGCGGTTCGTTAAGGGCTGCCGCCAGGGGGCACGTGATCGTATCGGCATCTGCCACTGCTTGGACTGCCGCAAGCACCATGGCGCGCTGTTATACGCAGCGGCCATCTTTCTGCACGACGCTATGAAATTAGCGGCTTTACCCAGGCATGGGGCGATCGGTGACTTTACTCCAAGTGCGGCAGTTCGGTCTATGCCGACACCGGCTCCGAGATCGAGCTTTACCTGGGCGCCTTGGACGCTCCTGAACTATTCCAGCCACTATACGCGAGCTGGACCGTGCGACACGAGGCGTGGCTGCCGCCATTCCCCTTGGACGGCCGCTACGATGGCGACCGCACATCGCCCGAATGACGGCCGGCAATCATGAGGCGCGTCCTCCTCCGCTGCAACGCGGGTGGAGCATTAACAGGACGCTGAATTAGTCCCCGATCAGGAACGGCGTTTCTTGGGGTTTCCGGAAGAGGCGCTGGATACCGTGGGTCACCGGCCTGGGACCGGCGGCCGGTTCCCTCCCGCGGGTCTC
>NZ_JAOTBD010000058.1 GCF_026162625.1 Paracoccus beibuensis | reverse complement strand
AATTCGCGCCGCCGTGCTTAACGGCTACACGGCGCTCGGCATACCTGTCACAGAGCTCGTGGGATAAGTCCGCCCGGGGAAAGGGGAAGTCCGGCCTTCAAGCTCTTTGCGCAACAAAGCTATCCGCGCCAAGAAGTCGTTTCAATCCGCTCATCGGCGAGTACCCTCCAAATCAAGTATTCCAGACTTTGCTGGCTTCGTCCGCACTGCGGTCGAAGCTCATTTCGTGTTCATACGTGTCGGGGCGATAAAGACCGTGGATCCGTTCCACTGGGCGTCCGGAAACGTCCAAGACCGTGCGCCGGATCGCAAGCAGCGCCTCTCCAGGTTCCACCTGGAGCAGCCGGGCCACATCCGGAGCCGCGAGCCGGGCCGAGATTGTTTGCCGCGCGCTGTGAACGCGATGCCCCGTGCCTTCGATCAAGCGCAGCAGCGATGTGCGTTCGAGATCCTCCTGCGTGATGGATTCACCGATATCTGCCGGCAGCCAGGTCGTCAGATGACTGAACGGCCGGCCTTCAAGGCTGCGCAGCCGCACGGCGCGTTGAACACGCGTGCCGGGCTCGATCTCCATCGGCGCGGCGATCTCGGGCGGCGCGTTCACGAAACGCAGGTCGATGACCGACACATGCGTTCGAATGCCAAGCGCCATGAGGTTTTCGAAATTCCCTGACAACGAAGCTCCGACGGGTGATCCAGTCGCCCCTATTCTTGCAAATGTTCCCCGACCCCGGCTGCGTTGCACGCTGCCTTCGGACGTCAACCGCTCCATCGCCTTGCGGATCGTGATCCGCGACACGCCGAACATGTCCGCCAAATGAACCTCTGCAGGCATGGGCTCTTCTGGACTCCAGACGCCGTCAGAGATCTGCTGGCGCAGCACAAGATAGACCTGATGATGTTTGGGCAAAACAGAGGTCTGGTTCACAGAGTGCCCGTCGTCCTTAGCCATTTTCCCATTCCTCTGTCGTCCCGTGGCCATTGATAGCCCGCGACACGGCGTGATAAAAGCTGAAATGTTATATTGACATGACAATAGGACCATGTTGCTTTGGGGTCGTCGATCAGCCGGCAGGGGCCCGATCGATGGGAGTTCCACGGGAGGATGACATGCACAATCTGACAGGCGTCTCACGACGCAGGTTCATTGCCACCACGATGCTGGCTGCAGGCTTCGCGACGGCGTTGGGTGCGTTGGCGCAACCCGCGCAGGCTGCGGATTGGCCAGATGGACCGATCACGATCGTCGTGCCCTTCGACGCGGGTGGCAGCGCGGACCGCATGGCCCGCACGCTAGCTGATCCACTGTCCAAGGCACTGGGGCAGCCGGTCGTGGTCGAGAACAGGCCTGGAGGCGCGGGCGGGTTGGGCGCCACGTATGTGTCGCGGGCGGAGCCGGACGGCAACACATTGCTGCTGATGCAGGCGACTCCCTATCTGGCGAACGCGATCCTGATGGGCGGCGCACCGGTGCAGTGGGAGGATTTCCGTCTGCTGAATGCGCAATGGAACGATTATGGCATCGTGGCCGTCCACGAAGACAGCCCGTATCAGAGCTTTGCTGAGCTGACGGAGGCGATGAAGGAGCCGGGCGAGGTCTCCTCGGGGATCATTTACGCGAATGGCGGGCACCTGCAGACGCTGGTGATCATGGATGCGCTCGACATTCCCCATGAAAACGTCCGCTTCGTGACCTATGACGGTGGTTCTCCGCTTCGAGCGGCGCTTGCGGGCAACCAGGTCGATTTCGAGATTCTGGCCGCAGAGGGCGCAAGCAGCGTGATGGACAGCCTGCGCGTGCTGGCTGTGGTCAACGGATCGGACCCTGACGATCTGGGCGCACCGCTGATGAATGACGCCTTGGCCGAGATGGGGGCAGAGCCGCAGCCGATCATCGGGGGCAATGTCACCGGCCTTATGATCCCGACGGCTTTCGCGGAGGAACACCCCGATCGCTACGAGACCCTGCTGGCTGCCTACCAGCAAGTCGTCGAAAGTCCCGAATATGCAGAGGCAGCAGAGGCGTCAGGGCTTGGATACGACTGGATCGGACCCGAAGACAGCCAACAGATGATCGACGAAGCTTTCGATGCTCTGAGCACATATGCCGACGTCGTCGAATAGTAACCCCGCAGGCAACCAGGGAGACTCGAAGGTCGTAGAAACGCCAGTCGTCAAGAGCGTCGAACTGGCCTATGGGACTCCGCCGCGTGTCGGAGCCGTAGTCTTTGCTTTGGTTGCGGCGGCTGCCATGGCGGGCTACGCATGGACGATCCTCGGCGCCGCGCGGAATGCCGGCGACTGGCTGCTCATCATTCCCGCCGCGGTCATCGGCGTCGCCGCTTTGCTCTGGGCAGTGATCGTCGATGGCAGGAACCTGGTCGATCAGTCCCGGCGCGGGGTCAAGTTCCTCGCTGGTTCCACCGCGAAACCCGTTGCTCTGCTGATGCTGATCGGGGCCTATGCGCTTGCCCTGCCATTCCTGGGCTTCGATGCAGGCACCCTCATATTCCTTGCTTTTGCGCTGCTGATCCAAGGAGAGCGACGGATCTGGTTGATCACCGTGAATGCCGTGGTCGGCACCGCGCTGATGATCTGGGTCTTTCACGACCTGCTGATGGTCAGGTTGCCACTGTCATTTCTTTGATGAAAGGGGGTCGCCGTGCTTGACCTCGCAGCCTTTTCCGGCGCCCTGCAGTTGCTGGGGGGTGACATCATGGCCTGGCTGGTCGTGCCGCCGGGTATTGTGATCGGCCTGATCTTCGGCGCGATCCCCGGGCTTTCGATTTCGATCGCCATGGCCGTGTTTCTGCCCGCAACGCTCTACATGGACTTCCTGCCTGCGATCCTGTTCCTCTCGGCGATCTTTACCGGAGGCGGCTTCGGAGGCGCGATCCCCGCCATCCTGATGAACATCCCGGGCACTTCCAGCGCGGTGGCCACGGCATTCGACGGCTATCCGATGGCGCAGCAGGGTCGTCATGGCGAAGCACTGGGGGTCGGCCTGGCCGCGTCGGTGATCGGCACCTTTTTTGGATATGTCGTCCTGCTGCTCATTGTCGGCCCCGTGGCAGGCTGGGTGCTGAAGCTGGGCCCGACCGAGATGCTGGTGATCGCGATCTGGGGCTTGCTGTTGATTGCCGTCCTGAATGACTCCAGTTTTGCCAAGGGTCTTGCAGCTGGCATCTTGGGGATCCTCATCTCGACCGTCGGTTATTCGGATACCGGGTTGATGCGCGGCACATTCGGCAGCATGTATCTGTTGGACGGAATCCCCGCGATCCCGGCCCTGATCGGCCTGTTCGCTGCATCAGAGTTGATCAACATGGCGGGGCGAGATTACATCGTCACGGACAAGCGCCTCCGCAAGTTGGGGATGCGGCCGATCCTTCAAGGCGTCAAGGACACGTTCCTGCGCTGGCCTGCCGTCCTTCGAGGTTCGGCCCTGGGCACGGTCATCGGGATCATTCCGGGCGTGGGCGCCAGTGTCGCCAACCTGGCCTCCTATGCCACGGCAAAGCGGGCCTCGGACGATCCAGAGAGCTTCGGACGCGGCAACCCGGATGGGGTGATCGCGTCCGAGGCCGCAAATTCGTCCTCGGAAGGCGGCGGGATGGTGACGCTTCTGGCCTTGGGCCTGCCGGGTGGCGCAGGCACGGCGATCCTGCTGGGCGCGTTTGCCATGCACAATGTCACGGGCGGGCCGCGCTTCATCTCGGAGAGCACCGACGTCGTCTATGCGATCATCCTGGGCAACATGGTGCAGGCCATCCTGTTGCTGGTCATCGGCATCGGCTTCGTCTTCTTCGCCAGCTCCATCGTCAAGGCCCCGCTGCGCTATCTGATCCCCTATGTCATCGCCATCTCGATGATGGGGGCCTATGCCATCACAGGTTCGGTCGTGGGTCCGATGACTGTCGCGGGCGCCGGGGCCCTGGGCTGGGTCATGCGCCGCTATGGCTATCCCGTAACCGCCGTCGTGGTCGGCCTGCTTGTCGGTCCGATGGCCGAGGGTGAACTGGTGCGCAGTTGGCAGATTTCGGGCGGAGAGCTGTCGTTCCTGCTGGGCCGGCCCATCACCTTGTTCCTGCTGGCCCTGTTGGCCGGCTCGGTCATCCTGTCGCAGCTTGGGGCCCGTCGCGGTCGCGCTCGCGTTGCGCAAAAGAAGGCAGCTTCGGAATGAATTCCCCGCGCACCCTCGTCCAGAAGATCTGGGACACCCACCGGATCACCTCGGCACAGGGTGCCGACCTGCTGTTCGTGGACCGCCACCTGCTGCACGAGGGGTCGCACCACGCCTTCGACAAGATCGCGGCGTCCGGACGGACCATCCGCCATCCCGAACTGACCTTCGGGGTGGCCGACCACTACGCTCCCAGCCGACCCGAGAGGGCGACCGATGCCACGGTGACCATGATCGATCGCCTGGCCCGCAATACGACGCAGCACGGCGTGACGAGCTTTGGCCTTGGCGACTCGCGTCGCGGGATCGTCCACGTGGCGATGCCGGAACAGGGGCTGACATTACCGGGGACCATCATCGTCTGCGGCGACAGTCACACCGCCACGCATGGTGCTTTCGGCGCGTTTGCCTTTGGGATCGGCGCGTCCGAGGTGGCGCATGTGCTGGCGACGCAGGCCCTGTGGCAGACGCCGCCGCGCATGATGCGGATCAACGTGAACGGCCAACTGCCCACTGCCGTGACCGCGAAGGACCTTGCCCTGCACATCATCGGACAAATCGGGACGGGCGGCGCCACGGGGCATGCCGTGGAATACGGCGGGGACGCGATTTCGGCCCTGTCCATGGAAGGGCGGATGACCCTTTGCAACATGACCATCGAGATGGGCGCGCGCTCGGGCATCGTGCCGCCCGACGAGGTGACCTTCGCCTGGATCGCCGGACGGCCGATGGCGCCGTCGGGGCGAGACTGGACAGCAGCGGTGGATTATTGGCGCAGCCTGCGGTCGGACCCCGGCGCAACCTATGATCATGTCTTGGACATAGAAGCTGAGCAGGTAGCCCCGATGGTGACCTGGGGCACCAGTCCTGAACATGTAGCGCCGATCACCGGGTCCGTTCCACACGGACAGCAGGACGCGTTGGACTACATGGGGCTTCGTGCGGGGATGCCCATCGCTCAGATCAAGGTGCAGCGCGCGTTCATCGGATCATGCACCAATGGGCGTTGGTCCGACCTTCTTGCGGCGGCGGCAGTCTTGAAGGGACGACATGTGCGCGTGCCGCTGCTTGTTTCGCCGGGTTCGGAGGCGATTGCGGCGCATGCCGAGGTCACCGGCATCGCGGACGTCTTCCGCACGGCGGGTGCCGAATGGGGCTCCTCGGGCTGCTCGCTCTGCGTTGGGATGAACGGCGATCAGGTGGCCCCGGGGGAACATTGCGCATCGACATCGAACCGCAACTTCCGCGGTCGTCAAGGGCCAGGCGCCCGCACGCACCTGATGAGTCCCGCGATGGTCGCGGCGGCAGCGGTCATGGGCCATATCGCGGATGTGCGTGATCTGACGCTGGCGGACATGACGGAACACCTGGCCATGCAGGAGGCGCGTTCATGAAACCCTTCGTCACGGAAACCGGACCCGGCGTGGCGCTGCCGATGGACAACATCGATACCGATCAACTGATCCCCGCGCGCTTCATGAAGCGAAGCCGAACCGAGGGATACGGGCAACAACTGCTGTTCGACCTGCGCCACGATGCGGACGGAAGCAAGCGCCCAGATATGGCTCTGAACTATCTATCAGCGCGGCCGGTGCTGCTGATCGCCGGTGCGAATTTCGGCTGCGGCTCGTCGCGCGAGGCGGCGGTCTACGCTCTGGTCGACCATGGCATCCGCTGCGTCGTCGCCAAAAGCTTTGCCGACATCTTCCGCAACAATGCACTACGGAACGGCTTGTTGACCGTTACCTGCGGTGATGCAGATCACCAGGCGCTTACAGCGTTTCTGTCGGAGAATCCGGGGGGGACGGTGGCCGCCGATCTGCGAGCGCAGACCATCTCCTGGGGGCAGGAACAGGGTTTTCCTTTCGACATCGATGACAACATCCGGCGACGGCTTCTGCTGGGAATGGACGAATTGTCTGAGACATTGGAATACAATAGCGAAATCGAAGAATTTGAGCAGCGCTATCGGCACGCTTACCCTTGGATGGCACCGCATTCTTCTGGTTCGATCGGACCATCAAGGTAGGCTTCGGTTCCTGAACACGATCGGAACAATCGCAAAGCCGGCGAGACGCCGGGTCGATTTTTTGCATGACGTGCAATTTACTGCTTCGCGTGTGCCGCGAATTGGTGCAGACTTGTGTCGGGAAAAGGGAGGAATGCAGATGTCGAAGAGAGCAGCTCTTTTTGTTCTGTCAGCCACGGTCTCAACGCTCGTCTTGGCTCCGGCTCACGCCGAATTTGCATCGGCCGTCACACAGGAGACGCGCAACGTGGCGGGGCTGGAACAGCCCGCGGAGATCATCATCGATCAATGGGGAGTCCCCCATATCTATGCAGGCACCGACCGCGACGCGATGTTCCTGCAAGGCTACAATGCCGCGCGTGACCGGTTGTGGCAGATCGACCTTTGGCGAAAGCGGGGTTTGGGACAGCTTTCCGAGAGTTTCGGCAAGAGCTTCGTCGAGCAGGATCGAGCGGCCCGGCTATTCTTGTATCGCGGCGACATGGAGGCGGAGTGGGCAGCCTACGGGCCCAACGGCCGATCGAGTGCCGAGGCCTTCGTGGGGGGCGTCAATGCATACGTTCAAAAGGTTCTTGATGGTGAGTTGCCCACGCCGATCGAGTTCGACCTGACGGGCTCCACGCCAGCATTGTGGTCGTCGGAGGATGTCGTCCGGATCCGCAGTCACGGTCTGACCCGCAATGCCAGCTCGGAAGTGTCCCGGTCTCTGATTGCCTGCGAAGAAGGTATCGACGCCGACCGGTTGCGCCAGAAGCTGGAGCCGGATTGGACTCCCTCCGTTCCCGAGGGTCTGGATCCCTGCACTATCCCCGAAGACCTGTTGGCAGATTATACGCTCGCCACTCAAAACGTGACGTTCGCGATACCGGACGCAGCCTCGCAAGCCGGACCCGCTCCGTCCGCGGATTCCGGGACGGGCGCGGATGATGGACCCGCAAAAGACACGCTGACACCGGCTGACCCTGATCCAGCGGCTCCGGAAAGCCACGAAAACAACGATAGCTCGGGCGATCAGGAAACCCGGCTGGATCCGGCGACTTTCCTCCGCACCACGGCGGCCAATGTTCAGGAAATCGGCTCGAACAATTGGACGATTGCTCCGTCCCGCACGGCGACCGGACGGCCCATCCTGGCCAACGATCCACACCGCGCTCATGGGGTGCCATCGCTGCGGTATGTCGTGCATCTGAACTCGCCCGGCATGTCGGTCATCGGCGCCGGTGAGCCGGCTCTGCCCGGCGTCTCTATCGGCCATAATGGCAAGATCGGGTTCGGCCTGACGATCTTTGCCGTCGATCAGGAAGACATCTACGTCTACGACCTCAATCCGGACAACCCGGACCAGTATCGCTACCAAGGTGAATGGATCGATATGGAGATCGTTTCGGATTCGGTCAACGTCCGCGATGGCGGGCCGGTGGATGTCGAAATGAGGTTCACCCGACATGGTCCCGTCATCAAGGTCGACGCCGAGAACAATCGCGCCTTCGCCTTTCGCAGCGTCTGGTTCGAGCCCGGCACCTCTGCCTATTTCGGTTCGGTGGACTACATGGGCGCACAGAACTGGGACGAGTTCTCCAGCGCGATGGAACGGTTCTCGACGCCGTCCGAAAACCAGGTCTATGCCGACACGGAAGGCAACATCGGGTGGATCGTCGGTGCGATCTCACCACTGCGCGAGAACTGGGACGGCCTTCTGCCCGTTCCCGGTGATGGACGTTACGAATGGGAGTTTCTCGAGCGCGACAAACTGCCTTCCTCCTACAATCCCGAAAAGGGATGGTTCGCGACAGCCAATCAAATGAACCTGCCGGAGGATTATCCATATGAGGACTACAAGCTCGGGTTCGAGTGGTCTGATCCTTCCCGCTATGACCGCATTGCCCAGGTTCTGTCGGAAGACGACCAGATGACGCTGGCAGGCTCCATGGCGCTGCAGAACGACGATCACAGCATGATGCAGCGCCGGATGGTGGCCCTGCTGCAAGGACTGAGCCTGCCTGAAACCGCATCACCTACCGAAAGCCAAGCTTTGGCCCTCATCCAGAACTGGGACGGGGTCACCTCTGCCGATAGCGCGGCCGCGGCGGTGGCCGAAGTGATGCTCAGCAAGCATCTCGTCAAAGTCGCGGGTCCACGTCTTCTGGGTGAGGATCTGTCGACGCTGCTGGGGCGTGGTGCCATCACGTCGGTGGTCGATCTTCTGGAACAGCCCGATGACCGCCTGGGCGCAGAGCCTGACGCAATGCGCGACGAGATCTTGTCTCAAGCCCTGAGCGGTGCCGTGGCGGAAACAAAACAGCATCTCGGACCGGATATTGCGCAGTGGCGCTGGGGTGATCTGCACAAAGGCATCTTCACCAGTTCAGTCGCTGCACTTGCCCCGGATGGATTGAGAAGCCAGCTGAATGTCGGACCGCTGTCCATGGGAGGCTCTGCCTTCAGCCCCCGTGCCGCAAGCTACAACGATGCGTTTGAGGTCACCTCGGGCGCGTCGTTCCGGATGGTCTTGGATGTCGGCAATTGGGACCAAAGCAGGTTCATCAACACGCCTGGCCAGTCCGGTGATCCAATGAGCGCCCATTACCGTGATCTTGCGCCCCTTTGGGCGGCCGGAGACTATGCTCCCTTGGTCTATTCCAGAGAAGCCGTGGAGCGCGCAGCACACCATGTGATCGAACTAACGCCCGAAAACTGATCCGTAAGCGTTCTCTGCCCCCCACCTTCCGCGCGGCATGCTGATCGGTTCATTGGACTGTGCTTATTGTTGGGACGGAGTTTCTCCATGGAGTCTGCATTGGAGCTTCTCCCGGCTGGCGGCCGCGGCCGTCGGAACCGGAAGTAGCCGGATGAGGTGAAGGCGCGGATCGTGGCGGAGACGCTGATGCCGGGCGTGACCGTGAACACCGTTGCGCGGCGGCACGGGGTGCCGGCGAGCCATATCTCCTCTTGGCGGACGCTGGCGCGGAAAGGGCGGCTGGTGCTGCCTGCTCCTGAAGATCCAGTGGAGTTCGCGGCGCTGTTGCTCGGCCCCGCTGAAGATGCGCCGCGGACCGATGTTGGTGCCGTGGCCCGGCCGGAGATCGTCGCAGGCGCGGTGGCGATCCGTCTGGAAACCGGAGCCTCGGCAGAGCGGATTGCGTCGGTCGTGCGCGCCTTGGCTGCCAGCCCATGATGTTCCCCTCGAACCGGGTGCGGATCATGGTCGCGACGAAGCCGGTCGACTTCCGCAAGGGGCATGATGGCCTGGCTGCACTGGTGTCGTCGGTGCTGCGCAAGGATCCGTTCACTGGCACGGTGTTCGTGTTCCGCTCGCGCCGGGCTGACAGGCTGAAACTGCTTCACTGGGACGGCACGGGTTTGGTGATGGCCTGCAAGCGGCTGGAGGATGCGCGCTTTGCCTGGCCCGCCATCAGGGACGGGATCATGGCGCTGAACCATGCCCCGTTCGAGGCGCTGTTTGCCGGGCTCGACTGGCGCAAGGTCAAGGCTCTGGAAACCCGCCCGCCTGCTGCGGCAGAATGAATCAGCCGCTTGATTTTTCATGTTTTTGCCGGAGATCCTTGGTAAAATCAGGGCATGCCCGTAGCCTCTGTCCTCGACCTTCCCATCATTCCCGACGCGCAGCGCGCGGCGGTTCAGGCGTGGCTGGAAGAGGTGGCGGCCCTCAAGGATATCACCAGACGCCAGGATCATCTGATCGCCGAGTTGAACCATGCACTGCATGGCAAGCGGTCGGAAAAGCTGTCTGAGGATGAGCGGCAACTGAGCTTCGAGGACCTGTCCTTCGCGCTGGCCGAGGTCGAGGCGGCGAAGGAAAAGCGGGCCGCCAAAGCGGGCGACGGGACGACCAAGCCTGCGCCGAAGCGCACCATCGGCAACCTGCCGGCTGCACTGCCGCGCATCGAGGAGGTCATCGAGCCCGCCAGCCTGATCTGCCCCTGCGGCTGCGGCGTCGCCAGTGTCGCTCGGACCAATGGCGCGACACTGGCGACGCCACAGGATCGGCGAAGACCGCACGGAGCGGCTGGATATCGTGCCTGCGCAGCTGCGCGTCATCGTCACCGTGCGCCCGAAATATGCCTGCCGGTCCTGCACCGACGGCGTCACTCAGGCCCCGGCACCCTCCCGCCTGATCACGGGCGGGCTGCCGACCGAGGCGACCCTTGCCCAGGTGCTGGTCAGCAAATATGCAGATCACCTGCCGCTATATAGACAGAGCCAGATCCTGGCGCGGGCAGGTCTTGATCTGCACCGCGCCGTTCTGGCCGATTGGGTGGGCAAGGCCA
>NZ_JAOTBD010000057.1 GCF_026162625.1 Paracoccus beibuensis | reverse complement strand
CACCGCCCATGGCGGGCAGCCGCCTGCCGTGGTTTACTTCAACACCATCGAAACCGATCAGCAGGCGCAGGCAGTAGCTTAAATCAGCCGGAAAACTGTCCAAGGATCGAGGAGTAGCTCAAACCCTGCGATTCAACGCGAGCAAATCCGTAGCTTCATCGCGCAAAATCAACGAGCTAAGTGTTGTTCAGGACGGACGAGGTACATGATATCCTGCACTTCAAGGCGAAAAGAATTACAAATTAAAGGCTACCTATCAATGAGATAGGAAATGTTCAGGCCGAACAGGTCAGGTCCTGAGTCGATCGGTGGCGATCAGCTGCACCTTCTCGATTTCTCAGATATGGAGGTCCATCCATTGGTGGCTGACCGTCCGATTGTAACGCTCGACAGGCGCTTCCGCTGAAACTTTCCCGGCTGTATATAGGTCAGGGCGATGCCGTGCTCTGCCAGCGCAGACCGTTCCACTTGACGAAGATGCTGCCGCTCAGCACATTGCAGTCGCCCCATCGCGCACGCCCTCGCACTCGGGGAAGGAAGGGCTGGATGCGCCGCTTCTGCCGCATGCTCAGCCGAAGTATGTGGTGTTTCTCTGGTTATTCAGCGTGAAACGGTCAACACGCTGGGGTGCCGGTGACTATATAGGGGCTGACCCTAGTACATGACGATGTAGAGGGTGATCACGGCAGACAAACCCTCCTCGACCTGCGCGCTGCCTCGGGCCAGCAGCCAGCCGTCGTCGCGCTGCAGCTCTGCCACGACCTGCCGTGGCGAAGACATGTCCGTGCCAGGGGGCAGGGGAAGGGGGATGCGTATCTCTCTCGGCTTGCCGTTGCTTTCTGTATCCGCCCTTGCAGCCACGTGCTGTGCTTCGGCTGGACCTTCGAGATAGGCGACCAGACGGCCTTTGGGGATGGGCTTGCCGCCCTCGAAGCCGATCTTGACGGTGATCTCGGCGGGACGCGCCGCGTCGGCCAAGGCGACCCGTGTCACCGCCGCAGAGGCGCCAGCCAGCAGTATCATCCGGCGATCTACAAGCCGCTTCATCCAGGTTTCCTTCATCCTTGGCGGAACGCGGCGCAGTGTGCGCCGCGTTCCAAGACGTCTCAGACGATGTAGAAGTCCTCGGTCGAGAGGTTCAGATCCGCAGCCAGCCGCGCGAACCTGATCGCGTCCTCTTGGCCCGAGCCATCGGCATCATAGGACAGGAAGCCGTTGTCGCGGTCATAGACGATACGGTCGTCCGCATCCTGCGCGGCGCCGGTCGAACTGCTGTGGAATGCTCCGAACGCCAGGGCGCCCAGGTCGCCGATCCCGTCGAAGATGTCCCTGGCCAGAAGGATCAGGTCTTCGGCAACGTCGAAATCCCTGATCCGGTCGATATTGCCGTCGCCGAGCGCTGTCGAGAAGCGGAAGCTGTCCGCGTCCGCGCCGCCGATCAGCACGTCCGCAGCCAGCCCGCCGTCCAGAAGGTCGCTGCCCGCCCCACCGCGCAGGGTGTCCTGACCTGCCTCGCCCGGCTGGACCGGCTCGGGCGGGAACTCGACCGAGACGTTCAGCTTGTAGGTCGAACCCTCGGGAACGGAGGGCGACCAGCCGTCGCCGGGGGCGTCGGGCGACCAACTGCCCTCGACGATGTAATAGCTGCCGGTTTCCTCGACGGTGAAGACGGTCGAGGAATCGCGGTTGCTGTTCGAGCCGGGATCGCCGCCGCCATCATCGTTCTGGGCAACGATGTTGCCGTCGCTGTCCAGAAGCCTGACCCAGCTGTCATGGACATTGGGATCGGCAATGCTGTCGATGTCGATCGTGATCAGCGTCCCTGCGGCCAGGTCGATCCTGTAGTAACCGGCTTCGCCGGTTCCCGTGGCATTGACCGTAGTGTGCAGAACGGTGGTCGAGTCGAAGATGTCCGGGTCAGCAGTCAACGAGAAGTTGTCGGAGATGTCGAAGGCGGTCTCCATCGAGTCGTTCGTCGCGTCCGTCCCCAGCGTCGCATAGCCGCTGCCCAGGCCGGGGCGTGGGACGGCCTCGCCCTGGGCGGCAAAATCGCCCAGCAGGGTGTCATCACCGCGTCCGCCCCGAAGGTCGTCGTCCCCCCCCTGGCCGGTCAGCACGTTGGCGCCGGCATTGCCTTGCAGCCGATCGCCCGACCCCGAGCCCGAGACATTCTCGATCGACACAAAGGTGTCGCCTTCGGACCCGCCAAGCCCCAGTCCGACGCGGACGCCGGTCGCGGCATAGGCATAATCCGCCGTGTCGCGCCCCGCCCCGCCCGTCAGCGTGTCGCGGCCTTCGCCGCCCGACAGGGTGTCGTCGCCCGAACCGCCGGACAGGCTGTTGGCCCCATCGTCGCCGATGATGTGGTCGTCGAACTGGGACCCGACCGCGTTCTCGAAGCCGGAAAGGATGTCGTGCCGGATGACCGTGCCGCGCCCGACGATCTGCACCGGTCCGTCGGCATCGCCGCCACGGGCGGAGCCTTCGGCCAGGTCGATCCTGACGGCGGCCGAACTGCCTGCATAGACGACCGTGTCGATTCCGGCGCCGCCGTTCATGTAATCCTGACCCGCGCCGCCTATGACCGTGTCATCGCCGCCTTCGCCATACAGGATGTCGCCGTCATTGCCGCCATCCAGCAGGTCGTTGCCGCCACGGCCGTTGAAGTAATCGCCGCCGCCCTGGCCACGAAAATGGTTCGCGGCCCCCGTGCCGATGAAGCGGTCGATCCGGTCGTCCGACCCGATCAGGTTCTCGATGCTGTAGAACGTATCGCCCGAGGCAGTGCCGCCGCTGGCGACGTTGGTTTGCAGGTTGACCAGCAGCTGGAACGGGCTTTCCTGGCTGAAATCGACCGTGTCGCTGCCCGCGCCGCCGCGGAAGACGTCGACGCCGTCCTGGCCCATCATGTGGTCGTCGCCATTGCCGCCATCCAGCGTGTCGTCGCCCGCGCCGCCGATGATGGTATCGTTGCCGTTCCCGCCATAAAGCGCGTCGTCCCCGTCGTCGCTTTCGGTCTGATCCTCCAGATCCGCGACGGGAATCGTGTTGTTGATGTCGCGGCTGGCCAGAGAGTCGCGCCCGCCGATGATCAGATCGTCGCCCCCAAGGCCGAAGATCGTGTTGCCGCCGGCGCCACCGTTCAAGGTGTTGCTGCCCTGATCTCCCAACAGGATGCCGGCAAGGGGCATGCCGCCGCCCGTGGAATCATCGGCGTCATCGCCGGGATCGACCGGGCTTCCGCCGGAATAGATGATGGTCTCGACGTTCTCGATCTGACCCAGGTCCAGGCCCTCGGCCAGCACGATGATCGTGTCGTTTCCGCCGTCCGCTTCCTCGCGCACGATGTCATCGGCGGAATCCACGAAATAAGTGTCGTCGCCGCCGTTGCCGGCCATGCGGTCGCGGCCGCCGCGTCCGTCGAGGACGTTGTTTCCGTCATTGCCGATCAGGATGTCGTCATGGCGGCTGCCGATCCCGTTTTCGACATAGTATTCGGTCGCGTCCGCGTTGTGCCCGGCAAAGATCGACACGTTGTTGCTGTGACCGTTCACGCTGGAAAACTGCCCCGCGCGCAGATCCAGGATCGTGCCCGCCGTCGAGCCGGAAAAGTCGATCGTGTCATTGCCGCCGGTGTCATGGATAACGAAGCCGATATCGCGCTGCATCCCGGTCGAGGTCAGTTCGTAGCCATAAACGGTGCTGTTGAAGCCATAGACATCATCGCCGGTGTTCAGGTCGATCGTCTGGTAGGTGCGCTGCCCGGCCGCATCGACGGTCGAGAAGAACCGGCGTATGACCGCCTCGATGTCGGCCATCAAAGGCGTTACGGCCGACCAGCGGCTTTCCTCGCCCACGTCGATCCCGTCGAAATAGGACATGACGCTGTATTGCTGGCGGTCATAGATCCAGGTCGCGTTGTTCAGATAGTTGATCTGCACACCGCCGGGGCCGCTGTAGTTGTAAAGGCCGGGGTGGTTCAGGCCGAATTCATGGCCGAATTCGTGAACGAAGGAATCGAAGACATAGCCGCCGATATCGGTCAGGTTCGGTTCGGTGTCATGGAAACGCTGGCCGATGCTGACATAGCGGTTGCTGGAAAAGGCGCTGCCATCGCTGGGTTCGCCCAGCTCGGGGCTGACCACCTGCATCCAGTCGGTGCTGCTGTCGAAAGGCGCGTCATCGACCACCTCGAACCTCAGCGGCGTGACGGAGGACCAGACCGACAGGGCGCCGATGGCCGCGTCCTTGTAGTCGGGGTGGTTGTTCAGTTCATGGACGTTGATGCGCAGCGGCTCGGCGGCGATTTCGGGCGTCAGGCTGCGATTCAGCGCGCCGAGATAGTCGAGGAAGGCCTCGTAATCGTCGCTTTTTCCGAAGGGATTGTCTGGCGTCTGGTCATTGATCCACCAGTCGTCCCCGTTCTGGATCGAAGTCGGCATGATCTTGCTCTCCCTGTTCATCAACCATTGGTGGTTATGCTGCGTGGGTCGTCAGCCTGTGGATGCCGCCACGCTTTGCATGTACTGCATGGCGGGGCCTTCATCAGGGTTGATGATGAGCCTGGCACCACAACCTGTCCACGACTGAAGTTCGGGGGAGCCGCGGCGTGGAACATCCGGTTCTTCAATGCTTTAGGATTATTAACTTAAGTGAAAGGCAAGTTTTCGCCTGTGGAGAGGGCGCAATGGGCGGACTTGTTCTCATGACGGCGACTGCGGGAACAAATCTCTTTCATGAAGCCGGCAAGCTGCCGGCGCTCAACCAGGGCGCAACAAGGCCGCCGCTGCCATTGGTAAATAACACTGACCTTGATTCCTGTTTTCAGTTCGGTCATGACCTGTTGGTCATCAACCGATGCTAGTGGAGCATGGTGCCCTAGCGGGTGTATGCCTGAACAATACGCACCGCGAATCCCCCCCGGGGACAAAAAGCGCGGTCATGGGTTCAACAGAGAGCGAAGAGGAATATTCGCATGAAACACCTGTCTCGCGGTCTTCTGGCCGTATCGGCGCTGGCGCTGACCACCGCCTTTGCCGAAGCAAAGACCTTCGTCTACTGCTCGGAAGCCTCGCCCGAGGGGTTCGATCCCTCGCCCTACACGGCGGGCACCACCTTCGACGCGTCGGGCCATCCGATCTATAACCGCCTGACCGAGTTCAAGAAGGGCACGACCGAAGTCGAGCCGGGCCTGGCTGAAAGCTGGGAAGTGTCCGAGGACGGCACGGAATACACGTTCAAGCTGCGTCAGGGCGTCAAGTTTCATTCGAACGACGGCTTCACCCCGACCCGCGACTTCAACGCCGACGATGTGATCTTCTCGTTCCAGCGTCAGGGCGATCCGGACCACCCGTGGCACCAGTATATCCCTGGCATCACCTATGAATACTACACCTCGATGGACATGCCGAACCTGGTGAAGTCCGTCGAGAAGATCGACGACTATACCGTCAAGTTCACGCTGAACCGGCCGGAAGCGCCGTTCCTGGCCAACATCGCGATGCCCTTCGCCTCGATCGTGTCGAAGGAATACGCGGATACGCTGGAAGCGGCGGGCACCAAGGAAGACCTGAACAACATGCCGATCGGCACCGGACCGTTCCGCTTCGTCGCCTATCAGAAGGACGCCGTGATCCGGTATCAGAAGAACGCCGATTACTGGGGCACCGCGCCCTTGATCGACGACCTGATTTTCGCGATCACGCCCGACTCATCGGTCCGGCTGCAAAAGCTGAAGGCCGGCGAATGCCACCTGATGCCCTATCCCTCGCCCGCCGATCTTGAATCGATTCGGGCCGACGACAGCCTGAAGCTGGACGAACAGCCGGGCCTGAACGTGGGCTATCTGGCCTATAACACCACGGTTGCGCCCTTCGACAATCCGAAGGTCCGCAAGGCGCTGAACATGGCCGTCAACAAGCAGGCCATCATCGACGCGGTGTTCCAGGGCGCCGCCGAACCGGCCAAAAACCCGATCCCGCCGACCATGTGGTCCTATAACGATGCCGTCGAGGACGACTCCTACGACCCCGAAGCAGCCAAGGCCATGCTGGAGGAAGAAGGCGTCACCAACCTGTCGATGAACATCTGGGCGATGCCGGTCCAGCGGCCCTACATGCCCAATGCCCGCCGCACCGCGGAACTGATGCAGGAAGACCTGTCCAAGGTCGGCGTCGATGCGCAGATCGTGTCCTATGAATGGGGCGAATACCTGTCCAAGTCGATGGAAGCCGGGCGCGACGGCGCGGTGATCCTGGGCTGGACCGGCGACAATGGCGACCCCGACAACTTCCTGTCGGTGCTGCTGTCCTGCGATTCCGCGCAGGAAGGCGGCGCGAACCGCGCCTTCTGGTGCAATGAGGAATTCTCGGACCTGCTGCAGCAGGCCAAGGTGACCTCTGACCAGGCGGAGCGCACGAAGCTTTACGAAGAGGCGCAGGTGATCTTCAAGGAACAGGCACCGTGGCTGACCATCGCGCATTCGACGCAATACGTGCCGATGCGGTCCGACGTGACGGGCTTCGTCATGAGCCCGCTTGGCGACTATACCTTCGAAACCGTGGATCTGGCCGAATAAGCCTGCCTCACATTGTCTGACAGACGAACGCGCGGGCCGAAAACCCGCGCGTTCCCAAAGGAACAAGGCATATGGTCCGTTTCCTGCTTTCAAAGCTGTTGTATCTGATCCCGACCTTCCTGGGGATCACCATCGTGGCCTTCGGCTTCGTGCGCATCCTGCCGGGCGACCCGGTGCTGCTGATGGCGGGCGAACGCGGCGTTTCGCCCGAACGCCATGCCGAACTCAGCGCGCAGCTGGGCTTCGACAAACCGGTCGTGATGCAGTATCTCGATTTCCTCTGGCGCCTGCTGCAAGGCGACCTTGGCAATTCGCTGGTCACCAAGAAGCCTGTCCTGGCCGAGTTTCTGGCCCTGTTCCCGGCGACGGTCGAACTGGGCATCTGCGCGATCCTGATCGCCACCCTGGTCGGGGTGCCGGTGGGCGTTCTGGCCGCAATCAAGCGGGGCAGCTGGTTCGATCAGGTCTCGATGACGTCGGCCCTGGTCGGCTTTTCGATGCCGATCTTCTGGTGGGGCCTGCTGCTGATCATCTTCTTTTCCGGCATTCTCGACTGGACCCCCGTGTCGGGGCGGATCAGCCTGATGTATTACTTTCCCCAGGTCACCGGCTTCATGCTGATCGACAGCCTTCTGTCGGGGCAGGAGGGAGCGTTCACGTCCGCCGTCAGCCACCTGATCCTGCCGTCGATCGTGCTGGCCACCATCCCGCTGGCAGTGATCGCGCGGCAGACCCGGTCCGCCATGCTCGAGGTGATGGGCGAAGACTATGTCCGCACCGCCCGCGCCAAGGGGATGCCGCGCCGTCGGGTGATCGGCGTCCACGCGCTTCGCAACGCCATGATCCCCGTCATCACGACCATCGGCCTCCAGATCGGCGTGCTGATCGCCGGCGCCATCCTGACCGAGACGATCTTCAGCTGGCCGGGCATCGGCAAGTGGATGATCGATTCCATCGCGCGACGCGACTATCCGGTCGTGCAGTCGGGCCTTCTGCTGATCGCCGGCATGGTGATGGTGGTGAACCTGCTGGTCGACCTGACCTATGGCCTTATCAACCCGAGGATCCGCGCGTCATGAGCGATACCGCAGAGCTTTCCACCGGCGCGATCCGCCGCCAGATGCTGGCCGAGTTCTGGTTCTATTTCCGCCAGAACCGGGGGGCCGTGGCCGGGCTGTTCGTCTTCGTCCTGCTGGTGCTGACGGCGATTTTCGCGCCGGTCCTGGCGCCGCACGACCCGACCACGCAATATCGCGACGCCTTCCTGCTTCCGCCGGTCTGGCAGGAGGGGGGCAGGGCCGAGTTCCTGCTGGGCACCGATGCCGTCGGACGGGACATGCTGTCGCGGCTGATCTTCGGCGCGCAGTATTCGCTGTTCATCGGTATCGTCGTGGTGGCGATTGCGCTGATCGGCGGGGTCATCATCGGCCTGATCGCGGGCTTCTTCCGCGGCTGGGTCGATGCGGTGATCATGCGGGTGATGGACGTGATCCTGGCCTTCCCGTCGCTGCTGCTGGCGCTTGTCCTGGTCGCCGTGCTGGGGCCGGGGCTGACCAACGCGATGATCGCCATCGCCATCGTCTATCAGCCGCATTTCGCCCGCCTGACCCGCGCCGCCGTGATGGGTGAAATGCAGCGCGAATACGTCACCGCCGCGCGCGTGGCCGGCGCGGGCAACCTGCGCCTGATGTTCAAGACCATCCTGCCCAACTGCCTCGGGCCGCTGATCGTGCAGGCGACGCTGTCCTTTTCCTCGGCCGTGCTGGATTCCGCAGCCCTGGGCTTCCTGGGCATGGGCGCGCAGCCGCCCTCGCCCGAATGGGGCACCATGCTGGCCGAGGCGCGCGAATTCATCCTGCGCGCCTGGTGGGTCGTCACCCTGCCGGGCCTGGCCATCCTGGTCTCGGTCTTGGCGATCAACATGATGGGCGACGGGCTGCGCGACGCTCTCGACCCCAAACTGAAGCGGAGCTGATGCCCATGTCCCTGCTGACCATCCGCAACCTGATCGTAAAGTTCGCCACCGCGACCGGCAGCTTTACCGCCGTGGACGGCATCGACGTGTCCCTGGATCGTGGCGAGGTTCTGGCCATCGTTGGCGAATCCGGGTCCGGCAAGTCGGTTTCGATGCTGGCGGTGATGGGCCTTCTGCCCGACACCGCCACCGTCACCGCCGACCAGATGACTTATGACGGCCGTAACATGCTGACCATGACCGGCGCAGAACGGCGCAAGCTGATCGGCCGCGAGATCACGATGATCTTTCAGGAACCCGTGGCCTCGCTGAACCCCTCCTTCACCGTCGGCTTCCAGATCGAAGAGGTTTTGCGCCTCAATCTCGGTCTGTCGGGCAAGGCGGCCCGCGAACGCGCGATGGACCTGTTCCGCGCCGTGGGCATCCCCGAGCCCGAGGAGAAGATGAAGGCCTATCCGCACCAGATGTCGGGCGGGCAGTGCCAGCGGGTGATGATCGCCATCGCCATCGCCTCGAACCCGCGGCTCTTGATCGCGGACGAGCCGACGACCGCGCTTGATGTGACCATCCAGAAGCAGATCCTGGATCTGCTGATGAAGCTGCAAGAGGATCACGGAATGGGCTTGATCCTGATCACCCACGACATGGGCGTGGTGGCCGAGACCGCCGACCGCGTCGTGGTCCAGTACAAGGGCCGCAAGATGGAAGAGGCCGAGGTGCTGGACCTGTTCGAAAATCCGCAAAGCCCCTACACTCGGGCGCTGCTGTCGGCCCTGCCGGAACATGCGACCGGCGACCGCCTGCCGACCGTGTCCGATTTCTTCAATGAGGAGGCTGCGCGATGACCCCTGTTGTCGAAGGACGCGCCATCGTCCGGGATTACCACGTTCCGGGCAGCATGGTCCGCCGCGCCAAGAACGTCCGCGCGGTCAAGGGCATCGATTTCAGCGTGCAGAAGGGCAAGACGCTGGCCATCGTCGGCGAATCCGGTTCGGGCAAGTCCACACTGGCCCGGATCATCGCGCTGATCGACGCCCCGACCGAAGGCGAGTTGTTGATCGAAGGGCAGGGGATCGATATCACCGCCCGCCGGCCCGGCCCGGACCTGCGCTCCAAGGTGCAGATGGTGTTCCAGAACCCCTATGGCAGCCTGAACCCGCGTCAGAAGATTGGCGACGTGCTGACCGAACCGCTGGTCATCAACACTGATGTCCCCGCCGCCGAACGCCGCGATCGGGCCAGGGCGATGTTGCAAAAGGTCGGCCTGATGCCCGAGCATTACAACCGCTATCCGCACATGTTCTCGGGCGGGCAGCGGCAGCGGATCGCCATCGCGCGGGCCTTGATGCTGAAACCGTCGCTGCTGGTCCTGGACGAGCCGGTTTCGGCGCTTGACCTGTCGGTGCAGGCGCAGGTCCTGAACCTGCTGGCCGATCTGCAGGACGAGATGGGCCTGACCTATGTCTTCGTCAGCCACGACCTGTCTGTCGTGCGCTATATTGCGGACGAGGTGATGGTGATTTCGAAGGGCGAAGCGGTCGAACAGGGCTCGCGAGAGGAGATCTTCGCCAACCCGACCCATCCCTATACCCGGCAATTGTTCGCAGCGACCCCCGTCACCGATGTCGAGGCGATCCGGGCCCGCGTCGCCCGCCGCAAGGCCGCGCGGCAGGCCGTCGCCACCTAAAGCGGCCCCACGATGCGCCGGTCAGCGCGGGCGATGACTGACCTGATCGAAGCGGAACAGCCGGGTCGTATCGAAGGTGATGGCCAGTTCGCTGTCGACTGCACGGTCACGTTGGCCGAGCAGTCGCGCGGTCAGAAGGCCTGGCATTCGATCTGCATGAGGTGCCTTGGCCGTCCCTTCACGGCGCGATATCGCTGTTGAACAACGGCGTCGGTGAGGCCGGGACCGGCAGGTATTGGAGGCTCGTTCCGCGGGCGGCACGCAGGCCCCGTGGGGCTGGATGCAGGATCGGTTCGGCTGAGCTGGCACGCCTCGCCCCGCATCCTGCACCATTACGTCGGCAACCCGACCGCGCAAAAGCGCGGCGCGTCGTGGGGGCGATGACCGGGGAGGCAAGTTCGAGGCCGCAGCCACAGGCGATACGACATGAGGCTGACCGGTGGGCCAGTGCCGCGGCTCCGGCGTTTTGTCGTCGTTGCGGCTCAAGCCGGTGTGGAGGTGCGCCCGGCTATCCAACCACAATGATGCTGCCATAGTCCGGAGGGCGACAAGCGTCCGCATGACACCAGCTCGACCGTACCGAGACTGCGCTGCGGGCGGCCGGGCCGAGATCGACCGCCTCGATATTGGTTCCTGCGGCGTCCACAAGAAAGGCGACATATTGATCCGAGTTGTAGGGACATATGCCGGCTGCGCAAGTTTGCGTTCAGGGTCGGGTTGATCAAGGTGGTGTGTGCGGTCGCCGCCGCAGTCCGGGGAACGATCTCATCCGCGCGGCGCGTCGCCAACTGGAGGCATTCGGTCGCGCTGAAGGTCAGCGTCAGATCCGTTCGGGTTCTACGCCATCACGACCTGCCGAAAGAGCGTGTTGGTGCGCCACATGGCGTGCAGGGTCACTGCCAGCACGGGATCGGCCTTTCCCGAGGAATATCGCGGCGACGCCTTCATCGCCATGCGCGGGTCGTGGAACCGCCGTCCGCCAAGCGGCTACGAAATCACGCGCGCGGACTTCCGGGATGGCCAG
>NZ_JAOTBD010000056.1 GCF_026162625.1 Paracoccus beibuensis | reverse complement strand
ATTCGCGCCGCCGTGCTTAACGGCTACACGGCGCTCGGCATACCTGTCACAGAGCTCGTGGGATAAGTCCGCCCGGGGAAAGGGGAAGTCCGGCCTTCAAGCTCTTTGCGCAACAAAGCTCGTCGGGCCTGAAAACATTTCGATATGGGAGATTACTTGCGAGGCCCCAGGATATGCGGCCATCGCCACACGAGAAGACCTGAGCCGCTTTCGCCAGATTGTTAGGCGGACTTTCAACCGGATCAAAGAGGTCCACGGAGAGCAGCGCGAGGTGCTCATATTCCCTGCGGCGCCGGCGGCCTGCTGGATCGAGTTTGGTCGGGTTTGGCAGCCTAAGGCCCACAGGCCAATGACAATTTTTGACCAATCAAAGGACAACGGGTTCCTACCTCGATGGATCATCGAATAGTCTTCCTCTCGCAGCCTTCGACCCAGAGGAAAACTTTCGGTTGACTTAAGATCAGTATCTCGCAATTATGTGCGTCCCGAACTCAACCAGCGAGCCCCCGATGCTGCACCTGTCGCACATCCGATACGGCCTCATACGCGCCCCGCGTTTCGGGGCGAGCTGGTAAACTTCAAACCTTCTTAGACCTCGAACCTGATCCGTCCGGCCCCGTTTGAAGCGGGGCCTTCACGTCTCTGATGTCGAGGTCCGAAATGACTGTCACCGCCGCCAGCGGGCTCAACAGCCACGCCCGAATTACCGCCGTAGCTTCTGTCTACGCTTCTCCCAAACCGTCCTTGGCCGGGCGCAAGATCGGCGCCGCTTCCAAAGGGCACTTCACCGGCCAGATGGTGATCCCCGATGGCGCGACCGGCCGCGTCGTTTTCAGCGAGAGCCGGCTGGAGATCCTCTGGAAGATCTACCTCCTTTCTTTGCCCGAGGTCGAGACCGTCATCGAGCAGGTCCCGTTCGAGTGGTTCGACGATGACGGAGAGGTCCACACCAAGTATTTCGACATCGTCATCGTTTTCAAGAACGGGAAACGCCTGGCATGCGAGGTGAAGCCGGAGATCAGGCTCGAGAGCGGCAGGGTCATGCGGGAGCTGCGAGCGATCGCCGCGCAGCTTGATGGCCGCTTCGACGACGTCCGCGTCCTCACCGACAAGGGGCTGGACCCGATCGCCGTCCATAACGCGGAGACGTTCTTCGCGATGCGGGAGGCCGACGAGGAGGCTGACGCGGCGGCGGGGGCCGTCATCTCGCGCCTCGCCGGATCCGCGTCGCTGAGAGGGCTGTCGAGCCAGATCGGCCTCGGGCCGCGGGGCACCCGCGCGCTCATCCGTCTCATCGCGCGCCGCCGGATCCGCTTGTGCCGGCACGAAAGGATCACGCTCGCGTCCATGGTCCGGCGCGTGGAGGTGATCTGATGGGGCACGTCAGCCACGACCGCTTCGCCCCCCGCTTCAGCTTCAGCGAGGACGACCTCGTCCTGATCGACGGGCGGCCCATGCGGCTCCGGCATCGGAACTCCGAGGGCTGCTCCTTCGAACCGGAAGGGGGCGGGCTGACGGAGCATTTCACTCACCCGGAGATTACCGCGCTCCAGCGGCGGAACAGGATCACGATCAAGGGGCGCTACTTCGTGGCCCAGGGCGTCCGCCACGTTCTGGAAAGGGGAGACAGACTTCACAGCCTCGTCGACGGCACCCTCGAGGAGCGTATCCGCTTCCGTGAGGCGGTGGTGCTCGGTTTCAGGGAGGTGCAGCGGAAGCAGATTGACTCCACCGGGCGGCTCGCCCTCAAACGCACCGACGCGTCGATCAGGGCGCATGCGGGCTCGATCAGCATGGAGGCGGGGGCGTTCTACGCCAGGACCGCCGCGAAGGGGAAGTCGCAAGCGATCCCCACGAAGTTCACGCCGCGCAGCCTGCGCCGCTGGCTCTCGCTCTACGACGCCATGGGTCGGGACGGGCTGGCGGACGCGCACGGGAAGTCCGGGAACCGTGACCGACGCTTCCCGCCGGAGGTCGCGGCCATCCTGACAGATCAGGTGAACGCCTACCTCTCGCCGAACAGGCCGACAAAAAAGAAGGTCCACGAGAACGTCCAGATCGCGGTAGCGGATCTGAACGACGATCGCGCCGCGAGGGGCTTGCAGCCGCTTATTGCCCCCAGCCGGAACGCGGTGTCTTCGGCCATCGACAAGCTGGACCCGTTCCTCGTGTGCGTGGCCCGTGAGGGGCGGGAGGCCGCGGTCAGGAAGATGCGGCAGACCGGTCAGGGGCTGAGCCCGGGCCTCACCCGCCCGATGCAGCGCGTCGAGATGGACGAGATGAAGATCGACCTGTTCACCCTGTTCAACGAGAACGGTCTGATCGACCTCTTCCCGGAGGAGGAGCGGGAAGCTCTGGGGCTGACCCCCAAGAAGGGGCGGTGGTGGGTCACGGTCGCGATCTGCGCCACCACCAGGGTGATCCTCGGGATGCGCCTCACGCGGAACCCTAACCACCTCAGCGCCCTCGAATGTCTGCAGATGTGCCTGAACGACAAGGGGGGCTACGCGGACGCCGTGGGCGCGCTCTCCCCCTGGTCCATGTGCGGGCTGATGGAGCTGCTGGTCACGGACGCGGGCTCCGCCTTCAAGGCGGCCGACTTCAGGACCGCCTGCGCCGACCTCGGCATCAGGCAGGAGATCGCCATCGCCGGCGTCCCCCAGCTCCGGGCCCGCATCGAGCGCTTGTTCCGGACCCTAAACCTTAGCCTGATGCCTCGTCTCAGCGGCCGCTCGTTCGAGAACTCCCTCGCCCGCGGCGACTACGACGGCCTCGCGGAGGCGGCCCTCAACGTCGACGATCTCGCAAGGGCGCTAACCCGTTGGGTGGTCGACGTCTACCACAACACGCCCCACGACGGACTGGGCGGTCGGACGCCGCTGGAGGCGTGGGAGCAGGCCATGCTCGACTGGGGCGTCACGCCGCCGCCGGGGCCCGACCTCCAGGCGCAGATCTTCGCGCGGCCGATGCAGCGCAAGCTCGAAGGGGACGGCATCACCGTCATCGGCGTCCGCTACCACAGCCGAGAGCTTGCGGAATGGGGCATCCGGCACCGTGCGGATGCAGTGAACGTCAGGTGGTGTCCGCAGGACCTCGGGGCCATCTGGGTCAAGGCCGGGGACTGGATCAAGGTCCCGGCCGTCTTCGAAGGGTTCTCCGGCGTGCGGGCTGAGGAGTGGGTCGCATCGGCGAGGCGGATCCGCATCTCGCTGCGTGTCGATCAGGAGATCTCGCGAAAGATCCTCCGCAGGGCCATCGTGGAGATCGAAGAGATCAACGCTCAGGCCCGTATCCGTAAGGGGCTGGTGACCGAGAGCTGGGAGCCGGAGGTCATCGACCGCGTCGAGAAGGGCCTCTTCATGGGCTTCCGCGTCTCCGACCAGGAGGAGGCGCCGGAGACCACCATGCCGGCTGACGGGATCGGTCGGTCCGTGAGCCCGCTCGACGCCCCCGCGATCCCGCTCGAGGAGGATATCCCGAGCTTCCGGATGCGACGTCCCCTCAGTGACGACTGGGACTTCGAGGACTGAACACCCCTCCATCGCCAACTTCCGGAACGCGCCCCAACGGGCGCGACCGACCCCACTCACCCCGAAACCAGAAGAGGAGACTGCCATGAAACATTCGGAATCCGAGATCGGTCGGATCATCTCCGACCTCCGAGCGAACTACGTTGCTACCCAGAGGGACGTCATGATCCGGGACGAGATCGACCGCCTGCTGCGTCGTGACGCGGACGGGAAGCTGATCGCGGACCCGGTCAGGTTCAGCGGGGGTCAGGAGACCCGAGGCATCCTCGTCATGGACGAGGCCGGCGGAGGGAAGTCCACCATCCTGAGCCGCGTGCTCAGCAGCCATGAGGCGCTTGGGGCGGGGCCCAGCGGCCCCGCCCGCTTCCTCTCGTCGAAGGTGTTCTCCCCCGCCACGATGAAAAGCTTCGGGTGCGAGGTGCTCCGTTCGACGGGGTATGCGGAGATTTCCGAGAGGCGGGAACGCTGGTCGATCTGGGGCATTCTGCGCCACCGCCTGGCAGCCCTCGGGATCGTGTGCCTGGTGATCGAAGAGGCGCATGACCTGCGCTCCAGCGGCTCCGTTCGGGAGGCGATGGACATCCTGAACGCCTGCAAGTCACTCCTGTCCTCCGACCCGCCGATCATCGTCATCCTGTGCGGGGTGCCGATCCTGAACGAGCTGGTCCGCATGGACCCGCAGGCGGATCGGCGCTTCGCGAAGGTGGAACTCCCTCCCGTGACGGACGCGCACGATGCCCCCAAGCTGGAGAGCCTGATGGTCCAGTATTGCGGAAGAGCGGGCATCTCCCCACCAGCAGGGAAAGACGCGATCCCCCGGCTCATCCACGCGAGCGCGAACCGTTTCGGGATGTGCATCGAGAACCTGGTGAACGCGATCGAGGAGGCGCTGAACGACGGCGCGGACAGTCTGACGCTCGCCCATTTCGCCCGCTCCTGGGCCGCCACCGCGGCCGTGGATCTCCGGGAGAACCCGTTCGCGAACCCCGAGTGGCGCTCGATTGAGGTCACGGGGCGCATTCCCGCCACCGCTTTCGGAAGGTTCAAGAAATGACTCTGACCCCCTTCATCCCGATCAACCCCGATGAGACGCTCATGTCCTGGGCCACCCGTTTGGCCGCGATCCACGTCGGTGAGACCTTGGTGCCCTTCCTTCGCGACCTCGGCCTGCATCCCGATGAGATGCTGACTGGCAGCGATGTCGCTATTAGCCGGCTCGCAGAAGTGACTGGCGCCAACCCGGATGACCTTCGGCGTCAGACTATCCAGACGCAGGAGTGGCGGAGGTATGATCTTCGAGGCCAACGCTTCGAGACCGAGTTCATGAAGGGCTCTTACGTCTCCTGCTGCCCCGCATGCCTGCTCGACGATGACGAGGCGGAGCGATCGGTCCTGCTGAGGCGCGGGAGGCTGGCGTGGCGCTTGCGTCCCGTGCGGACGTGTCCAGTCCACAGGATCGCTCTGCTGGACCGGCCCTATATCGATTGGTCTGATCGCTTCCATCAGATGGGCGTCGTGTTTCCCGAGGCGGGGCCGTCGCTGCGGGCTCTGGCTGACGAGCAGGTGAGGCGCGACGTGTCCCCGCTGCAGACCTACGTCACGGATCGCCTCGACGGGAAGACGGGTCCGGCATGGCTGGACGGGCAGGGAATTGAACTCGGCGCCCGCGCCTCTGAGATGCTGGGTGTCGCGCTTGAGTTCGGCCGCAAGCCGAATTTGGACAAGATGACGGCGGATGACTGGGATCGCGCCGCGCGGATCGGTTTCGAGTTCACCAGCCGCGGGGAGGCGGGGATCCGGGAGGCGCTGGGCGAGGTGCAGCGGCGAGCCTGGTTTGATGAGAAGATCCCCGGACAGTCAGGGCCCCAGATGATCTTCGGCCGCCTATACCAGTGGCTGAGCTTCAGCAAGAACCGGAAGGAGGTCGGCCCCATCCGCGAAGTCGTAAGGGAGCATATCCTGGAGACGATGTATGTGGCTCCCGGAGCCAATCTGATGGGGGAGGAGGTCGTTGCTTCAAAAAAGCATACCGTCGGCTCACTCGCCAAGAAATCCGGGGTTCATCCGAAGACGCTCCGGAACGCCCTCGCGCTCGCCGGCCTGATCCCTGACAACTCAGCCAAGGGGGGAGAAGCGGTCTTCGATGCGAAGGAGGGAGAGCGCGTGGTCCATCAGCTTGGTGAAGCGGTCCCGCAGAAGCATCTCCCGGCCTACATGAACGCGACGCGGGGCCAGGTAGTCTCACTGATTGCCAGCGGCTTCCTCAAGCGGATGATGGACGGAGGCTCGTCGGCCAGGGCATCGTCTGCTGTCTCGAAAAAGGACGTCCATGCCTTCCTGAACTCGATCTCCCGTGACGCAGAGGTAGTCGACGTCCCTCCTGCGGGCGTGTGGACGATTAACAAGGCCACCCAGAAGGCTCGAGTGACGACGGATGAGGTGATCAAGCTGCTTCAGAACGGCTCGCTGCGGAACGTATATCGCGTCGAGGGGGAGGAGGGATACCTTTCCCTCCGCGTCGATCCGGAGGAGATCAAAGGGCATTTCGTTCGGGACCGCGAAACGGTCCCGTTAGGATCGGGTGCGGTCGCGAAGGAGCTTGGCACGATCCAGTCCGTGGTGAACAGACTTGCCGCTGCCGGGTTGATTGCTTCCGTTGCACCGAATGGGCGTGCTGAGGCGTTGAAAACGGTCAGGGTGCTGCCGCATTCTTTGCGGCAGTTCCAGGAGACCTATGTTTTTCTGATGCAGTTGCGGCGAGAGTTGGGTGTGCATCATCGGAGGATCAATACTGCTCTGAGTCGTCTCGGGGTTAAGCCGGTGGCGGATCCGGCCATTCTGAAGGTCACGCTGTTTCGACGGGCTGACATTCCCCTCGAATTCTATGACGGAAGGTTCTGATTGGCTCGCTCTCGGTATCAAAAAGCCGCCCCTCGGGGCGGTTTTTTCATGTCTTGCGAAGAGCATTCCGAGGAAATCTTTTGCCTTGCTAAAGGACAAGTTGCTGGGTGCTTTGAACTACAAGATATGCTTTTTCAGATACTTAGATTTCTGTTGAGGAAAACTTATGGCTGTCGGCACAGCACGGAACTCTGGACGGCTTTTATCCGTCTGCCCGTCTCATTTTACGTTGAGGTAGAGGACGACCTCAAAAGGATCGTTGATGTAATTAGCGCTAATCTGCAACTCGTTTGTGGAAAGGACGAAGGGTTCTGGGTAGCCGCAACTGTAACGCCTGCCAGGGTTCGTCCGCACGGCTCAGGCGTCTCCGACGGGCGTGTGGGGTCACGCACCCGATCGGCTCTTCTTGACGAACTGAGAGCACGCGGCACCGCATGGTTTGGCGCGTTAGACGAGATTTCGTTTCTCAGCCGCATTTATGACTTAGAGAGCCTTCCGTCGAACGACAGTCGGTTCGGGACTGCCGCGGGCGATATCTGGCAGCACTGCGTGAACAACTCTGATTGGCCGATGGACTGGATTTATAGTAATCCGCGCTTCAAACTTTACGAGGCGGAGCAAGAGATCCTCCTCAGATTTGCATGCGAGGTGGTCCACCCAGTAGTGCGGAAGGATCCGACAGAGCAGGCCGCCCTTGTGAACGCGTTCAATGGCCATCTGTCTGCTGATGGGTGGGAGCTGGTTGAAGACCAGGTGATTGATGGACGACCTATCTACGTGCCGCAGATGAAGGTGCATGCCTTGGGCATACCGCTTAACCGGATCAAGGCCGTGGCTGCCACGCTTAATTCGGCGACGCTCTACGAGGATCTGAGAAGGCTTGAGCGTATCGGCGACGCGGAGCCGGGGGAGGCCATCGCGTTAGCGAAGGAAATCGTAGAGGGGTGCTGCAAGCTCATCCTAGACGATCGGAAGGTCCCATACTCAGCAAAGGCCGAGATACCTGACCTGCTTAAGCTGCTCCGCAGTGAATTGAAGCTAATGCCCGAGGGCATCGACGAGACAGCGAAGGGCGCTTCTGAAATTCGAGACATTCTGACAAGTCTGGGTAGGATCGCACACTCTCTCGCACCGTTGAGGAACGCCTACGGAAAAGGTCACGGTCGGGGCCGGAGCTTCAAGGGGTTGCAGCCACGTCACGCCCGTTTAGCTATCGGGGCTGCCAGCACTTTTGTGGACTTTGTCATGGATCGGCATTCGTCGACGTGACGACAATCAGTTCTCCTGTGGGTAAGCGCGGAACTTGGTCTGATGCGTGGACCAAACACCATCATTGCTAATATGCCCGGAAAAAAACTGCTAGTGCTACCATACTTTTTCTAAGCTGGAGATATGATCTTCCGACATTCTTGTATCTTTATATTCTTTCCTCAGTATTGGCGGAAATTCACTAAAGTAGGAGGAGAAATTGTCTGTCAACTCGAAAGCAACGGCGCGATTCATTTTTCTTGGAAAACTGGTTTACCCAGACAGAGTCTTTTAAAACGTTGCTTAGCCTCATCGCCGACCTTATCTTGCCAAGGGAAACATCAGAGGACGGCCGATGACATTTCAGATCCTCTCATTGTCTGGCGGCGGATATCTCGGCCTTTATACAGCAGCCGTCCTTGCTGAAATCGAGCAGCGTTCGGAACGAAAACTCATTGATTGTTTCGATTTGATTGCAGGAACGTCAATTGGCGGCATAATTGCCTTGGGACTGTCAGCGGGAAGAACCGCTACCGAAATACGAGATGCTTTCCTTGAGAGCGGCCCTAAAGTATTCAATCGAACGACACCAAAAACTCCGGTTGGAGAGTGGCTCCGTTTTGCGCGTCGAGTTCCCGCGCCTCTCTACGATCCCAAATCACTTAGGGCGATAATTGATGAGATAGTAGGCTCCAAATGCCGGATGTCGGAACTTCACCGCCCAGTGACGATACCGGCAGTGAACCTCACGAAAGGTGGCCCGAAGATATTCAAAACAGGGCATCATAAAAGGTTTATCTTAGATTGGAAGTTGCTCGTTTCAGACGTTGCAATGGCAACCTCCGCTGCGCCCACATATTTTCCGGCACACGTTATCGGCAACGAACTATTTGCCGATGGAGGCCTGTTCGCGAACTCGCCTGACATGATAGCTCTGCATGAGGCCGAAGAGTTTCTCAACGTCCATCGAGATCGGATTAGCATCCTTAGCGTCGGGACGACCACAACAGATTTCGCTATGTCGAGTGACCTCAATCCAAAATTAGGGGCGTTTGGATGGATGCGCAACAATCGACTTACCGATGTCATGATTGGGTCTCAGCAGGCAATCACCAACGACATGATGATCCATAGGCTGAAGGGCAGATATCTTCGAATCGATCGGCGCCAGGCTGATGCGCAGAAGCGCGAGTTGGCGCTTGATGTCGCGACCCCTGCAGCGACGAAGAACCTGATGGCGATGGCCGCATCTTCGTTCGCTGAGGTGACCGGAGACCCAAGGCTGATTGGCTTCTTGGAACACACGGCGCCAAAATTCGACTTCATTAACTCTACTATTTAAGGGATATGACATGGCAGACGCTTCCGCGTTGTTTCACACGCCAGGGTCCGGAGAGACGCTTTACGCCCGCATCACGCCATCCCCTGCTCAGTTCGCGGCCCAGAAGGCCAGATGGAACGATCTTCGAGATTTCTTAAAAACCCGTCTTAAAGAGGACTCTGGATACCCAATCAGCACGTGGCTTCAGGGGTCCTACAAATTTGATACGCAGATTCGACCATGGACCGCGGGCGCTGAGTTCGACATCGATCTAGGCGTCTATTTCGAGTGGCGGGGAAGGGATGATGATGGCAACCACGAGCCGGACGGGTTCAAGAAAATTATTCAAGGTGCTTTGGAGGATTACTCCGAGGACGGCTCAAACGACTCCTCCGGTGTGGAAAAATCAAAGGAGAGATGCAGCCGTATATCATTTCGACCTGACTTTCATATAGATATTCCGTCTTACCACCTTGATCGCGCGGCAGATCGGAGGGCTTTGGCAACCGAGACCCTCGGATGGGAACAGAGCGACCCCAAGGCGATTTACAAATGGTTCAGGGATCGGCATGAGGATCCTGTAGATCGCGCCCAGCTTCGTAGGCAAATTTGCTACATCAAGATGTGGGCAGCGCTAAACATCACGGAAGAATCAAATCGCCCGTCTTCCATTATGTTGACCGTCCTTGTGGCCGAAGAGTTTGGGACCATAGATCGGACTCCCGGCGATGGCGACGATAGGGTTCTAGAAGCTCTCATTACGTCTTTGCTTGCAAGGCTAAGGATTGATTCCACTATTCCAAACCCGATAGATAAAAAGGAAGATCTAAGTCGCTTGAGTGGGCCCGCCAAGGCAGGACTTCTTTCCGCACTAGACGAATTCCAGCAGATTGCAGAGCGCGCAAATCAGGCTCCAGATATCGGGACATCTGCGGAAATTTGGTCGGAGGCATTCTTGCATTTCTTTCCAATGCCCGAAGACGTCGATAATGAATTCAAAGATGTGTGCGAGGCTCACAAGCGAGCCGATGAAATTAATACTGCACTCGTGGCATATCAGTTTGATCCCAAAATTTTTGTTAGGGCAGTGTCAAAGGATAACAGCTCGTATGTTAGGGAGGGTTTAAACCATCTTCCTCAGATCGCCAAGAATTGTTCAATTTCATTTACGCTGCAAAACTCAAATGAGCTGCCGCCGGGAGCCTCAGTTCGATGGACCGTAAGAAATAGGGGCGATGAAGCATGGACTAAAAACGACGTCGGCCATGTTTCCTATAGCGACCACCGGAACCAAGAGAGTTCCGCCTATAATGGGAAACATGCGATGGATGTCGCGGTTTATCATATGGGACGGGTGATTGGTCGCCGCCGAATTTATATCGATGTTCGCGGAGGTGCCATGCCGCCCCGGCAGCTACCTCCCAAGAAGAACTTCAGGCCTATGGGATAGCATCTGGTTTAAGTTATCGGGATTTCTTCATGTCCCAGATACCGGTTCCTATTCACCCGCAATCGCGGATTGTATTATAGTTTTCAACTCTGGCGCGACAACATGACCACGTGGAATCGCAAAGCGATCGAGCAATCGGTCATTACATTTATATTTTCTCGCTACGACTTTTAATGCTTTATGCAGGCTTTTCCCTTTGACAGTTTCTGGTGATTTCCCACCTGAGCCTGTCCACAAATCGTCAGCGTTGGGCGAGCCACCGTCTGGCCATATTGTCCTTACAATATTTCTCCTCTTTTCCATAAACGTTTCACGAGCTTTGTTTATACTTTGTGCTGCTTCAGCCCTCCAAGTATTTGCGTCAGCGACAGTAATATTGTATAGTTTTGACAAATATTCAGCAGTGCAAAAATACCCTTCCATATCCGACCCCGCCGTCACCCATGGGTAAACACCCCTTGTCTTAAATCCAGCCTGCCAGATCTTCGCTTCATCTTGGGTTAAGAAGTCGCCATCTCGATGTATAATCGCTTTCATTTTCAAATTTCCGTCGACAAGTAGCCCCTCTAACAATTTATCACGGGGTAAATTCTCGATTCCAAAGCAACGACAAATTGAAAGTTTATGATATAGTTCTGGCCATTGTCTAACTATAGCGCGAAGAGGTTTGTCGTCTTCATCCTCAGCAAAAAAGAGCAGTGACTTGTCTAAACCTCCCCAGCCAAGATGTCGGCGTATTGCCTCATCATCGTCTGCTTGAACTTTTCCATGCTGCATCCAGATGAGGTTTGCATCTGCGCTTGCTGCGCGCACAATATAAGGGCTATGTGTCGACATTAAAATTTGAGTAGAAAACTGAGCAGCTGCACCTTCAAGAGCTTCTATCAGCCGCTCCTGCTTGTCTGGATGCAAATGTGCATCTGGCTCATCTATTAGCATTATTTTTGGCTTAAAAAGGATGAGATAAGCGAAAATTTGCACAATTTACAAAAATCCGGTTGCTGCAGTTTCAAGAGGTTGGGTTTGGCCGGTCAACAAGTCAGTTATTGATGCAGAAATATGGTAGTCTTCTCGGTCATTGTAGGAAACAGAGATTTCGACATTTGGATGCACGCTTTGAATCAGCTCGTTTAGCTTATTTAATATTTCTGATCCCCCCTGGTCATCCCCATCTTTGCTTGGCTTATCGGCGTTTTTATCGCTTGCTAGATTCAACAGGATATTTCTAAGCACACCTCCTGCATCGCCGCTTGCTGCCTGTCTTCTTAAAGTGGGTTGAGCAAGTATTGTTTCTTTCTCCGATAAGCCAGCCAAGCCAGGTATGTATGCAGTTATAAATTGATATCTCTGTTTGTATGGTGTTACCGAACTACCCGGCTTTGTTGCACAAAGTCTTAAGGGGGATTCAGCTGGCGAATCTGGCGTGGTAGCCGTGCTGCATGAGCAGACCCACGCCGCCGAGCTACAAGACCAAGAACTGGCCAGCGTATAACG
>NZ_JAOTBD010000055.1 GCF_026162625.1 Paracoccus beibuensis | reverse complement strand
CGATCAGAAGCTCGGGGATGCCGCAGAGGCCGAAGCCCCCCGCCGCGATCGTCATCCCGTCGTGCAAAAGCCCGTCCAGAGCCTCGCCCGCAGTGGCATAGACCTTCTTCATCGGTCCTCCCGTCCCTCAGATGTGATGTGTCGGTGAAGTTGTCGCCTGCGGTCGCCACGGTGTCAATCAGGGCGGTGGGTGGCGGCGCGGGGCCCAGAGCTGCCGTGTGGATTGGGCGCAGGCGGCGATGTCAGATGCCGTCCAGCAGGTCCAGCGTGTCCGGCGGGATCTGGCTTTCAGACAGGGTCACGCAGCGGCTGGCCTGACCACCCTCGATGATCGTGATGCGATAGCTGAGGCGGTCGGGGCATCCGGGGCAGGTCGCCGCCTGCATCCGTGACAGGGCAGAGGGCGCGAAGGCCGAGGCCAGCGCCTGGCGCAGTTCTTCGGACTGGCGGTCCAGGTCGATGCGCTTGGGCGGCGTGGCGGCGATCCCGCCGAAACCGCCCTCGGTCGCGATTTCGATGATCATTCCGGTCCCTCCTGACGTGGCAGAAGCCTAGTGTCAGACGGCGATTCCCACAAGCTTCCAGGCGCGGCGCAGCAGAAGGACCTGCTGGCTGCCGGTCCCGGCCAGGACGGTCGCCGTCCGCAGCGTCTGGTCGGCCCAATTGCTGAAGGTGGCCATCGGGTTGTTCAGCTGCTGCAGGGACTGGTACCAGATGCGGCCTGCAAGCTCCCACGACCGGCCGCCGAGGTAATTGCAAAACAGGTAGAAGGCGTGGTTCGGGATGCCCGAATTGATGTGCACGCCGCCATTGTCGTCGGTCGTGGTGACGAAGTGGTCCATGTGCCAGGGCTGCGGGTCCTGGCCCAGCAGGTCGTCGGCATAGGCGGTGCCGGGGGCCTTCATGCTGCGCAGGGCGACGCCGTTGACGCCGGGACCGAGGATGCCGCGCCCGACCAGCCAGTCGGCCTGGTGCACCTCTTGCCCCAGCGCGCGTTGCTGGGTCAGCGCGCCAAAGACGTCGGCGATGCTTTCGTTCAGCGCCCCGGACTGGTTTTCATAGATCAGCCCGCCGGAATGCTGGATCACGCCATGCGCCATCTCGTGCCCGATCACCGACAGTTCCAGAAAGGTCTGGAAGACCTTTCCGTCGCCGGTGCCATAGGCCATCTGGTCGCCGTTCCAGAAGGCGTTGTTATAGCCGCGCCGGTGCTGCACCGTCGCCACCAGGGGCATGCCGCGACCGTCCAGCGAATGGCGGCCATATTCCTCGGCGAACAGCGAAAAGACCTGGCCCGCGCTGTCATAGGCCATGTCGGCGTCGGGGATGCCGCTGGGGGGATCGCCTTCGGCCCTGACAAGGCGGCCGGGCAGGGCGGCGCGGAATTCTCCGTCATGGATGCGGCGGTCGGGGCAGCAGATGCCGGGATCGGCCTCGGGCTGCGCCAATTCGGTGTGGGCAGGGCTGGCATGGGCGGCCCGGTCCTGGCGCAGCAGCTCGTCGTGCTTCAGCAGCGTCCGGGCCATCTGGGCCACCTGCGGATCGCCCCGCAGTGCCAGCACCCGCAGCATGTAAGGCGGCACGATGCAGGCAATGGGATTGTGGTGCGAGCAGGTCAGCGACAGGCACATGGGGCGTCCTTTTCCGGGAGGTTCGTCCCAAGGTAGCACGGAACACCCGCCCGGCAAGAGGCGGATGTTCACGTTTCATTCACGCCGCGCGATCCAGCCGTTTGCCGGTTTCCCGATCGAACAGGTGCAGCGCCTGCGGCTGATAGGACAGCCGCAGATCGTGCGCGATCGGCCCGTCAGAGGGCAGGGTGATCGTCAGGCGCTCGCCGCCTGTCTGGCCGTGGACCAGCCGTTGGGCGCCCAGTTCCTCGACTGCGAGGACCTGCATCTGGATGGGGCCGTCGGGGGAGACGGACAGGTCCTCGGGGCGGATGCCGACCAGGCCGGCATCGGTGATGCCCGGCAGGTGGGCAACCGCGCGGCTGTCGATCAGGTTCATGGCCGGGCTGCCGATGAAGCCAGCCACGAAGGCCGAGGCCGGACGGCGATATACCTCCAAGGGGGTGCCGATCTGCTCGACCTTGCCGCCGTTCAGGACCACCAGCCGGTCGGCCAGCGTCATCGCCTCTAGCTGGTCGTGCGTCACGTAAAGCGACGTTGTGCGCAGGCGCTTCTGCAGCTCCTTGATCTCCAGCCGCATGGCGACGCGCAGCTTGGCGTCCAGGTTGGACAGCGGCTCGTCGAAGAGGAACGCGGCCGGTTCGCGCACGATGGCGCGGCCCATGGCCACGCGCTGGCGCTGGCCACCCGACAGGGCACGCGGCTTGCGGTCGAGGAACGGGCCGATCTGCAGGATGTCCGACGCGATGCCGACGCGGCGCTCGATTTCGGCCTTGGGCGTGCCGCGGTTCTTGAGGCCATAGGCCAGGTTCTGGCGCACCGACATGTGCGGGTAGAGCGCGTAGTTCTGGAAGACCATCGCGATGTCGCGGTCGGCGGGCTCGGTCTCGTTGACGACGCGGTCGCCGATGCGGACCTGCCCCTCGCTAATGGCTTCAAGCCCCGCGACCATGCGCAGCAGCGTCGATTTTCCGCAGCCCGAAGGGCCGACCAGTACGATGAACTCTCCATCCGCGATGTCGATGTTCACTCCGCCCACGGCGCGGGTGCCGCCGGCATAGATCTTGCCAAGGTTGTCCAGGGTGATGGAAGCCACGTCTTATTTCTCCGTCTCGACAAGACCTTTGACGAACAGGCGCTGCATGCCGATGACCACCACGACGGGGGGGATCATCGCCAGCATCGCGGTCGCCATGACCAGGTGCCATTGCGGCAGGCCGTCCACGGCATCCGCCATGCGCTTGATCCCCGCAACGATGGTGTAATAGTCCGAGCTGGTCGTGATCAGCAGCGGCCAGAGATACTGGTTCCAGCCATAGATGAAGAGGATCACGAACAGCGCGGCGATGTTGGTGCGCGACAGGGGCAGCAGGATGTCGCGGAAGAATTTCATCGGCCCCGCACCGTCGATGCGCGCAGCCTCGGTCAACTCGTCCGGGATGGTCAGGAAGACCTGCCGGAAGAGGAATGTGGCGGTGGCCGATGCGATCAGCGGGATCGACAGGCCCGCATAGCTGTTCAGCATCCCCAGGTCGGCCACGACCTGAAAGGTCGGGACGATGCGCACCTCGACCGGCAGCATCAGCGTCACGAAGATGCACCAGAAGGCCAGCCCCCGCAGCGGAAAGCGGAAATAGACCACGGCAAAAGCCGACAGGACCGAGATGGCGATCTTCCCGACGGCGATCGACAGCGCCATGATCAGGCTGTTCAGCATCATCGTGCCCACGGGCGGCGTGCCGCTGGTGGACAGCCCCCCGCCCAGCATCCTGGAATAATTTTCGACCAGGTGGGGACCGGGCCACATCGGGATGGTCCCCGACATGAAATCTGTCGGGCCGTGGGTCGAGGCGACGAAGGCCACCCAGACAGGCAGCGCCACGATGCAAACGCCCAGGATCAGCGTCAGGTGGGCAAGAAGGTTCAGGCCGGGGCGGTTCTCGATCATCAGTATTCGACCTTCTTCTCGACGTAGCGGAACTGGATCACGGTCAGCACCAGCACCAGCATCATCAGCACGACGGACTGCGCGGCCGAGCTGCCGAGGTTCTGCCCCACGAAGCCGTCGAAATACACCTTGTAGACAAGGATGTTGGTGGCCTGCGCCGGGCCGCCCTCGGTGGTGGCGTCGATGACGCCGAAGGTGTCGAACATGGCATAGACGATGTTCACCACCAGCAGGAAGAAGGTGGTGGGCGACAGCAGCGGGAAGGTGATGTCGAAGAAGCGCCGCACCGGGCCCGCCCCGTCGATGGCCGCCGCCTCGCGCAGGGATGCCGGGATCGCCTGAAGGCCCGCCAGGAAGAACAGGAAGTTGTAGCTGATCTGCTTCCAGGCGCTGGCGATCACCACAAGCGTCATGGCGTCGCCCTTGTCGCTGATGTGGTTCCAGTTGTAGCCCAGCTGCGACAGCACATAGGGCATGATGCCGATTGTCGGGTTGAAGATGAACCACCACAGGATGCCCGCCACGGCGGGCGCGACGGCATAGGGCCAGACCAGAAGCGTGCTGTAGACTCGGGCGGACTTGATCATCCGGTCCACCGCGATCGCCAGAAGAAGCGACAGTCCCATGGACAGCACCGTGACCGAGATGGCGAAGACCGCCGTCACCTGCAGCGAGTTCATGTATTCGGCGCTGCTCCAGAGGGCCTTGAAGTTGTCGAAGCCCACGAAGCTTGTCCGGGTCCCGAAGGCGTCTTCGCGCAGGAAGCTTTGCCGCACCGCCTGCGCCGCCGGCCACAGGAAGAACACGAAAGTGATGATCAGCTGGGGGGCGAGCAGCAACCAGGGCAGCAGCTGGTTGCGAAATAGGGTGCGCTTCATTGGCCGCGATCCTGGAACGAAATGATCGGGGCCGCGTCAGGCGCGGCCCCCGTCGAAGCGTGGCAGTGGTTACTGGCTCTGCGCCTGGAACTCTTCCAGCAGCGCATCGCCGCGTTCGACGACGCTGTCCAGCGCGCCCTGGGCGTCCTTGTCGCCCGCCATCAGCTGCTCGAACTCTTCGTCGATGATGCCGCGGATCTGGACATAGTTGCCAAAGCGCAGGCCCTTCGAGTTCTGGGTAGGCTCGTTCAGGGTGATCTGGTTGATGCCGGTGTCCGCGCCGGGGTTCTCGGCGTAGAAATCGGCCATCCGGTCACGCGCGGCATCCGTGATCGGCAGGTAGCCCGAGAAGGACGCCCAGTCAGCCTGCACCTCGGGGCTGGAGAGGTAGTCGAAGAAGGCCGCGGCGGCTGCGTATTCCTCGTCCGACTTGCCCGACAGCACCCACAGCGTCGCCCCGCCGATGATCGAGTTCTGCGGTGCACCCTCGACATCATCGTAGTAGGGAAGCATGCCGTAGCCGACCTCGAAGTTGGTTGCGTTGGCGATGACGCCCGCGCGGCTGGCCGAGCTGTTCATGATCATCGCGCAATCCTGCGCATAGAACAGCGGGGGGGCGTTATCGCCGCCGACCGGGCCGCCGTACTTGAAGATGCCCTCATCCGCCCACCGCTTGAGGTTTTCCCAGTGCTTGACCTGCACGGGACCATTCACCGACAGGCGCGCCTCGAAGCCGCCAAATCCATTTTCCTCGGTGCCGATGGGCTGGTTGTGCCAGGCCGACAGGTTCTCGGTCTGGATCCAGCTGATCCAGCCGGTGGTGAAACCGCATTCTGCCGCGCCGGATTCCATGATCTGCCTGGAGAACTGCTCGAGTTCGGCCCAGGTCTTGGGCGGCTGTTCGGGATCAAGGCCGGCAGCTTCGAAGACGTCCTTGTTGTAGTACAGGATCGGGGTCGAGCTGTTGAACGGCATCGACAACATGTTGCCTTCGGGGTCGGTGTAGTAACCCACGACCTGCGGCAGGAAGGCGGACGGGTCGAAGCCTTCGCCATGCTCCTCCATCAGCTGGTGGACGGGAACGATGGCGCCCTGTGCCGCCATCATGGTGCCGGTGCCCACTTCGAAGACCTGCACGATGGTCGGCTGCTGGTTCGCGCGGAAGGCGGCGATCGCGGCGGTCATCGTCTCGGGGTAGGTGCCTTTGTAGGAGGACTGGACGGTATACTGGTCCTGGCTGTCGTTGAAGCCTTGGACGATCTCTTCCAGCTTGGCGCCCAGTTCGCCGCCCATGGCGTGCCACCATTCGATGGTCGTTTCGGCCTGGGCCGATCCCAGGGACGCCAGAAGCGCCACCGCGGACGCGGAGCATTTGCGGATCATTTTTCGTTTCCTCCCAATGGAGTTGCACTGACTGCACCTCGCCTAGCGGCGGTGAATGACAAGCCGGCAACAGTATTGTGAAGGAACTGTGACAGTGATTGACCAATCGGTCAATAAATACACTAAGTCGCTTTCGAACCCTTCAGGCGTGCAATCAGAGGCAGAACTGTCATCTGCAACAGGGGGTTGAGGAGGTGCGTCACGATGGGCAGCAGAATCAGCCCCAATGCCAGGCCAACCAGTCCGTCGAAGAAGGCGGTCGTGATCCAGCCGACCAGGCCAGGCGCGACCGGGACGGCGGCGACCGCGGCCTCGGACAGGTGGTGGATCGTCTCGTAGGGGGCGTGCCAACCCAACTCGTGCAGGCCGTGGACGATGATCTGGCCGCCGACCCAGATCATCGCGGCGGTGCCGATGATCGTCAGCGCCGTCAGCAGCCGCGGCATCACGTGGACGATTCCGCGCCCCAGCGCCGCGGTCGCGTCGTTGCGCCGGGTGGCCAGATGCACGCCGACGTCGTCGGCCTTCACGATCAGCGCCACGACGCCATAGACGGCGATGGTGATTGCCACCGCGACCAGCGCCAGGATCAGCGCCTTCAGCATCAGGCTGTCCTCGGCCGGGATGGTCGACAGGGCGATGGTCATGATTTCGGCCGACAGGATGAAGTCGGTCTTGATCGCACCGGCGACCCGTTCCTCCTCCAGCGAGGCGCCGTCGGTTTCGGGATGGGTGTGCTTTTCGCTGTCATGGGCGTCGGTGTGGTGAAAGAGGTGCGCGACCTTGTGCGCGCCCTCGTAGCAGAGGTAGGCGCCGCCCAGCATCAGCAGCGGAGAGATCAGCCAGGGCGCGAAGGCCGACAGAAGCAGCGCCACGGGCAGCAGGATCACCAGCTTGTTGAAGATCGACCCGCGGGCGATCTTCCAGACGATCGGCAGTTCGCGGTCGGCGTTGAAGCCGTGGACGTATTTCGGCGTGACCGCCGCGTCGTCGATCACCGCGCCCGCGGCCTTGGCCCCGGCCTTGGCGGCCTGTCCCGCAACATCGTCGATCGATGCCGCAGCCACTTTGGATATGGTGGCGACGTCGTCCAAAAGCGCGATCAAGCCGCTCATTTCGTTCCTCCGACTGTGTCCCGGCACCTAAGGGGGCCGCAGCCCATCAGCACTTCGAAACGCGCGCAAGGCAACCCGGTTCGCCAAAAAAGCACGCCGACGCAAGATGGCCCGCGCATTGCTGCGCGGGCCACGGGCCGCCGTATCGGGGGAACAGGCAGCCCCCTGCCTGTCGTCAGGTTACGACGCGGGCAGAAGCACGGTGTCGATGACGTGGATCACGCCGTTCGACTGGTCCACGTCGGGAATGTTCACGGTGGCGACGTTGCCGTTCTCGTCGGCGATCTGCAGGGCGTTGGTGGTCGGGTCGATCGAGGCGGTCAGCGTGCAGCCGCCGACGGTTTCCAGCATCGCGGTGCCGCCGCCCTGCTGCACCATCCGGCCCACGGCGGGCGAGAACGCCTCGGTCGGGACGACGTGGCAGGTCAGCACGGTCTGCAGCATTTCCAGGTTCTCGGGCTTCAGAAGGTCGTCCACGGCGCCTTCGGGCAGCTTGGCGAAGGCCGCGTTGGTGGGCGCGAAGACGGTGAACGGGCCGGGACCGGACAGCGTTTCGGCCAAGCCCGCGGCCTGCACGGCGGCGACCAACGTGGTGTGATCGGCCGAGTTCACGGCATTTTCCACGATGTTGCGGTCGGGGAACATCTCGGCTCCGCCGACCATGGTATTCTGGGCGAAGGCGGGGACGGACAGGGCGACGGTCGCGGCAATGGCGAACGGGATGAGGCTGCTATTCATGATCTTCCTCCGAGTGTGGCTGGGGCAAATGGTGCCCTCTGCCGACAGACACGCGTGAAGCGCCGGGAAGTTGCGCCCCTTGCGCAAGGTCAGGAGTTCACAACCGCGTGAGCTCGGCCACCGCGACCACGGGTCCCGTCGCCTGGCCGGTGGGCGATCCCCCCTCGGGTTCGTCGGACAGAGCGATGCTGGTGGCGTTGGACGGTTCCAGCCCCTCGGGCAGGGTCATCCGCATCTCTCCTGCGCGTGGCATCACGCCAAGCGAGATCGCGGCGCCGTCGTCGCCGATCCACCAGATCTCCCAGTCCCGGCCTTCGGCGGCGGGGCCGCTTTGCAGCGCCAGCCGCATCTCGCGCCCCTCGACCCGCGCATCGACGCGCAGGTCGCTGTCGGCGGCGACCAGCTCGGCTCCGTATTCCGGCGTCGCCGGAACGTCCTGTCCCGGCAGCCACAGGAAGGCCGCGACGGCGGCCACGGCCAAGAGGCCCGTCAGGACGCCCATCGGGCCGCGCCACCATGGTGCGCGTTCCAGCGGATCGGTTTCCAGCGGGGGCAGGGCGTGCCCCAGCCGCTGGCGAATGCCCTGGCGCGCGCGCGCCGGGGCCATCACGGGCGTCAGATCCTCGGCCAGCCCGGCCAAACGTTCCTGCCAGTCGCGCACGGCCTGCGCAAAGGCCGGGTCGGTCGACAGCCGGTCGACCGCCGCCTGCGCCTCAGGCCCTTCCAGAAGGCCAAGCGCCAGCTCGGCCGCCAGCGCCTCGTCATGCTCCAGCGGGGTGAGGGGGGTGTCTTCGGTCATTGCGTGACACAGTCCTTCAGGCGCAGCAGGCTGCGGCGCAACCAGCTGCGCACGGTATTGATGGGCAGGCCCTCGCGCTCTGCCAGATCGGCATAGGTCACGCCTTCAAGATAGACCGCGCGCACCGCGCCGGCCTGGGGGCCGGCCAACTGCGACAGGCATTCGTGCAGCATCCGACGTTCCTGCGCCATGATCGTCGCCGATTCGGGGCTCGGCTCCTCGGACGGCACGGCGGCGGCCGCATCCTCGGGGGCGGTGGCGGGGCGCGAGGCGCGCGCGCGCAGCCGGTCGATGGCGCGGTTGCGGGCAATGGTGATCAGCCAGGTCATCGGCGACAGCCCGTTCGAGGCATAGCGCGCGGCGCTTTGCCACACGCGGATATAGACCTCCTGCAGGGTCTCCTCGGCCTCGGGGCGGTCCTTGAGGACCGACAGGCAGATCGCGTGCAGCTTGGCCGACGTGGCGTCGTAAAGCGCGTCGAAGGCATCCCGGTCGCCCAGGGCGACGCGCGAGATCAGGCCTTCCAGCTCGGTTCGGCGGGCGTCGGTCACGGGCGGGGCGTCCTTGGTCCTGGGGTCCGCGCCACCTTATGAAGGCAGTCCCCGCCCGTCAACGCACCCGGGCCCCGCGGCCTTGCGCCTGTCCCGCGAATGCGCGAACAATGCGCCGATAAGCTGGAAAGGGCCGGACCGATGCTGGACATGAACGCCAAACCCACCGAAGAGATCGACCTGCGTGAGGTGTTCGGTCTGGACAGCGACATGAAGGTGAAGGGCTTTGCCGAACGCACCGAGCGCGTGCCCGACATCGACAGCACCTACAAGTTCGACCCCGACACCACGATGGCGATCCTGGCGGGCTTCGCCTATAACCGCCGCGTGATGATCCAGGGCTATCACGGCACCGGCAAGTCGACTCATATCGAACAGATCGCCGCGCGGCTGAACTGGCCCTGCGTGCGGGTGAACCTGGACAGCCATGTCAGCCGCATCGACCTGATCGGCAAGGACGCGATCAAGCTGGTCGAGGGCAAGCAGGTCACCGTCTTTCACGAAGGCATCCTGCCCTGGGCGCTGAGGAACCCGACCGCCATCGTCTTCGACGAATACGACGCGGGCCGCGCCGACGTGATGTTCGTGATCCAGCGCGTGCTGGAGGCCGAGGGCAAGCTGACCCTTTTGGACCAGAACGAGGTGATTTCCCCGAACCCGTTCTTCCGCCTGTTCGCGACCGCCAACACGGTGGGTCTGGGCGACACGACGGGCCTGTACCACGGCACTCAGCAGATCAACCAGGGCCAGATGGACCGCTGGTCGCTGGTCGCCACGCTGAACTATCTGTCCCACGACGCCGAGGCTGCGATCGTGCTGGCGAAGGTGCCCCACTACAACACCGAAAAGGGGCGCAAGGTCATAGGCCAGATGGTGACGCTTGCGGACCTGACCCGCACGGCCTTCATGCAGGGCGACCTGTCGACCGTCATGTCGCCGCGCACGGTGATTTCCTGGGCGCAGAACGCGCGGATCTTCGACAATGTGGGCTATGCCTTCCGCCTGACCTTCCTGAACAAGTGCGACGAGTTGGAGCGCCAGACCGTGGCCGAATTCTATCAGCGCCTGTTCGACGAGGAACTGCCCGAAAGCGCGGCGGCGCGGGCGGGATGATCCCGCGGGCCGCCGCGCTGCTGGTCGCGACGGCGACGCCCTCTTATTCGCAGGAAGCCACCGATGCCTTCGCCCGCGTCAGGTCGGCCGTGCAGGTCGAGCTGTCCGACACGCATATCGGGACGGAACGGGCTGTCCTTGTCCAAAGCGCCGACCCCGACACGGACGCGGCCGATCTTCACGTCTTCACCAGTTCTCCGGACGATCGGGCGGGCAGCCCGATCGCGTTTATCCCCGCCGTCGCCTATGCCGGTCGGTTGGGCGGCCAGACGCCTTGGCTGGAGGTTGCGGAGAACGGCAGCCTCCTGATCCAGTCCGAGCAGATCGGCATCGGCCGTCATCCGTGGAGCCTGACGCTGACGGTTGCGGAACGCGACGGGCAGATCCTTCTGGCAGGTCTGACCCATGCGACATGGGATCGCGCCACGGCGGCAAGCGTGTCCTGCGACTGGAACCTGCTCAGCGGGCGCTGGCGCACGGAATGGGAACGTGCGGACCAGCCCGAGGAGGGCTTCGCCGGTCAGCGGGGCGACGACACGGGCCGCGTTGCGCGGCGCCTGACGCTGGCGGAATGGGCAGAAGCCGGGCAGCAGGTGCCCCGCTTCTGCTTTCACGACTTCGGCGACTGACCGGTCAGGGCTTCGGCGCGTCCTTCAGCAGCTTGGCCCAGAAGGTCAGTTCCTCCAGCGTGGCCTTCAGCGACCCCTTCAGGTGATCCTCGATGGTCGACATGGGCGCGTCCTCGCCAAGGGGCGAGACCTTGAAGAAGTCCGCGGCGCCGATGTGGATGGCGTTTCGCAGGGGCACCATCTGCAGCTCGATGGCGATCAGCCGCAGCTGTTCCAGCGCGCGGGCGCCGCCCATGCTGCCATAGGCCAGCGCCGCCATCGGCTTGCGGTTCCATTCCTTGTAGGCCTGGTCCAGCGCGTTCTTCAGCGCGCCGGTGACCGAGTGGTTGTATTCCGCGACCACGAACAGGAAGCCGTCGAAGCCCGCCAGCCTCTGCTGCCACGCCTTCGCCTTCGGGTCCTGCGATTCGACCCACAGGTTTGACGCGGCCTCGTCGAAGAAGGGCAGGTCCTGGTCGCGCAGGTCCAGCAGCTCGAAATCAAGCTCCGGGTGACCCTCGACCTGCGACATCAGCCACTGGGTGGGCTTGTCGGCGAAACGGGCCTGGCGGGTCGAGCTGACGATGACGGCGATGCGAGGATTGGGGCGGGAATTGGGCATGAAAACCTCGGGGTCGATGGGTTGCGGTGCGACCTGAGTAACACGGACCGGACCGCCGCGGTTCAGTTTCCACCTGCGCATGACCGCACAGAGGCCCTGCGCGGGCGGCGGGCTCCCTCTTGTCTGGCGCGCCGGGTGGTGTTCTATGGAAGGCATGAAAAAGTCCGACAACCCCGCCGACCCGTTCAAGAAGGCGCTCAGCGAGGCCACGCGCGCGCTGGCTGACGAGCGCGAGCTGAACGTGACCTTCAGCGCCGACCCTGCCGGGGTTGCGGGCGACACCATGCGCCTGCCGCAGATCAGCCGCCGCATGGGCCGGGACGAGGTCCTGTTGGCGCGCGGCACCGCCGATGCGCTGGCGATGCGGATGCGCCACCACGACGCGGGGCTGCACGCGCGCTATGCGCCCGCCGGACCGATGGCGAAAGAGCTCTACGAGGCGATGGAAACGGCGCGCTGCGAGGCGCTGGGGGCCCGCGACATGCCCGGCGCGCTGTCCAACATCGACGCCAAGATCGGCGCCGAGGCCGACAAGAAGGGCTATGCGCAGATCAAGGCCGCCTCGGACGCGCCGCTGTCGGTCGCGGCGGGATACATCCTGCGTCAGGCGGCGACGGGGCGGGCGCTGCCCCCCGGCGCGCAGCACGTGGCCGATCTGTGGCGGCCCTTCGTGGAAAGTCAGGCCTCGGGCGCGCTGGCCGACGTGAACGCGGCCTTGGCCGACCAGGCCGAGTTCGCGCGCCTGTCGCGGCGGATCATCACCGACCTGGGCTATGGCGACCAGCTGGGCGAGGACCCCGACCAGCCCGAGGAGGACGAGGCCGAGGACAATGCCGAGCAGGAGGAAGAGGCCGGCGACAACCAGTCCCAAGACCAGGACGACAGCGAGGACAGCGAGGCCAGTCCCGAGCGCAGCCAGGAGCAGACCCAGGACGAGCGTCAGGCCCAGGTCAGCATGGACGACGCCTCCGAGGACGAGATGGGTGACGAGGCCGAGATGCCCGACACCGAGACGCCCCCCGACCTGCCGCCCCCGGTCAGCGAGGCCAGCCCCGACTACAAGGTGTTCGCCCAGACCTGGGACGAGGAGATCCGCGCCGAGGACCTGGCCGACCCGGCCGAGCTGGAGCGCCTGCGCGCCTATCTGGACAAGCAGCTGGAACCCCTGCGCGGCGCGGTCAGCCGCCTGGCCAACAAGCTGCAGCGCCGCTTGCAGGCCCAGCAGAACCGCAGCTGGGAATTCGACAAGGAGGAGGGCGTTCTGGACGCCGGGCGCCTGGCACGCGTGGTGGCCAACCCGACGACACCCTTGTCCTTCAAGGTCGAGAAGGACACCGAGTTCCGCGATACGGTGGTGACGCTGCTGATCGACAATTCGGGATCGATGCGCGGGCGTCCGATCAGCATCGCCGCGATCTGCGCGGACGTGCTGGCCCGCACGCTGGAACGGTGCAACGTCAAGGTCGAGATCCTGGGCTTCACCACCCGCGCCTGGAAGGGCGGGCAATCGCGAGAAGCGTGGCTGGCCGCCGGTCGTCCCGCGCAGCCTGGCCGCCTGAACGATCTGCGCCACATCGTCTACAAGTCCGCCGATGCGCCCTGGCGTCGGGTGCGCCCCAACCTGGGGCTGATGATGAAGGAGGGACTGCTGAAGGAAAACATCGACGGCGAGGCGCTGGAATGGGCGCACAAGCGCCTGGCCCGCCGGTCAGAGGCCCGCAAGATCCTGATGGTGATCTCGGACGGCGCGCCCGTCGATGACAGCACGCTGTCGGTAAACCCCGCCAATTTCCTGGAACGGCACCTGCGCGACGTGATCGCCATGGTCGAAAAGCGCCGGGCGGTCGAGCTGTTGGCGATCGGCATCGGCCATGACGTGACGCGGTATTACGAGCGCGCAGTCACGATTACCGATGCCGAGCAATTGGCAGGCGCCATCACCGAGCAGCTGGCGGCGCTGTTCGACAGCGATCCGCGCAAGCGCGCGCGGGTGCTGGGCATGGCGGCGATGCGCCGCGGCTGAGCGGTCGCGCCGAGGGTCGACTCTCGAACCCTGGGGTGTCCGCGGACCGATACACGATCGGGTCGGCGGTGTCCTTCTTAGGCATCGGGAGCGTCCGGCTGATGCCGCCCGTATGCGAGCATGGCAAGTTGGGGGGGCTGCGCCCGCGGGATCCCAGCACCCTCTATCGGAGGGCGGTGTGCCGCTGTCGAAAGCCTGAATTCACTAGAGGTGGGCTCAACCGGTCAGCGCAACGGCTCGTTCGAAGGTATCAGCCGGCGTCTGGAAGCCAAGCGTTGTGCGTGGCCGTTGAGCCGCAGGGCAACGTGGTCGAGGTCGCTCCGAGTGTGG
>NZ_JAOTBD010000054.1 GCF_026162625.1 Paracoccus beibuensis | reverse complement strand
ACGGTGCCGTCGAGGATGAGCCGGACGATCTCTTCACCGGCCAAGTCGCGGGCAGACCAGGCGTCCCGGTCGACCTTCACCTTGCGCCAGGCCCGGCTGACCACATCCTTGCTGACCGCGCTCTCGACCCGCTCGCGTGTCCAGCGGTTGCCGTGTCCTGTCAGCAGGCCGTTTCGGTTGAGGATGCCGGCAATCAGATCGTCGGAAGCAATAAGCACCAGTTGGCGCACCGCGGCGATGATCTCGCAAACGGTGCTGTTGCGCTGTCCTCTGCGCCGTTTCGGCAGGCGAAGCTCTGTATGCGCACCGCAAATCCAGTGGACCAGCTGAACTATTTCGGAGGCTGTTTCATCGAGATCGGCAACCACCTCCTGGATGACGGTGCGGACAATCCGCTTCTTGAACCGAGCATCCGTTGTCGGCGCCGACCAAACTGCCCGAAGGTCCGTGCCAATTCTGGTTAAATCGACCGCGGCCAGGGAGGATGATCCTGGGGCGGCGGCATCATGCTCCGCAATCCTCGTCTCAATCGCTGCAGCTTGCGTAAGGGCACGGTTCCATCGCGTCTCCAACTCCCCGGCCACAAGCCAGTTCGCAGGATCGGCGGCATCGTATTGCCGGAAAGCGCGATCGGCGTGGTAGCGGGCAGCCTCTAGATCGCGCGCCAAGGCCTCGCGAACCTGATCCCGACGGCTGAGGCCGGAACTGTAGGTCATTCCACCGGGATGGCCCCGCTGCTCGTCGCTTAACTGGCTGGCGGATCGACAAAGCCCCGCCTGACCAGGCAAACGCGGCTGGAAGGTGCATCATGTCGGGGTTGGTATAGTACTGCAGCACGCCGGTCCGGGCAATCGTCCGCCTATCTTCGAGGCGGAGAGAAGGACATGCGCCCAGCAATGTGCGACGCGAACGGGCGCACCGCCCTTGCGCGAGGGTTTCGCCAACCGGTTGTAGCCCTGATAGCCATCGATCTGCAGAATGCCATCGAAGCCGGTCAGGAAGGTCTCGGCATTCTCGCCCGCGCGGCCGGGAGGCGTAGAAGTAGACACGCCGGGCGGATCCTCGCCGCCCCGGGGTCGGTCATCGCGAGCCAGCGCCCAGAGATATCCGGTCTTTGTCGTCCCACGCCCCGGGTCCAGCACCGGGGCCGTCGTTTCGTCCATGACAGCTTGCCGGACCGTTTGTGATGCTCGGCCAGCCGGTCCACCACCGGCTTCAGATGGAACGCGGCCTTGCCCACCCAATCGGCCAGAACGGCGCGGTGCAGATCAAGACCCGCCCGCGCCAGGATCTGGCTCTGTCTATATAACGGCAGGTGATCTGCATATTTGCTCACCAGCACATGGGCGAGCGTCGCCTCGGTCGGCAGCCCGCCCGTGATCAGGCGGGACGGTGCCGGGGCCTGAGTGACGCCGTCGGTGCAGGACCGGCAGGCATATTTCGGGCGCACGGTGACGATGACGCGCAGCTGCGCAGGCACGATATCCAGCCGCTCCGTGCGGTCTTCGCCGATCCTGTGGCGTCGCCAGTGTCGCGCCATTGGTCCGAGCGACACTGGCGACGCCGCAGCCGCAGGGGCAGATCAGGCTGGCGGGCTCGATGACCTCCTCGATGCGCGGCAGTGCAGCCGGCAGGTTGCCGATGGTGCGCTTCGGCGCAGGCTTGGTCGTCCCGTCGCCCGCTTTGGCGGCCCGCTTTTCCTTCGCCGCCTCGACCTCGGCCAGCGCGAAGGACAGGTCCTCGAAGCTCAGTTGCCGCTCATCCTCAGACAGCTTTTCCGACCGCTTGCCATGCAGTGCATGGTTCAACTCGGCGATCAGATGATCCTGGCGTCTGGTGATATCCTTGAGGGCCGCCACCTCTTCCAGCCACGCCTGAACCGCCGCGCGCTGCGCGTCGGGAATGATGGGAAGGTCGAGGACAGAGGCTACGGGCATGCCCTGATTTTACCAAGGATCTCCGGCAAAAACATGAAAAATCAAGCGGCTGATTCATTCTGCCGCAGCAGGCGGGCGGGTTTCCAGAGCCTTGACCTTGCGCCAGTCGAGCCCGGCAAACAGCGCCTCGAACGGGGCATGGTTCAGCGCCATGATCCCGTCCCTGATGGCGGGCCAGGCAAAGCGCGCATCCTCCAGCCGCTTGCAGGCCATCACCAAACCCGTGCCGTCCCAGTGAAGCAGTTTCAGCCTGTCAGCCCGGCGCGAGCGGAACACGAACACCGTGCCAGTGAACGGATCCTTGCGCAGCACCGACGACACCAGTGCAGCCAAGCGGATGGTCAGCTCGAGAGTGCCTCCGACTTCGCGGGCGCCGGTGATCGTGATGGGGGGATGCACATGTTATGCACGCCGGCATGCAAAAAGTCCGCCGCGTAGAGCAAATGCTGTCCAGTCACGGGGTCGGCAAAAAAGATGCCGGACGCGTAATGTTCGGGCGACGCAAAGATGTTGGGAAACGCTTCGAGAGCGGCGGCTGCGTGAGGATTCCACGACATAGGCTGAGACCTTTCTTTTGATGATAGCCAATCAGCAAGGGCGCTATCTTCCGAGCTGATTATCGATACGCACGTTCCATGCCGCCGAGGGGCGGGTCAGAATACAGAGCGTATGATCAGCGTGTAGGTCGTACCGAGATATTGATTCGGTCGGGTGAAAACGTCAACGACTTTTTTTTTAAGGTGCTCGCTGCGTGTTAGGCCTTCAAGACCGATCAGTTGGTTATGTCTAAGAACTCTGCAAGCGGGTCCCCAGTGTGCCGGTGTCCCCGAAGTGTCCCCGCCCATTGAGCGCATGAACAGGTGTCCCAGAGGGTATTCATTAACTTAATGTTTCTTTCAAGAAAAAGTGGTGCCCGGAGACGGATTTGAACCGCCGACACGCGGATTTTCAATCCGCTGCTCTACCAACTGAGCTATCCGGGCCCCGGAACCTTCGCCGATCCAGCGTGGGTGAGGTGTATTTACGCAGCAGCCGACCGAGTGTCCAGACCTAAACGGCATTTTCCAAGAGGGTGTACGCAAAGCGTGTTGGTCTGCCGAGCAGGCGAAGACGAAGCCGCTCCGCGGCATTGGCGCTCTTGGCTGATGGCGCGCGTCGCGTGTCTTCTTAACCCTCTTTGGCTGACGAATGACATGACGGTTATCGACCGGTCTGCGGCCCATGTTGCGATAGCCGAGATGTGGCCTTTCTGGGTTGCAGTGGATGAGCCGGGCCTCGAGCTCGGCCTGCAGGGCCTCAATGCTGTCGTGGAACGTCTCGTGCATCTTGATGCGGAAGAAATCTTCCAGGGTGGTGCCGTTCAGTCGCTCGACGGAACCGTTGGTTTTCGCCATCCGGACTTTTGTGCGACGATGCTCGATGCCGTTGAGGTCGAGGTGGAGCTCGTAGGGGTGGTTCTCGGCCCCGCAGAATTCCCGGCCGTTGTCGGTCGGCACGGCTTGCACCGGCAGGCCCAGGTCGGCGCAGAAGGGCAGCATGTCATCGTGCAGGACAGCCGCCGCCGGGTGCTTGGAGACGTGCGAGACAAGCGAAGGCACAGGAGCCGCAGGTGGCGGCCACCGCATGCAGGTAGACCTTTCCTACGCCCTTCAGGTTGCCGGCAAGGAAGGTCTCGGCTGACAAGAGTTCGCCCGGCGCGTCACCACATGCCGCTCGCGGAAGCAGGGGTTCGATTTCTCCGGAAAGGCAGCCCGCTCGGGCGGGATGTCGATGGCGCGGCCGGCATAGGCCTCCTCCAGAGCCAGCCAGCGCTCGATCCTGGTGCCCAGGCCGTTGTCGTTGAGCAGCTTCTCAATGGTGACGGCAGAACGGTGCAGGATCTCCACCACATCCAGTGCACTCCTCCTCTCGCGGACCACCGGCGCCACGATCAGCCGTGACTTGAGTTCATCGGGCGCCTCATCTGCCGCGAGATTGAGCAGGTTTCTCGATCGGAAGACGCCGACGATACCTTCGGGATCTCCATCCTGATCGGGCAGCCTTGAATGACCCGTTTCGCGAAGGCGGTGGATGACGGTGTCGGGCGCATCTGACAGCTGGACCGTGTCGACCTCGTGCCGCGGGACCATCAGTCCCCGCGCTGGCCGATCCGCAATGTGCATGACGCTGGCAACCATTTTGCTCTCTGCCTTCTCGAGCACGCCAGCGATTCGCGCTTCGGCGATGACCAGGCGAACCTCGTCATCGGTCACGCTGCGATCTGCGGCGCCGGACTGGCCGAGCAGGGACAGCACGAGCTTACCCGACCGGTCCGGCAACCAAACGACGGGCGCGGCGACGATGGCGATCAGGTTTACGAGTGGCGCGATCCGGCCCGCCGCGGCCTCGGGGGATCGCAGCGCAATCTGCTGGGAACCGGTTCACCGAAGATCAGGGACGGATAGGTGAAGGCCACGACCACGACACCGATCCCCAGGCTCTGCTGAAGCCATCTCGGCCAGAGCCCCAGCCAGCCGCACGCCCAGAGAATTCTTCCATCCAGCCCTGGAATACGATGGCCGTCGGCGCACTATGGGCAGCCGCAGGCACGATGGTGTCGTTGGGCAGTTGTAGTGGCCCCTGCTGCAAGCTCAGGAAGAAGTCATATAAAGACCGCTGGCACCAGATCGACAGCGAAAATCAAATCCGCGATCTCGGTCACGATCAGGGCCAGCAGCAACGGCGTCGCATAGCGCACCAGCTTGCCAGTCCAATGACCTGACTGCCGCATGGTGAAGGCATGACCATGCAACTGGTCCTTCACCCGCATCCGACGCCGCAGACGGGAGAGCAGCTTGTTGTCGGACGCGTCATGCAGCGGATCATCCGCGAACAGCATCTTGATCCCGGTGAAGATCAGGAACGCCCGAACAGATACAGCACCCAGTGATAATGCTGCACGATGGTCGCGCCGAAGCCGATCATGATGCCGCGTAGCAGGATAACGCCCAGGATGCCCCGGAACAGCACGCGGTGCTGATACCGGCGCGGGATGGTGAAAAAGCTGAAGGTCAGCGCGATGACGAAGATGTTGTCCATCGCCAGCGTCCCTTCAACGACGAAGCGGTCAGGTATTGTGCCGTCGCTTCGGCTCCGATCTGCCAGTGGATGAAGCCGGAAAAGGCGAGATCCATGGCCGACAGCTTGAGGCTTTCGCGATGCCGATCTCATGATCGTCCTTGTTCAGGACGCCGAGGTCGAGAACCAGAGATGCGACCACAAGCGACAGGAACAGCAGCCACATCCACAGCGGCTTGCCCAGAAAGAGAAGGGATAACAGATCCACAATGCCCTGGCGAAGTTGATACCGCGTCGGGCGTGGGGTTTGAGCCGCCGACACACCGCGCAAGCTCGATGCAACCCGACATTGCGCAACTGCTTGCGCCAGAGGGGCCCGTGCCGCCGGAGGGAGGTCGGAAGAGCCGGAACCTTGTTCTAGCCCCCCGCCCGGAATTCTGCGCGGGCGTTCGGCGGCCTTTGCCAGGCCCGGGAACTTCGGCTGATACGCAACGGCCGTCCTGAGGTCCGAAGACGTCAGCAATGAAGCGAGACGCCCATTCAGCACCTCCTCTCGTTCTCATGCTTTCGTAGATGCTGGAGAAAAGTAACCTTGGCAGTGCCTCAAGCACAAACAAGGTGCCGGAAGGCAGCTCCTACCCGCAGCATCACTTCTCAGAAGACGAGGGTGCCACCTCGGAAGGCTTTTCCGGCCTCGGGCGCGTCAGAAGCAGTTCGGGGGGCACGTGAGCTGCATTCTCCATCCGGTCGCGGTGCAGTGAGGCGCGAGCCAGAAGCATAAGCGTCACGGGGACCGTGGCAGTGACCGCAAAACAGATGACCAGTTCGTGCACGATCGGGCGGTCCTGCACCCAGCTTGCAAGAAGTGCGGAAGCAAGCGCGACGCCGCCCGTGCCCCAGCTCGTCGCCAGCGTCGGCGCGTGCAGGCGGTCGTAAAAGCTGCTCAGGCGCAGGAAGCCCCAGGCACCAATGAGCGTGAGGGTCGATCCGACGATCACGAACAACGCGATAGGGATGCTGAGCCACATCGGAACAGTTTCGACGCCGCTCATTCTATGACCTCCCCGCGGAAGAGAAACTTGGCCAGCGCGATCGAGGCGACAAAGCCCATCACCGCGATCACCATCGCTGCCTCGAAGAGAAAGATGGAGCCAAGCCTCATCCCCGTTACCAGAAACAAGAGCATTACCGCGATGTAGAGGGTGTCGAGCGCCAGCACGCGGTCTTGCGCGCGCGGCCCTCGGACGATCCGGATGCCGGCCAGGCATGCGGCCAGCGCCAGTGCCAGCTGGGCGTAGGTCAGCGACCAGAGCAGGATCGTGTGGCTCATTCGAAGATCTCCTGCAGCATGGGACCGTAGACGTTGTTCACGACGTGGAGGTAGTGTGCGGATTCGGCGCCATGGAAGACGTGCAGAACAAGTGTGCCCGTCTCGGAGACATACTCCACCCAAGCTGTTCCGGGAGTTGCGGTCAGGATGATCGCCAGAACGGCCAGACCTGTTGGGCTGCGAAGCTTGACCGGGATGAGAAGGAAAGCCGATGTTCGCCGACCGCGGCCCTCGGTCAGCAAAAGCCGGGCCACCATGACGTTCGAGCGGATGATGTCGACAAAGAGCGTCCCGACCAATCGCGGCATCACCCTGAGGCTGCGCATCGGCACACGTTCTGGCTGCAGCGCGTGCATCGCCCAGCCCGCGAAGATGGCGATCCCCATCCCAAGCAGCAGGTTGCCGAGCGAAAAGCGTGTCAGCACCATCCACATGCCGGCGAGGACGAGAACGAGGAGAGGATGTGGCAGCAGGCGTCCGATCATGGCTGTGCCTCCCCGGCGCCGGGCAAAATGGGCGCCGTTGTGCGACTGGCACTGAAAACTCCATAGGCATACCGAGACCTGTCTTCCAGCGCCTCCACCGTGTTGCCAGTATATCTCAGCACAGCTTCGGACTTGATGCTCATCACGCCCAGAAGAGCAATCAGGACCAGTGCAGGCGCCACCTCAAGGGCCATCACGGGAGAGGCGGTCTCATCGCTGCCCCAGAAGGTCTGGATCCCGATCCGCGCGAGGGCGATGATCGTGACAAAGCCTGACAGAAGCAGCAAGGCGATGAAGCTCCAGATCAGGAAGGTGGCGGCCACGGCGTTGGCCAACGCGGCCTGGATCATCCCCAACTTGCCAATGAACCCCGGCAGTGGGGGGAGGCCGGAGAGAACGAGGACGCAGATGCCGAAGCAGACGCTCAGCAAGGTCAGTCCCGCCGGCATGGCCGGCCCGTCCGGCGTCTCGGCACCGACATTGTCGTCCTTTCCCGTGCCGTAGATTTCGGCGGTCAGAGCAAGCATCGCTGCGATGCCACCATCGTCTCGGCTCATTGGTTCAACCAACAGGAACAATGCCCCCGTCGCCAGGGTCGAGCCGATCATGTAGTAAAGTGCAGCAGTCAGCATCCAGCCGCCGCCACCAGCCAGTGCGAACCCGATGACAGCTAGCACGGTCCCCGACGACAGTATGACTGCATAGGCCGCGATGCGGCCAAGGCTCTGCGAGGCCAATGTGCCGAAAAGTGCGAAGGTGATGCTGGCGAGGCCCAGCAGGATCAGCACCTGTGCGCCCCACCCGGCCATGGTGGTCGCATCCTCGGCAAAAAGCAGCATCGAAAGGCGCAGGATCGCGTAGACGCCGACCTTGGTCAGGATCGCAAAGACAGCCCCCACCGGTGCCGCCGCGCTCATATAGGCGTTCGGCAGCCAGAAGGACAAAGGCCAGGCGCCAGCCTTGATCAGGAAGGCGATTCCCAGAAGCGCAAAGCCCATCTTCAGCAGCGGCTGCTCTGCCTCGGGGATCTGCGGCACCAGGTTCGCCAGATGAGCCATGTTCAGCGTCCCGCTGACGCCGTAGATCAGGCTGACACCCAGAAGGAACAGCAGCGATGCGGCCAGGTTTACCGCAATGTAATGCAGGCCCGCCCGCACCCGCGCCTGACCCGAGCCGTGCAGCATCAGCCCGTAGGAGGCGGCCAGCAGCACCTCGAAGAAGACGAAGAGGTTGAACAGGTCGCCGGTCAGGAAGGCGCCGTTCAGCCCCATCAGCAGGAACTGGAAAAGCGAGAAGTAATGCTGCCCCTGACGGTGCCAGACCGCCCGCGCATAGATCAGCGAGGCAAGCCCCAGGGTTGCTGTCAGGACCAGCATCATCGCCGAGAGGTGGTCGATGACCAGCACGATCGCCATCGGCGCCGCCCAGTTTCCCAGAAGGTAGAAGCCGATGCCGCCGCTGCCGGCCGCCTTGGCCTCGATCAACAAGCGGATCGCGACCAGAAGCAAGAGTCCACCCGAGACGAGGCTCAGCCAGAATTTCGCCGCCCTCTGCCGGTCGTCATAGAGCAGCATCAGGGCACCGGCGATGAACGGGATCAGGATCGGCGCGATGATGAGATGCTGGATCATTGCGGCTCGCGCTCCTTTCCGTCGACATGGTCGGTGCCGGTGAAGCCGCGCGCGGCGATCATCACCACCAGAAACAATGCTGTTGTGGCGAAGCTGATGACGATGGCCGTCAGGACCAGGGCCTGCGGCACCGGGTCGGCATATCGCGTCGGGTCGATGAAGCCGCCCTTCGGCATGATGGCCGGGGCGCCGAGCGTCAGCCGGCCCATCGAGAAGATAAAGAGGTTCACGGCATAGGACAGAAGGCAGAGCCCAATGATGACCTGGAAGCTGCGTGGCCGCAGCAGCAGCCATATCCCCGAAGCGGTCAGCACGCCGATGGCGAAAGACAGGGTCAGTTCCATCAACGGGTCTCCTCAGGATCGTCATGTTCCCGCAGGCGGGCGGCCCGCAGAGACTGGTGGGCGATGGCGATCAGCATGAGGACTGTGGCGCCCATGACCAGCGCGAACACGCCCAGGTCGAAGACCAAGGCGGTTGCCGCGGGCACGTCGCCGATCAGCGGCAGCGTCACGTATTGCGCATAGGCCGTCAGGAACGGATAGCCGAAGATCCAGGAGGCCATCCCGGTCGCGACCGCAATCAGAAGCCCGATGCCGATCCAACGGGTCGGTAGCACAGTCAGCCGCGCCTCGACCCAACGGACGTTGGTGGCGAGGTATTGCAGCAGGAAGGCGATGGCCATGGTGACGCCTGCGGCAAAGCCACCGCCCGGAAGATCGTGGCCGCGAAAGAAGAAATAGGCGGCGATCATCATCAGGACCGGGAACATCCAGATCATGATGACCGACGGGACCATGAGGTAGTCATCCAGCATCCGGCTGTTGGTCTGGCTTTGCTGATCTGGCTGCTTGATGCTTTCGGGGGCCGGACGGAAGCGGCGCAGCAGCGAGTAGACGGTCAGCGCGACGACGGCCAGGACCGCGATCTCGCCAAAGGTGTCAAAGGCCCGGAAATCGACCAGGATGACGTTGACGACATTGGTGCCCCCGCCCTCGTAATAGGCATTCGCCAGGAACCAGTCACCGACATTGCGCACCAGAGGCCGTGTCATCATTGCATAGGCGACGGTTGCGATTCCCGTGCCCCCGACGACCGCGATGACCAAGTCCTGCGCCCGGCGCCTCCGGGCTTGCGCGCTGTTGTCGCCCTGGATTGCGGCGCGGCGCTGCGGCAGCCAGCGCAGGCCCAGCAGCAGAAGGGCTGTCGTGACGACCTCGACCAGCAGTTGCGTCACCGCAAGGTCTGGCGCCGAGAGCCAGGCGAAGGTCAGGCAGGTCACCAGTCCCGCACCACCCAACATGACCAAGGCGGCGAAGCGGTGATACTTCGCCTGCGCGGCCGCGCCGATGGCGCAGCCCGCCCCGACCAGCCACATCAGCGCGAAGCCGGCACTGAAGTCGTTGAGACGACGGACCTCGGCAAAGGCGAAGGCACCCCAAGCGGCGGCCCCCGCGGCCAAGGCCGCCGCGACGACCAGCAGGCGCAGTTGGGGCTGAAGCCGCTCGGTCGAGATCCAGGACATCAGGCGCCGCGGATAGACCCAGCCCAGCTTCAGCATCACGCGGTCAAAGACGGTCTGTCCGCGCAGCCGGTGCAACAGCGCCGGGCCCTCTGGGCCAAGGGGAATCTGCGCCCGCAAGGACAGCCACAGCGCGATGCCGACGACAAAGGCGACGACGCTCAGCATCAGGGCCTCGTTGAAGCCATGCCAGATGGCGATCGTGGCGGGTGTGAAGTCCGGGCCTATCACCGAAAGCCCTGCACCGTTGACGAAAGTGCCCACGGCCAGCATTGGGACCAGCCCGACCGCGAGGCATCCTGCCGCCAGCACCGCAACCGGCAGGGACATCGCCCAGCCCGGCTCTGACGGTGCTTTCGGCAGCTTTTTTGATGGGGGCCCGAAGAACACCGTGATGACCAGCCGGACGGAGTAGGCGACCGAGAAGACGCTGCCGACCACCGCCAGATACGGCAGTGCGTCGTCCATGACGGTGCCGTTGTGCCAAGACGCGGCCTCGGCGAGGAACATCTCCTTGGACAAAAAACCGTTCAGCAGCGGCACTCCGGCCATGGCAGCCGAAGCGACGATCGCGAGCCCTGCGGTCAGCGGCATGGTGCGCCTCAGCCCGCCAAGGCGGCGGATATCACGCGTTCCGGTCTGCTGGTCCACCGCGCCAGCCGTCATGAACAAGGCGGCCTTGAACATCGCGTGGTTCACGATGTGGAAGATCGCCGCCAGAATCGCGCCCGGACTGCCGATCCCTGCCAGCGCCGTGATCAATCCCAAGTGGCTGATCGTGGAATAGGCAAGAAGCCCCTTGAGGTCATGGCGGAAAATCGCAATCAGGCCGCCGATCAGCATGGTCGCCATGCCGGTGCCGGTGACGGCCAGGAACCATGCCTCGGTCCCACCCAGAGCGGGCGAAAAGCGGATCAGCAGGAACACCCCCGCCTTGACCATCGTCGCGCTGTGCAGAAAGGCCGAGACCGGCGTCGGCGCCGACATCGCGCCCGGCAGCCAGAAATGGAACGGGAACTGTGCCGACTTGGTGAACGCGCCGATCAAGACCAATGTCAGGGCCAGCCCATAGAGCGGATGCCCAATGATCTGCGGGCCGGCGGCCAGCACCGCATCCAGACCGTAGCTGCCCACAATCTGCCCGACGATGAGCATCCCCAGCAGCAGGCAGAGCCCGCCACCGGCCGTCACCAGCAGCGCCGTCCGCGCTCCATCCCGCGCCGCGGCGCCCTTGTGCCAAAAACCGATCAGCAGGAACGAGAAGAGCGACGTCAGCTCCCAGAATACGACCAGCATCAAGATGTTGCCTGAAAGAAGGATGCCCTGCATCGCGCCCGTGAAGCCCAGAAGCAGCGCGAAAAACCGGGGAAGCCCGTCCTTGCCGGCCATGTAGCCGCTGGCGTAGATGACGACCAGCAGCCCGATCGCCGAGACAAGCGTGGCGAAAAGCCAGGCGAAGCCATCCAGCCGCAGTGGCAGTCCGAGCCCGGCCGACGGGACCCAGTCCAGCTCGACCCGCAGCACCGCTCCGTCGGCAACGGCCGGCGCCAATGCAGCCAGCAGCATCAGCGCCAGCGCCATCGAAAGCCCCGCCACGAGCGCCGACGCGCGCTGCGGCAGCGTTGCCACCAGCAACGCCGCCGCGAAGGGCAGCACGGCGAGGAGCAGTAGCTGGTTCTGCAGGGCAACGCCTGCCATCGGCTCCATTGGGACGCGTTCCTTTCAGCTATGTCTGTGGTTCCTGCCGCAGCTGCGGCAGGCGGCGCTTGAGCCATTCACCAGCCATGCAACAAGCGCAAGGACCACCGCGCCAACCGATACGTAAAACAACGGCCACAAGGCATTTCGGTTGTAGATCGGTGCTTCCTCGCCGCAGCTGTCGCAGCGGGCCCGGCCGAAAGCCATCTTAGCCCCGCAGGCCAGGCAATCGAACCTCTTGTCTGGTGACAATGGCGCTTGTTCATCTGCGCTCATGCCTCAGCCTTTCAATCCGGCGGAAAGCATGGTTGCTGCAACCATCCCGATGATGAGCGTCTTGATCTCTGGTGATGTCATTTTCCAGTTCCCACGTGTCCAGGCAGCGACAGAACGACCCTGCCGGAGCTTGTGGCAGAATGTCTCGGCAAGTCGGAAGTCGTACGACTGCTCAACTCGGGCAGGCTGGCGCTCTGCCGACACTACCATCGCCTCGGGACCAAGCGGCCGAGGCAAAAGACCTCATCATAAGATGACGTTGTCGGGGGGAGCGCGCGCTCGTGCTCTCCATTGCGTGACATCTGGAACGCCTGTTCCCTGCAGGTCAAAGGACAATCTACGCGCGTTCATAGACGGTGCCGGAGGGGCGGGTGGCGGAACGGGGAGAGACCAGAAAAGAGCAACGGTGCCGGTCTTCAGGGGCGCGAGGGAGGACGCGCCGCCCCCAGTCAGGATCCCCAGCTGGCTCGGGCGCGCTGCCTGTAGAAGGGGTGTCGAGGCCTGCTTGAAAGCTTGGACGGATGGTCCGGAATGATCAGGCGTCGAAGAAGTTGATACCACCCCGAGCTGCATCAGCCCGATCAGGACGATCGAGATGCGCAGAAGTCTTAGGAGGGCAAGAACACCGGATTCCATCACTGCTTTTGTGCCCGCTGCGCCCTCCGCAGACAAGGGCTATACCTCCAGCGGTTCAGGATCGCGGAGACGTCCGGGAAACTTCCGTGGCAGGTGTCACTCCATCAGTGCCTTCGTCGGACAGGCCCTCCCGCGACAGCATGATCGCGACCCGGCGCAGCCATGGGATCTGCGCGCAGACGATCATCAACGCGACCATGATCGCCACGGCCAGGAACGTTTTGGGGATGCCCCACACGAGGCCCCAGAAGGCCAATGGCAACATGATGCCGAAGCTGGACAGGCGCAGCGTCTGGCCGACCAGCATCGGGCCTCCCACCTCGCCGTCCGATTGCAGAACTCGGGTTCAAAGACATAGTGGTTCATCATGGCGAGAATGCGGATGTTGCTTTGCCATCCCCTGTCACGACCGACACGATCCACTGCCGTCTTCATGTTGGCATGAATGCCCCGCGCAGGCACGCCACCAAGGACCCGGAACCCGTGCCAGCCGAGTGGATCAGCACCTTGTTCTTCGGCTTGCGCCGCCCGACTGCCATGAGCAAAGCCTGCAGGACGACATCTGTCGTCTGCCTGTTTTGCATCGACCAGCCGATCACGCGCCGAGAATAAAGATTGATGACCGCCGCAAGGCAGGCAAAGCCCTGATGCGTGCGAATGTAGGTGATGTCGGCACCCGGACCCTGTCCAGCGCCTCGACATCGAACTGCCGGCCGAGGGTGTTGTCGACCACCATAGAAGCTTGCTGCCACAGCTGCCCGGACGACGCTTGTAGCCGATCTGCGCCTTGATCCCCGCAAGCTGCGTCCTGGTTCGGGCAGGTGCTGTCACCTGCTCCAGCAGGTCATCATGCAGCTTGCGATAGCCGTAAACCTTGCCGCTTTCGGTTCAAGCCTTCCGCAGCAGCTCAGTCTGGCGCCTATCCTCCTCTGCGCGCTTGCTCGTCGGCGCCTGCAGCCAAGCATGGAGCCCGCTCGGCTGGATGCGCAGGCACCGGTACGTCGCCCGCACGGGAGACTGGCCACGATGCCCAGCCAGGAACGCGTATCTTACTTTGCACCCCTGGCGAAATACGCGGTGCAGTGGGTTCAACCGGTCAGCGCAACGGCTCGTTCGAAGGTATCAGCCGGCGTCTGGAAGCCAAGCGTTGTGCGTGGCCGTTGAGCCGCAGGGCAACGTGGTCGAGGTCGCTCCGAGTGTGGACGGATG
>NZ_JAOTBD010000053.1 GCF_026162625.1 Paracoccus beibuensis | reverse complement strand
GTTATACGCTGGCCAGTTCTTGGTCTTGTAGCTCGGCGGCGTGGGTCTGCTCATGCAGCACGGCTACCACGCCAGATTCGCCAGCTGAATCCCCCTTAAGACTTTGTGCAACAAAGCCTCGATCTTGGCACAGACAGAAACTTGTCCTTTCGCAAGGGAAAAGATTTCCTCGAAATATCGGCCACTAGTCATGAAAAAGCCGCCTCAAAGGGCGGCTTTTTCATACCTGGAGCAGGCTGATCAGAAGACGTTCTTATAGAACTCCGGCGGAATGTCGGTTCTTTTAAAAAGCGTGACCGTCAGGACAGCTGGGTCTGCGACCGGTTTGATCCCGAGATCCCGCAACGCGTTCTTGAGGGTCATATGATGCATCCCCAGCTCCTGGCCTAATTGCATGAGGCCGACGTAAGTTCTCTTAAAATGGCGGACCGCTTCCGGCATGATCCCGTTTAGCTTCGTCTCCGAAGCTCCTTCACTTAGGGTGGCGGTTTCGATGAGGCCCTCAAGCAAAAATGCCTTCACCGCTGCACCTGACATGCCGAGGGCTTTGGCAGTTAGATGAACCCCCAGCGGCGTCGTTTCGGGGTCAGGGACGAAATGCTCTTTGATCTCCTCCGGATCGACCTGGATCGACAGGTATCCCTCCTCCCCCTTGACGCGATACACGTTTTTCAGCGCGCCATTCTGGAGTAGCCGGATCACCTCTTCCGTCGTCACTCGCGCTTTTTGTGTGGCCTTGTTGATCGGCCACACGCCGGCGGGCAGGACGTCGACCACTTGAACGTCACGCGAGATCGAATCCAGAAAAGCGTGAACTTCCCTCTTCGAAATTGAAGATGACGCCCTGGCCGAAGAGCCAACATCCATCATCCTTTTCAGGAAGCCGCCTTCGACAAGGATGATCACCTGACTGCGCGTTGCGTTCATGTAGGCCGGGAGATGAAGCTGTGTGACGGCGTCAGCAAGCTCGTCAACAACGCGGACGCCTTCCTTTGCGTCAAATAACGCCTCCCCTCCCGTGACCGATCTGTCGGGGATGAGGCCGGCGAGCGCGAGGGCGTTCCTAAGTGTTTTCGGATGAACACCTGAAAGTTTCGAAAGAGATCCCACAGTGTGCTTTCGGGCTGCCACGACATCCTCGCCCATGAGCTTCGTCCCCGGCACCACATACATCGTATCGAGAATATGCTCCCTAACGACTTGGCGGATCGGGCCGACCTCCTTCCGGTTCTTGCTAAAGTTGAGCCACTGATAGATACGACCGAAGACCATCTGAGGTCCTGATTGGCTGGGGATCCTGTCGTCGAACCAGGCCCGACGCTGCACCTCGCCCAGCGCCTCCCGGACGCCCTCCTCCCCGCGCCTGGTGAACTCGAAACCGACGCTCCCGGCTCGATCCCACTTGTCCGCGGTCATCTTGCGCAGGTTGGGCTTGCGGCCGAACTCGAGCGCGAGGCCCAGCATCTCAGAGGCGCGGGCGCCGAGTTCAATCCCCTGCTCGTCCAGCCACGCCGGACCCGTCTTCCCGTCGAGGCGATCCGTGACATAGGTCTGCAGCGGGGACACTTCGCGCCTCACCTGCTCGTCAGCCAGAGCCCGCAGCGACTGCCCCGTCTCGGGAAACACGACGCCCATCTGATGGAAGCGATCAGACCAATCGATATACGGCCGGTCCAGCAAAGTGATCCCGTGGATGGGACACGTCCGCACGGGACGCAAGCGCCACGCCAGCCTACCGCGCCTCATCAGGACCGATTGCGCCTCCTCGTCATCGTCGAGCAGGCAGGCAGGGCAGCAAGAGACGTCAGAGCCCTTCATGAACTCGGTCTCGAACCGTTCGCCGCGGAGGTCATACCTCCGCCACTCCAGCGTCTGGATAGTCTGACGCCGAAGGTCATCCAGGTCGGCGCCAGTCACTTCTGCAAGCCGGGTGATAGCGACATCGCTCCCAGTCAACATCTCATCGGGATGCAGGCCAATGTCGCGAAGGAAGGGCACCAAGGTCTCACCGACATGGATCGCGGCCAAACGGGCGGCCCAGGACATGAGGGTTTCGTCGGGGTTGATGGGAACGAAGGGGGACAGGATCATTTCTTGAACTTTCCGAAACCGATGGCGGGCATGCGACCAGTGACGGCGATCGAGCGCCACTCGGGGTTCGCGAACGGGTTTTCCCGGAAATCGACGGCAGCCGTGGCCGCCCAAGACCGGGCGAAGTGCGTGAGGGCCAGCCGGTCGGAACCGTCATTCAGCGCCTCCTCGATCGCGTTCACGAGGTTCTCGATGCACATCCCGAACCTGCTGGCGCTCGCGTGGATGAGCCGAGGGATCGCGTCCCTCCCCTCCGGCGGCAAGATCCCCGCCCTCCCGCAATACTGGACCATCAGGCTTTCCAGTTTCGGAGCGTCGTGAGCCTCCGTCACCGGGGTAAGTTCAACTTTTGCGAAGCGGCGATTCGACTGGGGGTCCATGCGGACCAGCTCGTTCAGGATCGGCACTCGGCACAAGATGACGATGATTGGCGGGTCGGAGGACATGAGTGTCTTACAGGCGTTCAGGATGTCCATCGCTTCTCGGACCGAGCCGCTGGATCGCAGGTCGTGCGCCTCTTCGATAACCAGGCACACGATGCCCAGGGCCACCAGACGGTGACGAAGGATGCCCCAGATGGACCAGTGTTCCCGCCTCTCCGAAATTTCGGCATACCCCGTCGATCGAAGCACCTCGCATCCGAAGCTTTTTAGCGTGGCAGGTGAGAATACTTTCGACGACAGGAACCTGGCGGGGCCGTTCGGACCCGCCCCTAGCGCCTCATGAGTGGTGAGGACCCGGTTAAGGATGGTGGACTTCCCCCCGCCGGCCTCATCCGTGACGACGATCCCGTGAGTCTCCTGCCCGCCGCTGAACTTTACCGGGTCGGCGATCAGCCTCCCGTCAGCGTCGCGGCGTAGGAGGCGATCGATCTCGTCCCGGATCATGTCGTCCCGAAGGGTGCCGACGTAGTTCGCTCGGAGGTCGGAGACGATCTGGGCGATCTCGGCTTTGGTTCTTTTCATGGAAGCTTCCTTCTCTGGCTTCAGGGTGAGTTGGGGCGGCCACGCCCCGAGAGGCGCGTTCCGATAGTCAGCGGTTGTTGGTTGTTCAGTCCTGGACGTCCCAGTCGTCAGTGTGGGGACGGCGCATCCGGAAACCTGAAATGACGTCTTCTTCAGGGAGAGCCGGCGCGTCGAACGGGGTGACGGACCGACCGATGCCGTCCTCCGGCATCGTCGTCTCCGGCGCCTCCTCCCGGTCGGAGACGCGGAAGCCCATGAAGAGGCTCTTCTCGACGCGGTCGATGACCTCCGGCTCCCAGCTCACGGTCACCAGCCCCTGTCGGATACGAGCTTGGGCGTTGATATCTTCAATCTCCACGATGGCCCTGCGGAGGATTTTGCGCGAGATCTCCTGCTCGACACGCAGCGACATACGGATCCGCTTTGCCGATGCGACCCACTCTTCAGCCCGCACGCCGGAGAACCCGTTGAAGACCGCCGGGACTTTGATCCAGTCCCCGGCCTTGACCCAGATGGCTCCGATGTCCTGCGGGCACCACCTGACGTTCACGGCGTGCGCGCGATGCCGGATGCCCCATTCCGCAAGCTGTTGGCTGTGGTAGCGCACGCCGATGACGGTAATGCCGTCCCCTTCCAAATTGCGCTGCATCGGCCGCGCGAAGATCTGCGCCTGGAGTTCGGGTCCCGGCGGTGGCGTGACGCCCCAGTCGAGCATCGCCTGTTCCCACGCGTCCAGCGGCGTCCGGCCAGCCAGACCCTCATGGGGCGTGTTGTGGTAAACATCGACCACCCAACGGGTCAGCGCCCTGGTAAGATCGTCCACGTTCAACGCCGTCTCCGCGAGTCCGTCGTAGTCGCCGCGGGCCAGGGAGTTCTCGAACGAGCGGCCACTGAGGCGGGGCATCAGGCTGAGATTCAGGGTGCGGAACAACCGCTCGATGCGGGCCCGGAGTTGGGGGACGCCGGCAATCGCGATCTCCTGCCTAATGCCGAGGTCGGCGCAGGCGGTCCTGAAGTCGGCCGCCTTGAAGGCGGAGCCCGCGTCTGTGACCAACAGCTCCATCAGGCCGCTCATGGACCACGGGGACAGCGCGCCGACAGCGTCCGCATAGCCGCCCTTGTCGTTCAGGCACATCTGCAGGCATTCGAGGGCGCTGAGGTGGTTAGGGTTCCGAGTGAGGCGCATCCCGAGGATCACCCTGGTGGTGGCGCAAATCGCGACCGTGACCCACCATCTACCCTTCTTCGGGGTCAGTCCCAGAGCTTCCCGCTCTTCCTCAGGGATGAGGTCGATCAGACCGTTCTCGTTAAAGAGGGTGAACAGGTCGATCTTCATCTCGTCCATCTCGACGCGCTGCATCGGACGGGTAAGGCCAGGGCTGAGCCCCTGACCGGTCTGCCGCATCTTTCTGACCGCGGCCTCCCGACCCTCACGGGCAACGCACACGAGGAATGGGTCCAGTTTGTCGATGGATGAGGACACGGCATTCCGGCTTGGGACGTCAAGCGGCCGCAAGCCCCTCGCGGCGCGATCGTCGTTCAGATCCGCTACCGCGATCTGGACGTTCTCGTGGATCTTCTTCTTCGTCGGCCTGTTCGGCAAGAGGTAGGCGTTCACCTGCTCCGTCAGGATGGTCGCGACCTCCGGCGGGAAGCGCTGGTCACGGTTTCCCGATTTCCCGTGTGCGTCGGCCAGCCCGTCACGACCCATGGCGTCGTATAGCGAGAGCCAACGGCGCAGGCTGCGCGGCGTGAACTTCGTGGGGATGGCTTGCGACTTCCCCTTCGCCGCGGTCCTGGCGTAGAACGCCCCCGCCTCCATGCTGATCAAGCCAGAATGCGCCGTGATGGACGCGTCGGTGCGCTTGAGCGCGATCCGTCCAGTGGTGTCCATCTGCTTACGCTGCACCTCCCTGAATCCCAGCACCACCGCCTCACGGAACCTGATACGTTCCTCGAGGGTGCCGTCGACCAGGCTGTGGAGCCTGTCGCCCCTTTCCAAAACGTGGCGGACGCCTTGGGCCACGAAGTGGCGACCCTTGATTGAGATCCTGTTTCGCCGCTGGAGGGCCGTAATTTCGGGGTGCGTGAAATGCTCCGTCAGCCCGCCCCCTTCCGGCTCGAAGGAGCAGCCCTCCGAGTTCCGATGACGAAGCCGCATAGGCCGACCATCGATCAGGACGAGGTCGTCCTCGCTGAAGCTGAACCGGGTTGCGAAGCGGTCGTGGCTGACGTGACCCGTCAGATCACCTCCACGCGCCGGACCATCGACGCGAGAGTGATCCGTTCGTGCCGGCACAAGCGGAGCCGGCGGCGGGCGATGAGACGGATGATCGCCCGGGTGCCACTCGGCCCGAGGCCCATCTGGCACGACAGCCCTCTCAACGACGCGGATCCGGCTAGTCGCGAGATCACGGCCTCCGCCGCCGCGTCAGCCTCCTCGTCGGCCGCCCGCATCGCGAAGAAGGTCTCCGCGTTATGAACCGCGATCGGGTCCAGCCCCTTGTCGGTGAGAACGCGAACGTCGTCGAAGCGGCCATCAAGCTGCGCGGCGATCGCCCGCAACTCCCGCATCACCCTACCGCTCTCGAGCCTGATCTCAGGCTTCACCTCGCATGCCAGCCGCTTCCCGTTCTTGAAGACGATGACGATGTCGAAATACTTGGTGTGAACCTCTCCGTCGTCGCCGAACCACTCGAACGGAACCTGCTCGACGACGGTCTCGACCTCGGGCAAAGACAGAAGGTAGATCTTCCAGAGGATCTCCAGCCGGCTCTCGCTGAAAACGATGCGGCCGGTCGCGCCATCAGGGATCACCATCTGTCCAGTGAAGTGGCCCTTGGAAGCGGCGCCGATCTTGCGCCCGGCCAAGGACGGTTTGGGAGAAGCGTAGACGGAAGCTGCGGCGGTAATTCGGGCGTGGCTGTTGAGCCCGCTGGCGGCGGTGACAGTCATTTCGGACCTCGACATCAGAGACGTGAAGGCCCCGCTAAAACGGGGCCGGACGGATCAGGTTCGAGGTCTAAGAAGGTTTGAAGTTTACCAACTCGCCCCGAAACGCGGGGCGCGTATGAGGCCGAAGTGGATGTGCGACAGGTGCAGCATCGGGGGCTCGCTGGTTGAGTTCAGGCGCACATAATTGCGAGAGACCGATCTAAAGTCAACCGAAAGTTTTCCTCTGGATCGAAGGCTGCGAGAGGAAGACTATTCGATGATCAATCGAGGTAGGAACCCGTTGCCCTTTGTTTGGTCAAAAAATGTCATTGGCCTGTGGGCTTTAGGCTTTCAGACGCGACCAGACTCGATACGACAGGCCGCCGCCGCCGCAGGGAAGATGAGCACCTCGCACCGCTCTCCGTGGACCTCTTTGATCCGGTCGAAAGTCCGCCTAACAATCTGGCGAAAGCGGCTTAGGTCTTCTCGTCTGGCGATGGCCGCATATCCTGGGGCCTCGCATGTAATCTCCCATATCGAGGTCTTTTCAGGCCCGACGGCGTTAGTCACCCTCTCGTCCGAGATGCTATCAGTTAGCGACAGCTTCAAAGCCATTCGTGAACCTCCGGCTATGCGTCAAGCCAGGTGTCAGGCCCTGACGCGCCCGCCTTTCAAAGTGCTTCACTATGGCCGCTACGAAATTGCCGGTTAAGCCGTGCCAAGGGCTCCTTGAATGCCGCCTCGAACTTACGGACGTTATCTGAAAGCCACGCAGCCATGCCCGGCCAATTTGCGCGGTCGTAGCCGTCGACAGGTTCCGCAAATATGATCCTGCTCGCCTTCCTCTCGTCCATCCGCCGCCAGTCCAGCGGGCTACCAAACGCGTCCTCGATCGTATCCTTCTCAACCACCAGATGGTCGAAGAACCATTTATTCTCCACGGCCTCCCCGCGCTGGATGGAAAGCTCAACCCTGATCTCGTCACGGGCGAAGATCAGGGAGTAGACGCAGGAGGATACCCCGGACCCCGCGCTGACCCAGTGGTCCTGTCCGGGGCTGACATTCTGATAGAGGGCCACACCGTCCGCGCGGAGCTTCGCGAGCGCCTGTCCCCAGAACTCTTTCCGCAGCTTGTGACGCAACTTCTGCGTGTCCTGCGCCGCCTTCTCCTCCCCGTCCTTGCTCGACATGCTGATCATAAAGTCCGCCGCCTCGGGCGTGGGTATGATCTGCTGGATGTCAATGATCAGTTCCTGGTCAAGGGTGAACGGCGTGACCTTGAAGCACTTCACTTGGATCCCGCGGCTCAGCAGCCAGAGGGCGGTGGCCGTCACCTCCCGGCGAAAGTGGGCCGCGATGAAGAACATGCGCTGATCGTTGTCCCGGTTCAGCGAGACCTCTGCGAGGTCTTCGACCTCGAGGAAGTCGCAAAGGCGGATGACCGCATTGCCGCCATCACAGAAACGGTCGAGATACTGCTGGTAGATGTCGACGATCTGGGTCTTCTTCAGGCTCGATACGTAGGCGGTGTATTTCAGCGCCTGCCAAGTCACGTCACGGCCGGAGTCGTCGAGCTTGTTCTCGATGACTACGAGGTTTCCGTCCTTGTCCAACGCCAACAGATCAAGACGCTCCCGGGTTTCCTCGAACCCGTCGAACTCCTTCTGGATGATCAGCAGCTCCTCGCCGAGCGCGTCGGGCTGGTTCGCAAGCCACTCCTGAAGATGTTCCCTCTCGCGGAGGTTCAGGTCGAAGAAGCGCTTCTGAGTAAGTCGGGCAAGGCGGTTCTGACCCAGGTCAACACGGAACATTCGAGCCCCCTATACGGCATTCCAAATCAGTAGATGGCCATAAGATAACGGTTTGAACGAAAGGTCCCGGCAGCTTCTCGTAGCTGCTGGGCCGGTTGACTACATGTTATCCGCTCTCCTGACCGCCCGCGCAAACATCAGGTCCATCAACATGCCTCGGGCTTCAGCATCCTGAAGGAAGGCGTTCCGCATCGCATTGTCCCTCTGGAACGCGTGAATAGTCCGACGCATGAATTCCGCGTCGAACCTTGGACGGACGTCGCCCGGGTTGTTGTTCCGCAGCATGTCGGCCCAGTTGTCATCGTCGAGGATCGCATCATTCACGGCCTCGAAACGGACATAATCTTCTTCCGTAAAATTCGTGTTGTGGCGGTTGTTGAACGCCTCGATGATCTCGCTGAGAGTCCGCGCCTCCTCCTCCGTAAAAGGGTTCGCGCCAAAGCGATCAATAGGTTTGAGCGCCTCGGTGGCGTCCCTATCCAGGCTTGCGTCTACGGCTTCACCGGTAGCCGTGAGCTTGTAGGCCTCCAACGCAAGCATGTCGTCGGTGACGTCCCCACCCTGGGGGGCTTCGCGCGTCGGGATCATGCGCTTCAGCCAGCTGCCGTAGAGATGCAGTTTCTCCAAATCTGCGTCATAGAGGTTCACCACCTGTGTGATGAAAGAATAGAAACGCAGGAATGACGCTAAGGTCTGACGAAACTCTTCCTGGCCCTCCTCATTCAAGACATCGGTGAACCGACCAATGGCTTGCCTAACGATACCTTCAAGAACCGGACGCTCCTCTGCCCGCTGACGGGCGTTGACGAACCTGTCAGCGAACCTGGTGATCTCGTCTTCGCGCAGGACGCCGGCGGACATCAGGCGTGCTTGCAGATTATAAATCTCGTTCGGGTCAGAGTTTTCCTCAAGCTGGGACAAATTGTAGTAGGGTTTGAACGCCTTCTGGATCTCGTCAACATCGTTCCGGAAATCCAGGATGAAGACCCGCTCCTTCTCGGGGTAAGTCCTGTTCAGCCGCGCCAGGGTCTGGACCGCCTGTAGGCCGCTCAGCTTTCGATCGATATACATCGCGATCAGCTTCGGCTGATCGAACCCCGTCTGGTATTTTTCGGCGACGACGAGAACGTTGTAGCCGGCGCCATCGAAATGCCTCGGTAGCTCTTTCTCCCCAAAGCCGTTCATGCCGGCTTCGGTGTAGCCGTGACCATCGACCATGATCTCGCCTGAGAATGCCACCAGGGCACGGACGTCGTCGTATCCCATGCTGTTTATGTGGGACTCGATAGCCTGCTGCGTCCTGATGGCGTGCTCTCGGCTTGAGGTTACAACCATCGCCTTTGCCTGCCCGCTCAGTTCGGGAAGCGCATGGCGGCGAAAGTGCTCGACGATGACTTCGGCCTTTTGAGACATTGCGGTCTCATGGAAATCGATAAACCGTGCTACTTTCTTGGCGGACTTCCTTTCAGAAAGCCGCGGATCGTCATCAATGGCTTTTTCGAGCTTCGCGTAGGACTTGTAGGTTTGATAGTTCCGTAGAACGTCGAGGATGAAACCTTCTTCGATCGCCTGGCGCATCGTGTAGGCATGGAAAGCGTGAGGCTTTCCGTCTGTTCCCTTGCGACCAAATCGCTCCAGGGTCACGTTCTTCGGCGTCGCGGTGAACGCGAGGTAGGACAGGTTCTCCTGGGGCCCGCGGAGTTTTTGCAGATCCAGCAAAGCCTGCTCGGTAGCATCGAACTCGGCTTCCACCTCGTCGGCCGAGTCCGCGAGAGCTTGCGACATGCTGTCAGCGTGCTTGCCCGACTGCGAGCTGTGCGCCTCATCGATGATGATGGCGAAGCGCCGACCGGCTTGGTTGCGCAACACAGCCATTTGGTCAGTCGAGAACTTGTGGATCGTGGAGATGATGATCTTCGCGCCGGCTTGGATGGCCTCGCGAAGCTGGCGGGACGTGCCGTCGATCGGTCGCACATACCCCTCCACCTGGGAGAAGGATTGCACGGTGCCTTGAAGCTGCCGATCGAGGACCACTCGGTCCGTCACGATGATCACGGTGTGAAAAACGGGCTGATCATGCTCGTCGTGAAGGCTGGCAAGATGGTGCGCCACCCATGCGATCGTGTTAGATTTACCAGAACCCGCAGAATGCTGAAAAAGGTAGTTCCTCCCGGCACCGAAACGACGAGCGTCATCAACAAGATCAAGAACCGCGTCGAGCTGATGATAGCGCGGCCAAATAGTCGTGCGGCGGACCTTGCCGTCGGGCTGCTCAACCTCATCAACAGTCACAAACCGGTGGAGAACACCCAGCAACACCTCCCGCGAGAACACCGCCTTCCGGTCATCCAGATCGCGGTAGAGATAGGCGATGCGGAAGTCTTCCTCGATATCCTCGTTGCCGGCCCCGCCGTCGCGCCCCCGGTTGAATGGGAGGAACCTCGTCTTGCCGTTCGCGAGATGCGTGGTCATTGAAACGTTGTCCTGGTCCAGCGCGAAGTGAACCAAGGCGCCCCGGCGAAACGTGAGGAGCGGCTCGCCGTTCGCCGGGCGGTCCTTGCGATACTGCTTCTCGGCGGTCTGATAGGTCGATCCCGTGAGGCTGTTCTTCAGCTCCACAGTGACGACCGGGATGCCGTTCACGAATAGCACCACGTCGATGGAATTCTCGTTCGCCAACGAGTAGCGCACCTGCCGCATCGCCGTGAGGATGTTCGCCCGATAGGCGGCGAGGCTTTCGGCGTTCATGCCTGAGGCCGGCTTGAAGGCGCAGAGACTGATCCGGATCCCCGGGACGATGGTGATCCCTCGCCGGAGGACCTCGAGCGTTCCGACTGCCTTGAGGCGGGCCTCGAGCTGCCGGCACAGCGTCTCGCACTCTTTGCCCGGGTAATGATCCACGAGCTTCGTCCAAGCGGCGGGCTGGGTGGCCCGCACGAACTCCTCGACCATCTCTGGATCAAGGGCGAGCTTGCGGTCGTAGGCCGTGTGGGAGCGTTCCCGCCACCCCTGACGCGCGACGAGTTGTTCGACAAGATGTATCTCGACGGCAGCTTCGGTGTGGAGCTTCGATGCGGGAATGGTCGCGGTGGCGGTGCTCATTGCGTCAGGTGCTCCATGATCATTTCGGCATCAGCCAGCGTAGTGACGGCGAGGCGGGTCACCTTCTTGCCGCGGAAGGCGTCGTAGCCCTTGAGGTTGGAATTCGTGCCCTCGGTGTCCGCGCCGACGCCCACGTGGCGACCGCCCTCCCAGATCTTGTCGGTGCGCTTGACCGTCTCGGGCAGGTCGGCGGGCACGTTCATGGTGGCCAACCAGATGTTCAGGAAGTCCTTGCGGCCGAATTCGAACCCGATGAACCGGGTTTTTCCAGAGGCTGTCTCCCAGACCTCAAGGTGCTTCTTCTGGCTGGCCTGCGTCTTGGGCTGGACCGTGCGAAAATCGCGCGGCAGGCGCGCGCGGACTTGGCGTTTCAGATCCTCGATCGCATCACTCATGCCTGCATCTCTTCTTCGATCCGATCCAGGGTGGCGGATGTCTTTCCGGCCCTTTCGTAGGCATCCACATCGATCTGGCCGGTGACGGCGGCGGTGATCAAAGCTGAGCGGTATTCACGCAGCATCGAGACACTTTCCGTGAGCCGTTCATGCACTTTACGATAGCTGGAGATCGACGCGTCAAGTTCCGCGATGATCCGATCTTGCTCCGCCAGCGGAGGAAGGGGGGTTCGGAACGCCCTGATGTCAGGCATGTAAATGGTTTGATGTGTCGAGCCCATCATAAGGCGGCGAAACTCCGGCTTCATAGCCCGCAAGACATAGTAAAGGAACTTCGGCCGGATCGTCGGCCCACAGATCCAAGCCGCGAAGTCTTGCGTGGTGGCCATGGGCTTTGCCAGAATCCCTGAAAAGCCAACAGATGCTGTGCGTGACAAGACAACTGTTCCTGCCGGCAGGAGCCGTGCAGATGAATTGGCCATGCCGATCGCGCTGATCTTTTCGGCGGTGTCTGCGAGATATACGGTCTTTCCGCTACGCAGTTGCCAAACATCCGCGAGCGACACCCACGAAATTATGCATTCGTCAGGGATCCAGTAGGAAGGCTCCTTCCGGCTTGGCGTATGTCCACTTTCCTGCCGTGCGACCATGGTGAATTTAGGAGCAAGCCAACCATCAGGCAGGTCGCCAATCCACCGCACACCGGAGTTAACGCGCTCACCTTGCAAATCCTGCCCAGTGACCCGTGCCAGAAAGCGCGTCTCCTCAAGTGTTGCGATTAAACTCCGAAAGGCATCCTTCTTCTCAATCAACTCATCAATTCGCGCCGTCTCACGATCCAGAAAGTCCGCGATGCGTTTTTGGGTAGGGAGGTCAGGTGATGGAAGGCGCAACGCTGCGATATCGCCTGAAGAAAGATGTTTGACTGTGCTAGCCGGGGTCAAATCGTTTATTATCTTCAAGCTGAAAGGAACCTGATAAAAGGCAAAGCGTGGCTCTAGCCTCGAATTAGCCTTTGGCCGCAGTGCTGCGACGCGCTGATTTAGTAACGCAACATCCCTATCCCACCAACAGCTATTAAAGTCCCCGTCCATTCCAATAACTATATCACCGTTAGTCACTAAGACCTGCGAGCCTATCTGCCCATCGTAGAACGTGGTGAACTTGGAGCTTAATATATCCCTGATTCGAACTAGCGGCAGTCCGTCTCCATTTGAGTTGAAGTTTTCTGACGAAAAGGGAAAGCCGTTTATTATTTGGAAGCTTTCGGAGACGCGGTTCCATTGCCAGTCGACGGGGATCGCCGAAGTCCAGTAGCGATGAGCTTCGAATTTCATGCCACTACCTCATTCAGCAGCCCGGCAATCTCCACCTCAAGCGCCTTCATTTCGGCCTCGATCTCGGCCAGCGGCCGCGGTGGAACATAGCGGTAGAAATACCGGCTGAAGTTGATCTCGTAGCCGACCCGGCCGACTTTCCCATCTCGGGCATCGGTGCAGCTCAGATCCACCCAAGCATCCGGCACGAATGGCTCGACCTCACGGGCCATGTATTCCCGCCAGTCATCCTTCAACGGCACGACCTCATAATCGCGTAACTTTGGGGCGGGCTCTTGACGGCCTTTGGCGTCGAGGCAGATCGCGGCATCTTCATCGGCCTCGCCCAGGATTTCGATGATGGCTTTTTTGAGCGGTGCGGTAACCAGCCGTCCAAAGGGCTTCAAGGCCTCGCCAAGGACAGGCAGGAAGTCCTCACGGTTCATCCAGACCTGGCCACCAACGTTCTGCTCGATGGCCTCCAAGAACTCTTCCCCACGGTCGCCGAGATCGCCAAAGCGGTTATGCCCCCGGATCTGCCCCAGCCGCTCAAGCGTGACCTCGAATTTCAGCCGCAGCGGCCGCTCGACCCGGATCTCGCGATAGCCGAACTCGGTAGTCGCGAAGATTTTCGAAATGTCGCCGTAGCCAGCGGCGCCGTTCAGTCCCTCGTGGTATATCCTGACAATTTCGTTCCGGGCCTCGTCTGTGATCTCACGCCGTTTCGAGCCCAATGACTTGCGCATCGAGCGCCAAAACCTCTCACTGCTGGCGTCTATCAGCTGGACCTTGCCTCGCCGCTCAACGGGCTTCCGGTTCGAGAGCAGCCAGATGTAAGTCTGGATTCCCGTATTATAAAAGAGATCCGTCGGCAGGGCGACGATGGCCTCGAGGAGATCCTGTTCAATGAGCCAGCGCCGAATCTCGCTTTCACCCGAACCGGGGCCTCCTGTGAAGAGCGGCGAGCCGTTCATAACGATGCCGATGCGCGATCCCCTCTCGTCATCACGCATCTTCGAGACCATGTGCTGCACGAACAATAACTGACCGTCTTTGGTCGTTGGAAGACCAGCACCGAAACGGCCTTTAAAGCCCTCGCTATCATGCTCAGTTGTGATCGGAGCGGCGTAGTTCTTCCAGTCCACCCCATATGGGGGGTTGCACATCATATAATGGAAGGTTTCGCCACGATGCGCGTCAGCAGTAAGCGTGTTGCCGAAAGCGATCCTGCTTGCGTCGTGGCCCTTTACTAAGCTTTGTTGCGCAAAGAGCTTGAAGGCCGGACTTCCCCTTTCCCCGGGCGGACTTATCCCACGAGCTCTGTGACAGGTATGCCGAGCGCCGTGTAGCCGTTAAGCACGGCGGCGCGAAT
>NZ_JAOTBD010000052.1 GCF_026162625.1 Paracoccus beibuensis | reverse complement strand
TCGATAGCTGAACAGCGACCGGCTCTATCCGTCCGCTCCGCGCATGATGACCCCCGCCGTCCTCTTCCAGGCAACGGATCATGTTCTGCAAACCGCCTCGAGAGCCGACTGTTTCAGCGGCGTGCTAGGTCATGACCGGTTCGCACATGGACATGGCCGCCGAGAGCGCACAAGGAAACGGGAGGAGATCGACTTCTGCTGCCGCCATCATTTCACCGCTGAAGGCGACTCGATCATCGCCTTTACCGGGCATCAGCGCGATTGCAGCGAGTGTGGCCCGTGCTAGTTCATCAGGCCATTCCTGAGGCAGGGCGCTGCCGGTCGGCCTGGTTGCCTGCTTTGCGCGGATCCTCTCGGCCTTCGACTAAATCCTGGCCGACTCCGTTTCGCCGGGCTCGTGCATATCCAGATCATGCGCGAGGCAGGAGGCGGCAAGTGTGACCATGACGCTGCCCGCTTCTTGCGCCGGTTCGCCTTGTCGCGCGACCAGAAAAGCTGGACAGGGACGCAATCCGCTTCCGCGGGCTGGCGCCGGGCTGACATAAGCTCCAGAACCTCCGAAAGGAGGCGGCCCGCTTTCGCAGACGCCATTGCTTCCTCAATATGTGTGTTTTTATTCAGAACAGATCACAGAGCCGGCGGTGCACATCGTGCGGTCCGACACGGTCAGCTTGCGCACCACAGCCACAGGTGCGACGTGCACGTATGCCAGAACGCACCCCGTGTTTGAGAACGAACTCGGCATCAACGGCTCGCCCCGCTGGTGGGTCATCCTTCAGGGCCCGCCATCTCCTCTCGACCCGCCGGCTTCAGCGCTCCAGGATCAGCAGATCGCTCTCGAAGCTGACGCGCGCGAAGCGCCGCAGGTAGGACATCCCCAGAAGCGAATCCCGAAGCTCCGAATCGATCACGACCGCCGGCACGTTGCGGTCAACCGCATCGCCGGTGGCGAACCGCTCGATCCGGACCGAGGCGGTCGGGATGCGTCCGTTCGCAGTGACCGCGATGCCGTCGAACCGCAGGCGCGACGGGTCGAGGCCGATCCTCTCTGCGTCGCCGCGGCTGAGCGCGATGCTGCTGGCGCCGGTGTCGATGATGAATTCGACCGGCGTGTCGTTCAGCAGGGCGGTCAGATGGAAGTGGCCGTCGCGGGCCACGGGCACCTCGATCCGGCTGCCATCCGTCGACACCTGCTGCGCCGGGGGCCTCATCCACCAGTCGGCGGCGAAGGCCAAGCCCGCGAAGATGACGACCCACAGCAGCAGCTGGCGCAGCGCCTGGCCGCCACGGCCCGACAGCTCGAACACCATCGCCCCGCCGATCACCACCAGCAACAGCCCGTACCAGATCAACCGGGGGATGTCGGCCTCGGTCATCCGAGCAGCCCGGACCCGCGCAGGCCGTCGATGACGAACTGCACGGACAGCGCCGCCAGCAGCATCCCCAGAAGCCGCGTCACGACCATGACGCCGGTGCGCCCCAGCGCGCGCGCAAGGGGCGTGGCCAGAACGAAAAGCGCCATCGCGATGGCCAGCACCGCCACCATGGTCAGGTTGACCATCGCCAGGTGCACAAGGCCTTGGCCCTCGCCGACCAGCAGGATCATGCTGGCCAGCGCGCCGGGTCCGGCCAGCAGCGGCATGGCCAGCGGAAAGACCGACGGGTCGTGGCCCAGGTCGTCGCCGTCGGCCTGACCCTCGCGCCGCTCGGTACGGCGTTCGAACAGCATGTCCAGCGCCGTCAGGAACAGGAGCAGCCCGCCGGCGATCCGGAAGGCCGAGATCGAGATGCCGATGGCCGACAGGATCGCCTCTCCGGCAAGTCCGAACAGCATCAGCAAAAGCGCGGCGATGACCAGCGCGCGCAACCCGATGCGGCGGCGCTGTTCTCCGGACATGCCGGGCGTCAGCGCGATGAAGACGGGTGTCAGGCCGATCGGGTCGATGACCACGAAAAGCGTGACGAAGGCGGTGATATAGGCCGACATGTCCATGCGCCCCTTATTGCCTGCCGGCGGTGCGCTGCCAAGCGCCGGGACGCCGCGTTCACGGGAAAGGGCTTTGCAATCGGGCGCGCGAAGCCGTAAATGTCGGCGGCGAGCGGCCTTCTGGCCACGCTATGGAGTCTTTCATGCTGAACAACATCGGCCTCCCCGGCCTTCTTCTGATCGCGGTCGTCGTCCTGGTCCTGTTCGGGCGCGGCAAGATCTCTTCCCTGATGGGCGAGGTCGGCAAGGGCATCACGTCCTTCAAGAAGGGCCTGAAGGACGGCAGCGAGGAACATGACGCTGCCGCCGACGACCAGGTCCGTCCCTTGCCCGGAGAGCGGGCCCGCGACGTGACGCCGCACACCACGCCCGCCTCGGCTCCGCAGTCGACCGACCGCAGCTGAGCCACGGAAGGCACGTCCCATGCTGGATGTCGGCTGGACCGAACTGCTGTTGATCGGCGTCGTCGCGCTGATCGTGGTCGGTCCCAAGGACCTGCCGCACCTGTTCCACGCGCTTGGCCGCATTACGGCCCGCGCCCGCAGCATGGCCCGGGAATTCACCTCGGCCATGGAAGATGCGGCCAAGGGAAGCGGCCTGGACGAGGCCGCGGGCTCGCTGCGCGACATGAAGAACCTTGCTTCGAAGAAGGCGCTCGGCCTCGACGCGCTGGACCGCGCGACCGAGCGGTTCGAGAAGTGGGACCCCAAGCTGCCAACCCCCCGCAAGACAGTGCAGCGCGATCCGGCCCTGCCGCGGGCGGAAACGCCCACGCCGCAATCTGCCGCCACCCCGGCGGCTGCCCCGCCTGCCGCGACCGCAGATGGCGCGCCGCCGGCGCAGCGCCGCTTGCGGGCCGTGCGCCGCAGCGACATGAAAGACGACTGACGTGGCCAGCAAGACCCAGAACGACGACGAGCTGGACGACAGTTCGGCCCCGCTGATCGAGCACCTGGCCGAGCTGCGCACCCGCATCATCTGGTCGATGATCGCCTTCATCACGGCGATGGTGCTCTGCTATACGGTCTGGAACCCGATCTACAATTTCCTGACGCAGCCGATCTGCCACGCGCTCGAGACGCGCGGGCAGGAATGCGGCCTGATCCTGCTGAAGCTGCAGGAAGGCTTCTTCGTCGCGGTCAGGATCTCGCTTCTGGGCGGCTTCGTGTTGTCCTTTCCCATCATCGCGTATCAGATGTGGCGCTTCGTCGCGCCGGGGCTCTATCGCAACGAGAAGGCGGCTTTCCTGCCGTTCCTGGTCGCCTCGCCGGTGATGTTCTTCATCGGCGCGGCCTTCGCCTTCTACATCATCCTGCCGATGGCCTATGATTTCTTCCTGGGCTTCCAGCAGGGGCCATTGCAGCTGCCCGATGATGCGACGGCGCCGGTCGCTGAAAGCCCCTTGGCCGCGATCGTTTTCCAGGGCTCGGTCGACGAATACCTGTCGCTGACGACCAAGTTCATCCTCGCCTTCGGTCTCAGCTTCCAGTTGCCTGTGCTGCTGACCCTGATGGGGCGTGCGGGGCTTGTGTCGGCCGAGGGGCTGGGGTCGGTCCGCCGCTATGCGGTCGTGGCGATCCTGGTCTTGGCGGCCGTTGCCACGCCGCCCGACGTGATTTCGCAGGTGGTGCTGTTCACGGTGGTCTATGGCCTCTACGAGGTCTCGATCCAGCTGGTCCGCCGCATCGAGAGGAAGCGCGAGGCCGAACTGCGCGCCCAAGGCCTGTGGGTCGAGGACGACGAGTGACCGACCCTCTGGACCGCATCGCCGCCGCGCTGGAGCGTCTGGCCCCGCCGCCCGTGCCGGTGCCGGACTTCACCGGCGCCAGCGCCTATGTCTGGCACCCCGATCCAGACCGGCTGGAACCCGTGGCGCAGGTCGACCGCGTTGACCTGGTTCAGTTGATCGGCATCGACCGTGCGCGGACCACGCTGCTGGCCAACACGCTGCAATTCGCGCGCGGGCACGGGGCCAACAATGCGTTGCTCTGGGGCGCGCGGGGGATGGGCAAGTCGTCTCTGGTCAAGGCGGTCCATGCCGAGGCTGTGGCACAAGGCCTGCCGCTGGTCCTGGTCGAGATCGCGCGCGACGACCTGGGCAGCGTCGACCGGCTGCTGGCGATCCTGGGGCAGGCGACGCACCGGCGCTTCGTGCTGTTCGCGGACGACCTGTCCTTCAGCCATGACGACACGCAATACAAGTCGCTGAAGGCGGTTCTTGACGGCGGCATCAGCGGCCGGCCCGCGAACGTGATCCTCTACGCGACGTCGAACCGGCGCCACCTGATGCCGCGCGACATGATCGACAACGAGCGCGCGACCGCAATCCATCCCGGCGAGGCGGTCGAGGAAAAGGTCTCGCTGTCGGACCGCTTCGGGCTGTGGCTGGGGTTCCACCCCTGCGATCAGGATCAGTACCTGGCGATGATCGACGGCTATTGCGACGCCCATGGCCTGCGGATCGACCCGGACCAACTGCTGGCCGAGGCGATCGAATGGCAGGCGACGCGCGGCGGACGTTCCGGGCGTGTGGCGTGGCAATTCTTCACCGACCTTGCCGGGCGGCATGGGCTGGCGGTCTGATCCCGCGCGATGAGCGCGGGCCCGCATACCCTGACCGGCACACGCATCCGCGAACGCCGTCTGGCCCTGTCGCGCCGGCAGTCCGATCTTGCGCGGGCGGTCGGCATTTCTCCGGCCTATCTGAACCTGATCGAGCATAACCGCCGCCCCGTCAGCGCCGAGCTGGTCGAGCGTCTTGCCGCCGAACTGGAGGTTCCCGCGGACGAGCTGGCCGAGGGCCGCGAGGAAGTTCGCATCGCCGCCCTGCGAGAGGCCGCCGTCCACCCCGCCGCGACCGGAAGCGTCCCCGAGCTGGACCAGGTGGCCGAGTTCCTGGCCCGGTTCCCCGGCTGGTCCGCGCTGCTGATCGCGCATTCCCGCCGCGCCGGCGCGCTCGAACGTCAGCTGGTCGACCTGTCGGACCGCATGACGCAGGACCCCTACATGCTGACCACGTTGCACGAAGTGCTGTCGGCGGTCACGGCTGTCCGCTCTACCGCAGCGATTCTTGTCGAGGAGGACGAGATCGCGCCTGAATGGCGCCAGCGCTTCCACGCGAACCTGCACCAGGACAGCCAGCGCCTGTCGCTGACCGCTCAGGCGCTGGTGGCTTATCTTGACAGCTTCGAGGCCGAGGGCAACGCCGCGACCCCCCAGGAAGAGGTCGAGGCCTGGCTGGCGCAGGGAGGCAGCGCGCCGGCGGACCTGTCCTCGGACGCGGCGCAGGACATGGCCCGGCAGCTGCAGGCGGACCTGCTGGCCGACCGCCAGGCCTTGCCCGACCGCGCGTTGGTGGAGGCGATCCCGCTGGTCGGCACCCCGCCTGACCCGGTGCTGCTGGCCGCGCGGCTGAACGTGCCGCTGGACCTGGTCCTGCGGCGGCTGGCCGATCTGCGGCCTGCAGGCTTCGAGGGCGCGGGCCTGCTGGTCTGCGACGGGTCGGGGGCGCTTCTGCTGCGGCGCCCCGCGATCGGCTTTGCGTTGCCGCGTCCGGGCGACAGCTGTGCGCTCTGGCCGCTGTTCCAGGCGCTCGCCATGCCGCAGACGGTGCTGGAGCGGGCGGTCGCAACACCGGATGGCCGCGTCTTCCGCACGCTGTCCCACGCGGCGCGCAGCCAGCCGCAGGGCCTCTCCGGCCCGGTCCTGTCGCGCGCGACGATGCTGATCGTCCCGGCCGAGGGTCCGGCCCCCGCCGATGCGCTGGCCGTGGGTCCTGCCTGCCGCATCTGCCCGCGCAGCGACTGTCCTGCGCGGCGCGAGCCGTCGATCCTGGTCCCGCAGATGCCGGCGCGCGCCGAACGAGGCCTTTGACACGGGGTCGTGATCCGTCACATGATCGCCGCGCTTGGCCGGGGAGGGCGGAAGCGGATGCAACTGGACATCCTGATGATCGAGGATGAGCCCAACATCGCCGAGGCGGTGCGCTTCATCCTGTCGCGGGAAGGCTGGCAGGTCGGCCTGCACGACGACGGGGCCGGCGGGATCGAGGCGATCCGCGAAGCCCGTCCCAGGCTGGTGATCCTGGACCTGATGCTGCCCAACCGCTCGGGCGCCGAGATCCTGGCCGATCTGCGCGCTGCCGACGATGCGGCGCTGGCAAGCACGCCGGTGCTGATGCTGACCGCCCGCGGCCAGGTCCGCGAAGCCGCGTCGGCCGCGGATGCGATGCTGACCAAGCCCTTCGACAATGCCGACCTGCGGGCCCAGGTCCGCCGGATGCTGGCGTGAGGGATCACGGGCCCGCATGATGCCTGACCGGCCGCTGTTTCTGGAACGCGCGTCCTTTCACCGCCGCAGGCTGGGCGACGCGGCGCGGGTCCTGCCCATCGTGGCGATGCTGCTGGTGCTGGTGCCGGTCTGGTGGGTTCCGTCGCAGGTCAGCTACGCGGGCGGCGCGGTCTGGATCTTCGGTCTTTGGGCGGTGCTGATCTTGGCCGTCCGCCTTCTACACCGCGCGCTTTTGCGGGCCGAGGCCGCCACCACCCGCGCCAGCGACGCCCCCGAGGAGCGCCAGGATGCCCTTTGAGGCGCTGCTGGCGACCTGCCTGGGTTATGTCGCGCTGATGTTCACGGTGGCCTATGCCGCCGACCGTGCCGCGGCGCGCGGGCATGTGCGGTGGCTGGACCATCCGCTGGTCTATACGCTGTCGCTGTCGGTCTATTGCTCGGCCTGGACCTTCTATGGCGCGGTCGGCTACGCGTCCCGGTCGGGGCTGGAGTTCCTGACCATCTACCTTGGTCCGACGCTGGTCTTCACCGGCGCGTGGTGGGGCCTCAGGCGCCTCGTCCGGGTGGCGCGGATGCACCATGTCACCTCTGTTGCCGATCTTGTTTCGGCACGGTTCGGCAAGTCGAACAAGCTGGCGGCCATCGTCACGCTGATCGCCGTCATCGCCTCGACCCCCTATATCGCGCTGCAGCTGCAATCCGTCCGCCTGTCCTTCGAGGTCTTCGCGCTGAACGCCCCAAACGGCGCCGTGCCGGACGGGCTGGGCGGCACCGGCCTATGGGTCGCGGCGGGGCTGGCGGTGTTCACCATCCTCTTCGGCACGCGCAACCTGGCGGCCGACGAACGCCACCACGGCGTCGTGACCGCCATTGCGCTCGAGGCGGTGGTCAAGCTCTTGGCCTTTGTCGCGCTTGGCGTCTTCGTCATCTGGGGACTGGCTGAAGGCCCGCTGGACATGCTGGACCGGATCTCTCGGGCCAGCACCGATCCGCGCGTGGGCGAGGGCTGGCTCTTGAAATCCGACAGGTGGACCGCGCTGATCCTGGTGTCGGCCGCCGCCATCCTGACGCTGCCGCGCATGTTCCAGGTGCTGGTCGTCGAGGCCGCGGACGAGGAACGCCTTCACGTCGCGGGCTGGGCCTTTCCGGCCTACCTGTTCGCCATGTCGTTCTTTGTCCTGCCGATCGCGGTCATGGGACGGGAACTGCTGCCTGACGATGCGAACCCCGACCTTTACGTCCTGACGCTTCCGGCGGCGCAGGGGCAGGACGTTCTTGCGCTGCTGGTCTTTCTGGGCGGCTTTTCGGCGGCCACCTCGATGGTCGTGGTTTGCGCCATTGCAGTGGCGACGATGGTGTCGAACCACTGGCTGGTGCCGGTCTGGCTGGCGCTGCGCCGCATTCCCGCCGGAGACGACGCCGACGACCTGCGCGGATTCGTCCTGAACGCGCGGCGCGTGGCGATCCTCGCTGTCATGGCGGCGGGCTGGGTCTATCACGAGGCGTCGGGCGGCACGGCGGCGCTGGCCTCGATGGGTCTTGTCGCGTTCACCGGCATGGCGCAGGTGCTGCCGGCCATGGTGGGCGGGCTGATGTGGCGCGGGGCCAATCGCAAGGGCGCCTATTGCGGCATCGGGACGGGGCTGGTCCTATGGATGGCGCTGATCTTCCTGCCGTCGGTCGGCATCGGGGGCGACCTGCCGGTGCCCCGGGGGATGGACCCTTGGACGGCGGCTGTCATGCTGTCGCTGGTCCTGAACACGCTGGCCTTCATCGGCATGTCCATCTTCGGCTTTCCGGACCCGGTCGAGCGGCTTCAGGGCCTTTCCTTCGTGTCCGCGGTCGAGCCGATCCGCCACAGCCGCATGATGCGCGGCGACGACCGGGCCGAGCCGCTGCTGGCCATGGCGCGCCGCGTCTGGGGCGCGGACCCGGCGCTGCGCTATTTCCAGGCCGAGGCGCGGGCGCAGGGCAAGTCCGGTTATCTGCCCGACCTGACGCCCAGCTTCCTGACGCGGCTGGAACGGCGGCTGGCCGGGTCGATCGGGTCGGCCACGGCCCATGCGATGATCGACCGTGTGGCGGGGGGCGTGGCGCTGACGGTCGCGGACCTCTTGCAGGTCGCGGACGAGGCACAGCGCGCCAAGGAGGAAACCCAGCGCCTGGAGGCCGCGCGCGCCGAATTGACGCGAACTGCCCGCCAGTTGCGCGAGGCGAACGACAAGCTGACCGCGCTGTCGGTCCAGAAGGACGCCTTCCTGGGCCAGATCAGCCACGAATTGCGCACACCGATGACCTCGGTCCGCGCGTTTTCCGAGATCCTCAAGAACCCGACCCTGACCGAGGAAGAGCGCGGCCGCTTTGCCGGCATCATCCATGCCGAGGCCGCGCGCCTGACGCGGCTTCTGGACGACCTGCTGGACCTGTCGGTCCTGGAAAGCGGGCGGGCGCAGCTGTCCATCGGGGTCGCAAACCTGCACGACCTGATCACCCGCGCGTTGTCCGCCGCCTCGGCCACCCGGCCCGAGCGCGGCTTCCTGATCGACCGCGACCTGCCGACGGAACATCTGGGCGTCATCACCGATGCCGACCGCCTGCTGCAGGTGCTGATCAACGTCATCACCAACGCGCGCAAGTATTGCGATGCCGAACATCCGGTGCTGACCATCCGCGTGCGCCCGCGTGACGGGGGCGGGGCGATCATCGACGTCATCGACAACGGCAGCGGCATCGACAGCGGGCGGCAAGCGCTGATCTTCCAGAAGTTCGCACGGCTGAACGACCCCGCGCGCGCCGGCGGGGCAGGGCTGGGTCTGGCGATCTGCCGAGAGATCATGGTGACCCTTGGCGGAGAGATCAGCTATCTGCCCGGCCAGGGCGGCGCGGCCTTCCGCATCATCCTGCCGGCGCGTCCGCCGGGGCGGGCGCCCACCGGCATTGCGGTCGCGGATTAACCAATTCTCAACCTCGTCGGGGGATTGTGAGGGCAAGGAAAGCCTGATTCGGACGTGACATGACCCCTCCAGACCAAAGTGACGGCGCCCCGCGCACGCCCCAAGGCCAGGGCGTGCTGCGCCGGTTGCTGCAACACCGCAGCCAGGCGCGGCTGGGGCAGGGCGGCGCGCCCGAACTGCCGCAGCTTCCCGCCCCGACCCCTGCGCGCGCGGCCGCAACCGCCATCGGGCGTGCTGCGGACCGCCTCTACGGTCTTGCCGTGCTGCCGATCTCGGTCAAGCCCGGGGCGCTGACGCTGGCGGAACTGCCGGAACTGCTGCCGGACCTGCCGCTTGTCGCCGTCCTGCAGGGACCTGGCGACAACCTGGGGGCCATCGGGATGTGCGCCCAGGTCGTGGCCGCGCTGATCGAGTGGCAGGCCCTGGGCCGCGTCACCAACCGGTCGCTGGGACGTCGCCGCCCGACCCGCAGCGATGCGCTGCTGTGTTCGGACTTCATCAACGCCTTCCTGACCGAACTGCCGGTCGAGATGAAGGGCGTCGAGGGATTCGAATCCATTGCCGGCTATCGGTTCCTGACGCCTCTGGACGATCCGCGGCCCCTTGGCCTGATGCTCGAGGACAAGCCCTATCGCAGCCTTTCCCTTGATCTGCGCATCGGCGGAACCGAGACGCGCGAGGGCCGCATCCTGTTGGCCCTGCCGCAGTCGGGCAATCCGCAACGCACCCCGCGGGCCGAGGCGCCGGCAATTGCCGCCCCGCCGCCGCCCGCGCCGCCCCGGCCGACACTGCACGACGTCGTCCAGGATGCGCCAGTCGAAGTTCACGGCATCCTCTGCCGCCGCCGGGTTTCACTGGCCGAGCTGCGGGGCCTGACGGAAGGCCGGCTGCTGTCGCTGCCGCGCAGCTGCCTTGGGCAGGCGACGCTGGAAACGGTTGCGGGCCAGGTGCTGGCGGGCGGCAAGTTCGGCGAGGCCGAGGGCTGCCACGCCATCCGTCTGCGCGACCTGTCGGTGCCGGACGAGGATGCGGTTGCCGTCAAGGGTCCGACGATCGGCGCGGCACAGGCTCCGATCGACCTCGGTCAACCCGACCCGTTCCGGATGCCGTCAGCGTCCCTGGACGAAGCCCCAAGCTTCCTGACAAGCCCCTTGGGCATCGCGGGCCGCTGAAACGACGCTTTTTCCTTGAATTCCCGGCGCTGCGGACGCATGTAACGTCGGTCCCGAATCTAGCGGGACGATCATTATGGAGTGACCATGGCCAAGGAAGAAATGCTCGAATTTCCCGGCGTCGTGAAGGAACTCCTGCCCAATGCGACATTCCGGGTCGAGCTTGAAAACGGCCATGAGATCATCGCACATATGGCAGGAAAGATGCGCAAGAACCGCATCCGCGTTCTGGCAGGCGACAAGGTTCAGGTGGAAATGAACACCTATGACCTGACCAAGGGGCGGATCAATTACCGCTTCAAGTAAGGCCGTGTCGGCCACGGCCGACGCGGAAGCTGCACCGCCGCCCCGGCTGATCCTGGGTTCGGCAAGTCCGCGCAGGCTGGAGCTTCTGTCCCAGATCGGGATCGTGCCCCACGCGCTTCGCCCGGCCGATATCGACGAGACATCCCGCAGGAACGAAGCTCCGCGCGACTATGTGCGCCGGATGGCTGCGGAGAAGGCGGCGGCGCTTGAGCTTGCCGCAGACGAGGCCGCGCTGACCGCCGACACGACCGTCGCGGTGGGTCGCCGGATCCTGGGCAAACCCGCGGATCGGGCCGAGGCTGCCGCTTTCATGCGCTTGATGTCCGGGCGCCGCCACGTCGTCCTGACGGCCATGGCGCTGCGTCACGGCGACAGGACCGCGCTGCGGCTGGTCGAAACGAGGGTGCGGATGCGCAGCATCGACGACCGGGCGCTTGAACGATATCTCGATGTCGGCGATTGGCAGGGCAAGGCCGGCGGCTATGCCATCCAAGGTGCGGCGGCCGCGTTCATCCCGTGGATCGGGGGGTCGTTTTCGGCTGTCGTAGGCCTTCCCTTGTCCGAAACCGCGGCCATGCTGTCCGCGATCGGCATCCAACCCGTCGCCAAAGGAGAGCCCCGATGAAGGGTCGTCAGGTCGTTCTCGGCCATCTCTTCGGTCTGGAGGCTGCCGCGCTGATGCAGGACGGCCAGCTGATCGATCTGCTCGTTGCTTCTGATCCCCTCAGCGATCTTGCACCCGGCGCGATCTGCCGGGCCGTTTCGGATCGCTTCATGAAGGGGCAGGGCGGGGTCTTCCTGCGCCTCCCGGGCGGGCAGATGGGCTATCTGCGCGACCGCAAGGGCGTGTCCGAGGGCAAGCCGCTGCTGGTCCAGATCGCCGGCGTGGCCGAAGATGGCAAGGCGCTGCCGTTGGCGACGCGGCTGCTGTTTCGCGGGCGGCACGCCCTGGTGACGCCAGAGGCGCCCGGCGTCAACGTCTCGCGCCGGATCCGCGTCGAGGATCGCCGGGACGAACTGGAGGCGCTTGGACGCGATGCTCTGGGCGAGCGTTCCCACGGCCTGATCCTGCGCAGTGCCGCCGAGGCTGCGGACGACGACGACATCCTGGCAGAGCTGACCGAGCTTCTGGAACTGGCCGACCGGATCTGCGCCGAAAACCTCGGCGGCCCCGAACTGCTGCTTGATGCCCCCTCCCCGTGGGAGCGGGCGTGGATGGACTGGGCCGATCCCGCGCCGGACGCCGTCGAGGAAGGCGATGACAGCTTCGCCCGCTGCGGCGTTCTCGAGGCGGTCGACGATCTGCTGCGCGCGCAGGTCCCCTTGCCCGGAGGCGGCTCTGCCGTCATCGAACCGACCCGTGCCCTGGTTGCCGTGGACGTGAACACCGGCGGCGACAGCTCGCTTGCGGCGGGGCTGAAGGCCAACATTGCGCTGGCACGCGAGCTGCCGCGTCAGCTTGCGCTGCGGGGTTTGGGGGGGCAGATCGTCGTCGACTTCGCCCCGATGCCCAAGCGCGACCGCGCGACGCTGGACCAGGTGCTGGGCGCGGCATTCCGCCAGGCCGGCGCCGAGACGACACTGGTCGGCTGGACGGCCATGGGCCTTTTCGAACTGAACCGCAAGCGCGACCGCGTGCCACTTGCGCGGCTTGCCGAAGCCGCAGGGGGTGCCTGATGGCCTGCCCGATCTGCGGCAAGGGCAGCCAGCCGCGCTACCGCCCGTTCTGCTCGAAGAGATGCGCCGATGTCGACCTCGCCAAGTGGCTTCGCGGCGACTATGTCATCCCGGGCCCGCCGCTGGACGAGGTGCCGTCCGATACCAATGACGAAGAAAAGGGTTGAAGAAGCCAACCTCCATCAAAAAGAGGGGACCGCAGATCGTGTTGGTCCGTCTGGTCGTATGACTGAAGGGTCTGGAGTCCTCCGCTTTTCCAGCGGAGGATGCCCTTTCTACACCACGATTTCGCAGATTTCTCGATGCCATCAACAACCTGAGCACCGCTCAGGCCGAAGATGCGCAGACGAAAATCCGAAACCTCCTGCGAAAAACGTTGGCGAACTCAGAATTTCAGGCACAAATCAAGAACATGAGTGCGCTCTCAGTGGCGGCAATCGGCGACATAAGTGGGGCCGCAGGCGGACCAAGATCCAGCGCTATCGGTAGGGCTGCTGCCAGAAGACCCTTTGCGCGAGGGGTCGCAGGAGTGGGCTCGGCACTGACCCGACCCGCCGAATGTCGCGCCGCCGCAGCGCCCCCTGAATAGCCCCATGTTTCGTGGACGCCTTCTTCGCCAACTTTGAGTCAAGGAGGCCATGATGAGGAAACAGTCCCGTCACTGCATGCCAAGATTGGAGAGCTGGCCGTCGCCAGCGATTTCTTGTCACTAGCTGTTTGATCCCAGGTTTTGATGGTGCGATCCTTTCCAGGCGATGGAAGGAAGCATTATGGGTCAAGTTCGCCATGGGAGCGCCACGACCACGCACGCCGTCAGAGCTGCAATGCAACGATCGCAAGCTTCGCTCGCCACGCTGAGCCGGGAGCTGGGGGTCATCATGCGCGGAGCGGACGGAAAGAGCGGGTCGCGGTTCAGCTATCGATCTTGAGCGCCGCATTCCCGCGCGGCACCCGTTGCGGAAGATCCGGCAGGTCGTGAATGACGCGCTGGCCAGCCTGGATGCCGAGTTCGAAGGGCTCTACACCGATTTCGGTCGCCCCTCGATCGCGCCGGAGCGGCTGATCCGGGCCAGCCTGCTCCAGATCCTGTTTCCGGTTCGCTCCGAGCGGCAGCTGATGGAGCAGATGCAGTATAACCTGCTGTTCCGCTGGTTCGTGGGTCTTCATCGATGACCCCGTCTGGGGTGAAGGGCGTCAGGCCTGAACGGGCGAAGCCCCGGGCCGAGGGCCGACCGTGAGACGGAGCAAAACCTCGGCCTGACGCAGCTGATCGATCGGCAGTTCCTGGACATCCCCTTATACGGTTTCCGGCAGTTGACCCGGCATCTGCAGAACGAGGGCCACGGCGTGAACCAGAAGCGCATCCGGCGGCTGATGCGGCTCATGCGCGTTCGTCGGGAAAGCGGTCCACCGGACCGTTTTCCGACCCTCCTCACTGCCGATCTACGAAATGCCCAACACCAGCAAGCCGAGAAAGGACCACAAGACTTACCTCTATCTGCTGAGCGGGCTGCGCGTGGACCGCCCCGGTCAGGTCTGGTGCGCCGACATGACCTAGGTCGTGTCGCGAATGTGGTGGAAATTGTTGAGCAGCGGGCTCCGGGCATGTGAGGTTGGCTCCAGTCAGGCCGCGAGGTCAAGAGACATCGGCTCGAGAGGCTGAGAAAGCGTTTCCCGGCGGTCGATCTTCCGCATCTGGATCTGGCCG
>NZ_JAOTBD010000051.1 GCF_026162625.1 Paracoccus beibuensis | reverse complement strand
CTGTCGGTATTCTGCTTCATGGCGTGATCTCCCTGGCGTTGCCGCCGCCGGTCGGGTGGGTGAGTGTCCACCTGCAGATCACGCCGCCAGCCAATTTCCACCAGGTCCGAGACACAACCAATGGCCAAGTGGAGCGGATGAACCGCACGATCAAGGACGCGACCGTCAAACGCTTCCAATACGACGACCATAACCAGTTCGCACCCGCTTGGCGGACTTCATGGCCGCCTACAACTTCGCGCGCCGGCTCAAGACCCTCGGAGGGTTCACGCCCTATGAATACATCTGCAAGATGTGGACACCCGAGCCAGACAGATTCGTCCTAAACCCGATCCACCAGATGCCGGGACTGAACACCTAGGTGCCGCCTGCTCAAGTGAAGGCGTTCGCGCAAATCCGTGGCACACGCGCCAAGACCGACCGGATTGATGCCGCACTCATCGCCCGCTTTTTTGCATTCCGGCCCGAAGCAGGCCGCAGTCTTCCCGCGGAAAAGATATTCCTTCTCAATGGCTCGACGTCAAAAAGAGCGCAGCTTGTCGAGGTGCGCAAACGGCTTCTGGCGCAAATCCGCGCGCTTCAGAACTGGCCACCGCCGCGATGTTCGAGGACATCGACACCGAACTGAAGCAACGGATCGACAGCCTAATCAAGAAACTGGAAGACCGGATCACCCAGGCCGTCGCCAATGACGATCGCCTTTCGGAGACCGCCATCGTCCTCCGTTCCATCCCGGGGATCGGCCCGGTTGCCAGCGCGATGCTAATCGCAGAAATGCCCGAGATCGGCACCATCACCGGCGTAGAGGCTGCGGCACTCACTGGATTGGCTCCGGTCGCGCACGACAGCGGAACGCTTCGCGGGAAACGGGCCATCGCTGGAGGTCGTCGGGCTCTGCGGCACGTGATGTTCCAGGCGGCACTGGTCACGGCACATCACAACCCAAGCCTGAAATCCTTCGCAGATCGCCTCCGCAAGGCCGGACCGCACAAGGTCGTCACCACCGCCGTTGCCAGAAAGCTCGTCACCGTCGCGAACGCCCTGCGCAAGAGCCGTCAGAAATAGACCGCCGCGACGGCCTGAGAGATGCAGTTGCTAGTGCGTCCATTCCTGACTTACCCACTTTGTGCAACTACTTGTATTCCGAGTGCGGCGTCTAAATTTCCTTCAGGTATTGTTGCAAGATTTCATCGAAACCTTCATCAGCGACAAAGCCAAGAGCCTTCGCGCGCATGACGTCAAAGGCACCGGGCCAGCTACAGACGATGGCGCTGATACGGGTATCCTGCGTCAGCGCGACATGCGCCCGTGCCTCGGGGCCGACGAGTCGTTCCAAGCTGTCCAGCATCTCAGCCGGAGTTACGGTCAATCCCGGCAGGTCTAGCACGCGGTTTGCGCCAAGCGCCTCGGCAGGCAAGCTTCCCGCCAGAACGAGATTATCAATGGCCGCACCGGGTGAGCTGATCCAGAGCCGGGTGTCCAGCGGCACGGGACACTCAGATGGTTGGCCCGCCACGGGTTCACGGACGATCCCCGAGACGAAGGACGAGGCGGCCGAGTTCGGCTGTCCTGCGCGCACGCTGATCGTAGGCAGACGCACGATGAGACCATCGATGAAGCCCTTGCGGCTGTACTCCGCGACAAGCAGTTCTCCAATTGCCTTGCCACAGCCGTATGAGGATTGCGGCCGTGTGGCCATCGTCTCAGGTACAAGATCAGGCATCTCGCCGCCGAAGACTGCCAGCGAACTAGTGAAGACGAAGCGCGGTGCCTTTGGCAACGCGCGGCATTCCTCGAGGATCAGCCGCGTTGCATCAACGTTGATGTGCAAGCCAGTGTCAAATTCCTGCTCGGACTGACCCGAGAGGACGGCAGCAAGGTGATAGACCACGTCCGCGCCACCTGCAAATGCGCGCTTTAGGTCAGCGGCGTTGTCGATCGAACCCGACAGGCTTTCGACGCGCGAATTACCGACCGGACAGGCCGTCCGGTCCAGCGAGATGATCCGGGACTGGCTGTCCTGCGCCAGAAGGGCCGCGATCAGACGGCTACCGAGAAATCCGGCACCGCCGGTCACCACGATCTTCATATCTTTTCTCCGTTGTAGTTTGCGCCGGTCTGATCAGCGACAAGTACCTCAACTTTGCTACCCCAAAGGCCGGCGATGCTGACCCTGTCGAGCTCGACTAAGTTGCCAAGAACCCATTCCTGCCGTTCGCGTGGATCATCGCGGAGCGCGAAGATATGGCGCGGCCCAGCTAAGCCCGTCTTCGGTTCGGCTGCGCGGGTTGTACTCACAACCTAGATGGCCCTCGAAGCCGACGTGGTGGAAGGCGGCAAAGATTTCGGAATAGTTCAGTTCGCCGGTGTCGGGCTCGTTGCGGTTGGGAACGCCCGCGATCTGGACATGGCCGTAGGCGCCCTTCAAGCGCTGGATCCGGCGGATGATGTCGCCGTCCATAATCTGCGTGTGATAGACATCAAACTGCAGAAGGACGTTCCGGCGCCCCAAGCTCTCGATCAAAGCCAGCGTCGGGTCCTGATGCGCCAGGAAATAGCCGGGCACGTCGCGACTGTTCAGCGGCTCGACGCTGATCGCCGAGCCCGCTGCGCCTGCCATGTCGGCGGCCTCGCGCATGTTCTGTATCCAGACCGCCTCGCAAGCGGGAGGATCAGGCTCATTCGCCGTGATGCCCGACATAACATGAATGCGCGGGCAGTCGAGGCCGGTCGCGTATTCGACTGCCTTCTCGACGCTGGTGCGAAACTCGGCACGCTTAGACGGCCGCGCGGCGAAACCCCGCTCTCCCGCGGTCCAGTCTCCGGCGGGCGCATTGATCAGCGTCAGCACAAGACCGTTGCGGGACAGGCACTCCTTCACCGTTTCGATGGGGTGATCGTAGGGAAAGAGGAACTCCACTGCCTCGAACCCCGCCGCCGCTGCGCGATCGAAGCGGTCGAGGAAGGGGGCATCTGTGAACAGCATAGAAAGGTTCGCCGCGATCCGCGTCATGTCAGTAGCCTTCCCCCAGTTCCGCGATCTGGTCCTCTGTCAGCCAATGCCGATCATGGTTTCTCAGGATGAAATGCAGCTTTGCGGTCTCTTCCAACTCTTCCGCGTTGTTCACAGCATCCTCGATGTCCCGCCCCAGCACCACCACACCATGGGAAGCCAAAAGAAACGCCTGCGCAGTGCTGCCGCGAGCGGCCTTGGCAAGATCGTCGCCGATCGTGAGCGAGCCGGGTCGAGAATACGGGATCACCGGCATGTGTCCGATCCGCATAACATAATAGGGGGTAAAGGGACGCAGCGCATTGCCCTGCGGCAGGTCCTTAAGGCAGGATAGCGCCGTCAGCCAAGTTGAATGCAGGTGGACAATCGCCCCCGCTTCGGGACGGATCCTATAAAGCGTGCGGTGAAAGGCGAACTCCTTTGATGGCTGCGGCCCCGGACGTGGCGCGCCGTCCGGCCCAACTACCGCCAGCGCATCCACCGACAGCCGTCCAAGGCTACTGCCAGTCGGCGTGACAAGAAATCCGCCCGGCTCTTCACGGATCGAGACATTGCCAGCCCCGCCGACGGAATAGCCCCTGTCGAAGAGGCTCTTGCACAGAGCGACCAGCCGTTCCGCTTGTGCGCTCATGGGCGCGTCTCGGCCGGCTGGCAATCCATGAAGAAAGTCTCGGCACCGAAATTGCCGGATTTCAGCGCCAGGGACAGCGGCCGGTTCAGCGCCCGGACCCAAGGCACGCCGGGTGCGATCTGTGGCCCGATGGCAAAACCAGTGACGTGCAGCGCCTGCGTGACCGAGCCCGAAGTCTCTCCCCCTGCAACTACAAAGCGGCGAATGCCGCCCTTGGCCAGCCGCGCGGCGGCGGCGGCAAAAGTCCGCTCGACCGCGTCCGAGGCGGCGGCACCGTGCTGGGCTTGGATCTGTCGGAGCCGGTCCGGAGGTACGGTCGCGGTGATCAGCGGCGCAAGTCCCTGCGGTTGCGCCAGCGCCCAATTCGCCAGTTCGGCTCCATAGGCCACTGCATCCGTAATGCATTGTTCTATATTGACATCCATTGCCGGCGCGACGGCGCGATAGGCCGCCACCTGCCGGTTTGTAATGACCGAACAGGACCCCGAGATCACCACGCCCCGCCCTTCCAGCGGCGCGCCCGCATCCTGCGCCCAGGCCGCGCCGCCGCCCGAGATCGCCCGCGCGATCCCCACGCCAAGGCCCGAGCCGCCGGTGACTAGAGCCATGTCCTGGACCGCCTGCCCAAGCACGTCCAGATGCACGTCTGTGATCGCGTCCAGCACCGCGTAGCGGCACCCTTCGCCGCGCAGCGCCTCGATCCGTGCGCGCACGGCATCAGCCCCCTGATTCACCACTGCGGCCGTCACCAACCCGCAGCGGCCCTGTACTTGCCCCTCCATCAGCCGGATCAGGCTGCTATCGCGCATCGGCGTGATCGGGTGATTGCGCATCCCCGAATCCTGCAAGAGCTCCTGCCCGACGAACAGGTGGCCCATGTAGACTGAGCGTCCGTTGATCGGCAGCGCGGGGCAAAGCACAGTGATCTCGGCACCAAGCGATTTCATCAGTGCATCCGCGACGGGGCCTATATTCCCCGCGGGTGTCGAGTCGAAGGTTGAGCAATATTTCTGAAAGATGCGGCCGCAGCCCTGCGACCGCAACCAGTCCAGTGCGGAAAGGCTGTCCGCAACTGCCTGATCTGCGGGATTTGAGCGGCTCTTGAGCGAGATCACGACGGCATCGGCATCTACCACCGTTCCCGCCGCCGGAATGCCGATCAGCTGCGTTGTGCGCAGTCCTCCTGCAACCAAAAAACCCGCGATGTCCGTCGCGCCGGTGAAATCATCCGCGATGACGCCCAGCTTCATGCCTTGCCCTCCGGCAGGGCGATCGCCCAGAAGGTCCTGAGCACCAGGCTGTCATTCTCTTGAACGTGACCCATGTTGGAAGGCTGCTGGAACATCAGATAGAGCTGTTGGCAAAGTTGGTGTGCTGCGCCAAGCCAATTGGAGCATCGGAGAATAAGGCGGGATCCATAAGAGACAGTTTGTCCGAAATTTCCGGCCGAAAATCCATGTGAGCGAAAAGATCCCGTTCGAGATCAATGCCTGGCGCGATTTCCTCCAGCCGAAGACGCCCCTTCGCTATGCGGAAAACAGCGCGTTCAGTGACGAACAGAGCACGGCGCCCCTCTTCGGTCGCAAAGGCGCCGGAATAGGAAACCTGCTGGATCGTGTCACGGAATTTGCGGTGGCGCCCCTCGGATACAATGCGCAACGTGCCGTCTTCACAGGCGATCTCTAGTCCCCCAGCTGTGAAGGTGCCGCTGAACACAGTTTCTTTCGCGTTTTGGCTGATGTTTACAAAACCTCCGATGCCGACGATGGTGCCGTTGAATCGGCTGATGTTCACATCGCCCTGCCCATTCACCTCGACAAAGCTGAGGAAGGCCCGGTCAATGCCGCCGCCGTCGTAGAAGTCGAACTGATAGGGCTGATCAACCATTGCCGCCCAGTTCTGCGCCGCGCCGGAATCAGGGCCGGTCAACGGGGCACCGCCGATGAAGCCTTGTTCGTTGGTCAGAACGATCCGGTCCAGCACCCCCTCTTCGGCTGCAACCGCGGAGATCCCTGTCGAGATGCCCGCGCCGATGTTGCAGATCGTGTTCGGACGCAACTCCAACGCTGCCCGGCGCGCGATGATCTTGCGCGGCCCAAAGGGAAGCGGCCGGATACGGTCCAGCGGTACCCGCAGCTCGCCGGCATAGGACGGATCATAGTCGGTGGCATAGGTCTGGCGCTGATCGGGCGCAACGGCGACATGATCGACGAGAATGCCCGGAATGCGAACATCGCGGGCGTGCAAGGTGCCGCGCCGCGCCACGCGTTTGACTTGCACGATGACCTTGCCGCCCATGCGACGCACGGCTTGAGCAGTAGAGAGCATCTCGCCGGGAACGGCCTCCTGCTCCATCGAAATGTTGCCGTCCTCGTCCGCGGTCGTTCCCCGCAGAAAGGCGACGTCAATCTGGAACGGCAGGAACCGCAACCAGTCCTGGCCGTCGATCTGGATCAGTTCGACCCGCTTCTCGGTCGCCGTACCGCCTTGCAGCCCCCCCGCTTGGCGCGGATCGACAAAGGTATGCAGCCCCGTCCGGGTGATCAGGCCCGGACGGCCGGCCGCCATCTCTCGCATCAGTTGCGACAGGACGCCCTGAGGCAGAGTATAGGCCTCGATCTCGTTCACCATTGCCATCGGAATAAAGGCCGGTGCATCCACAAGCGCGCTGGTAATCAGGCGACGCACCATGCCGGGTTGCGCCAGATGCGCCGCCCCTCGTTCTGCCCGGTCGCCAATGCCAACGACATGCGCCAGCGTCAGCCCTGAGGGCGCCCCACTCTGCCGGAAGCGTTCACCAAGTGCTGCAAGCAGAGCCTCGGGAACGGCGTGGCCGCCTCCGGACCCGCTGGCGATCAATGAGCCTCCAGAGCCGACCAGCTCGGCTGCCTGAGCAGGAGTGATGAATTTCACGTCGGACCTCGTCTGCGGATGTGATTGACTTCGTACAATCCCTTCTGTAACCGGTTACACGAAGAACATCAAGTGAGCGACAGAGGAAAGGATAAAAGCTCTGTCGCAGCCGCAGCCAAGAGAAGGATCAGGAATGGGCACGTCAGGTCTCGATTACGTCAAGGTTGGAGAAGTCTTCACGTTTGCCAAGACAGTAGGTGAGGTTGATGTTACGCTGTTCGCAGGCCTGACAGGCGATTTCAGCGACACGCACATCAACGAACAGTACATGCGTGAGAAGTCATCGCTTGGCTCCCGGATTGCGCATGGTGCTTTGATAGTCGGTTACATGTCAACGGTTTCAACCATATCGATTGCGCATATCATCCATCGCGATGGGCTGGAGGATTTCCCCGTTTCGGCTGGCTATGACAAAATCCGCTTCTTGCGGCCGACTTTTCTCGGCGACACGGTGACGACAACCTACGAGATTGTCGAGATCGACCGCGAAGGGGGAAAGAGCTACGCCAAGATGGAATGCCGCAATCAGCGCAACGAACTGCTCGCGGTCGGCACCCACGTCATGAGGTGGGCACGCAAGCTGCATCAGAAGACTGTCGAGGCGACGGCATGACCCCTTTGCGCGGGCAAGGCGTACTTGCCATCTGGAATGGCATTGCGCCGGGGCATGATGCCGAGTTCCTGCGCTGGCATGTGGGCGAGCATATCCCCGAACGGCTGTCGGTGCCTGGCTTCCGCCGCGCCCGTCGCTATGTCGCCCTGAAAGCTGAACCGGCCTATTTCAACTTCTACGAGGTTGACGATCCGTCGGTCCTGTCTTCGTCCGCCTATCTTGCGCGGCTGAACGATCCGACGCCATGGACGCAATCGGTCGTGCCTTATTTCACTGATACGGCGCGGACCCTGTGCCGGGTCGCGGACAGCCGGGGGCATGGTGTCGGCCGTGCAATGGTCGCGCTGCGCCTGCCCAGCCCAGAGACCCCTGCCCTGTCCGCACTGGTTGCCGAGCTTGTCGCCGACCCGGACATCTGCGCGGTACATCTTCTGGAACAGGCCGAGGCCCCCGCTGCTTCGACCCGCGAACAGCAGATGCGGGCGCAGCCAGACGAGACGGTGGCCGCCATTCTGCTCATCGAAGGGGCAGACCCGCAGGCGGTGGCGCAGGCAGCCGACCGGCTGGCGGATGATACGGCGATCACCCGGGCAATCGGCGCCCTCCCTCTGCGGCGCGGCCTTTACACCCTTGATTTTCTCATGGACTGTCCGCTGGCAGCTCATGACCACCCATAAGGAGCAGCTATGAAACTTGTGCGTTACGGCGCGCCGGGGCAGGAAAAGCCCGGCATGATCGATGAGGACGGAGCCTTGCGCGACCTGTCCGGCCATGTAGCCGACATCACCGGCCGGGCCTTCGAGGCTGGCCTCATGGAAACGCTGCGCGGCATCGACCCGGCCACCCTGCCCCGCGTCGAAGGCTCGCCCCGGATCGGGCCCTGCGTCGGCGACGTGCGCACGTTCTGGGCCATTGGGCTGAACTATACTGACCATGCCGAGGAAACCGGCGCGGCTATCCCACGCGAGCCGATCCTGTTCAACAAGGCCGCCTCCTGCATTGTCGGGCCTTATGACGACGTGATCCTGCCGCCTGGCTCGGTCGAGGCTGATTGGGAAGTCGAACTGGCGTTGCTGATCGGCAAACGGACCTACCGAGTGTCCGAGGCCGAGGCGAGCGACGCTATTGCCGGGTATTTCGTCTGCAACGACGTGTCCGAACGGGAGTATCAGCTGAAGCGCGAAGGATTGTGGACCAAGGGCAAGTGCTGCCCAACCTTCGGTCCGATCGGACCGTGGTTGGTCACTCCAGAGGAATTCGGCGACGCTCAGGACAAGAGCCTGTGGCTAGACCTGAACCATAAGCGGACGCAGACCGGGCACACCTCACGCATGATCTTCAGTGTGGCGCATATCGTGTCCTATGTCAGCCAGTTCCTGATCCTTGAGGCAGGCGACATCATTACGACCGGTACGCCGCCGGGCGTCGGCCTGGGGATGGAGCCTAACGTATTCCTGAAGCCCGGCGACGAGATGCGCCTTGGGATCGACGGGCTTGGCGAGCAGCGCCAGCGGGTTGTAGCCTCTCCGGGTTGACATCCTCGCCTTCTGTCGCCGCGCGGCGTAAGCACGCGGCGGCACGTAATCCGGGGGCAGCATGACACGACAAAACAACCAAACGGCCGCAACACCGCAAGGTGCGCGCAAGTCCACAGGCTTGCGCCAGGTTGCGGCCATCGCGGGTGTCTCTACGGCCACGGTGTCGCGGGTTCTCAACAATCCCCACAGCGTGTCCGAAGGGCTGCGCACGCGGGTGATGATGGTGATCGACCAGCTAGGCTGGGTGCCGAACGCGGCGGCGCGGGCCTTGTCGTCCAACCGCACTGGAGCGGTGGGCGCCATCTTTCCAACCTTGGGCGTCGGCGACTTCGCCCGCGCCATCGATGCGATGCAGGACGCGCTGTCGGCCCGCAACTACCTGCTGCTGCTGGCGCGTTCACGGTATGATGCCGATCTGGAGTTGGTCCAGGCGCGCAAGCTGGTGGAACGAGGCGTGGATGGGCTGATCCTAGTCGGCCGCACACGGTCCGCCGAATACGAGCAGTTTCTCGACCGCCTCAGCATCCCCTATCTGAACGCCTTTGTTTACGATGAGGCGACGCCCGCACCCTGCGTTGGCCCTGACAACGCCCGTGCCATGGCCGAGATGGTGGACTATCTGGTCTCTTTGGGGCATCGCCGGTTCGGCATGATCGCCCAGACCACCCGCAACAACGACCGTGCCGCAGCTCGCCGGGACGGAGTGCGGGATGCGCTGGCGCGATACGGTCTCGCAATTCAGCCGCAGGCCATGGCCGAGGGCGAATGGTCCATCGCCGAAGGACGCAAGTTGCTGCGCCTGACATTAGAAGCGACGCCGCGTCCCACGGCAATAATCTGCGGCAACGCACTGCTGGCCATCGGCGCTGTCCTCGAGGCAGCCGCAATAGGCGTGGCCGTGCCAGAAGATCTATCTATCGTAGGGTATGACGATACCGAGATGATGTCGGAGTTGCCCACCCCCGTCACGACCGTGCGCGTTGCCTCGGAACAGGTTGGACAATGCGCAGCGGACCTGATCATCGACATGCTGGAAGGCAAGTCTCCCGTCACAGGCGCGCGCATCCCAAGCGAAATCGTTGTGCGCCAGACGACCGGCCCCGTGCCACACAAATGAGGGCGGCAAAGCCGCAGTTCATATCTTGAATTATCAAGCCGGGGGTTGACGAGCAGCAGTTTCATGCGGCATGATGTAACCGGTTACAAGCCTCCTAAGGAGCTTGTTGTGGGAGGAGTTTTATTATGAACAGACGTAACTTGGTTCTTTCGGTTGGTGTCACGGCGCTCGGGTTGGGGATTTCGATGCAAACGGTATCAGCACAAGCGGCATGGCCGACCGAGCCAATCCAGATCGTCGTGCCTTGGGCCGCAGGTGGCGCTACGGACGCGATCATGCGCATCTTGGCCGGAGAGGTCTCGAACGCGCTTGAGATTCCGGTGACTGTAGTCAACCAGACCGGCGCACGTGGTACGGTCGGCACCAACGCCGTTCTGAATGCGCCGGCAGACGGTTACACTTGGGCATCGGGCGGCGTGCAGGACCTAGGGACCTACAAGGTGCAGGGCCTTCTGGATACCGAACTGGAGGACTGGCACCTTTTCATCGCGGTGCTGAATGCGCCAGTTCTCAGCGTTGGAGCGGACAGTGAACTAAACAGTCCAACCGATGTCGCGACCTTCATGAATGAAAATCCGGCCCAGCTGACTGTCGGCACCTCGGGCATTCCCTCGACGGCCTATTCGGCCATTCAGGCCTTCCAGTCCCATGTGGGGGGCGATTTCCGTGCGGTTGCCTATGACGGCGATGCACCGACAATGGTCGCCGTCGTGTCCGGCGAGGTCATGGCGACGACCCAATCCGGGCCGGGACAAGCCGCGATGATCAAGGGTGGTCGCGTCAAGCCGCTGGCCGTGCTGTCCGACCAGCCGCTCATGATCGAGGGCGTGGACGAGATTCCTCCGGTGACGCAGTTCTATCCTGACTTCTCGGCGCCTGGCGTGACCATCCAGGTTGGTGTCTTTCTGCCCGAGGGCGTTCCTCAGGAGGTTCTGGACCGCATGACAGAGGTCTGGGACAACGAAATCGTCAACTCCGAAGCGTTGCAGGCCTATGCCCTTGAGAACGGCGCAATTTTCCGCCCCATGCACGGGGAAGAAGCAATGAAGATGGCCCGCTCGGCCGTGGCCGCCGTTGCGTGGCAGATGCATGAGGATGGCACGACGTCCGTCTCGCCAGATGAGGTTGGCATCCCTCGCCCCTGATCGCGCGGCCGCGCTCGGGCCAGGCCCGAGCGCCCATTTCAAGGAGACAATCGTGCAACATGACAGCGATCGCAGGAGCGATCTCTGGTCCGGGCTGTTCTGGATCGTGCTCGGGCTGGCGATCGTAGTGCATTCCGCAGGCATGCCCGTGCCCCGCAATTTAGGCGCCACCACTCTAACAGGGCCAGGGTTCCTGCCCATGATCTTGGGTGGGATGCTGGCGCTCTTGGGAGTGGTTCTGATGATCCGAGCGCGACGCGCTAGTGGTGCGGATGCGCAGACATCGCCGGCGCCCGCAGATCAGGTCCCGTCGGGCGTCGTTCAGGCAAACGCACCTGAACCAGACCCTGCTCCCGAAGAAACCTCAAACATGCGCGCTGCCATCGCATTGATGCTGATGGTCGCCTATGCCGCGTCGCTGGCGCTGCGCCAGCCTTTCATTCCGTGCACGACCCTTTTCGTTACCGTCTTCGTCACCGTCTTCAACTGGCAGGACCGCAATACGGGCAAACGCCTGAGTACGATCATCGGCGCTCTGCTTCTAGCCGGCGCCACCGCCATCGCGATCGAGTTCATCTTCGAACAGATCTTCTTCGTCCGACTGCCCTGAGGGTGCCATGTTCGACTTCCTGCCTTTCCTGCTGACAGGTTTTTCCAACCTGCTTGGCATTCAGACGTTGGCCCTAGCCGCAGCGGCCTGCGTCGGCGGCCTGATCATCGGCGCCCTGCCCGGCCTGACGGCGACCATGGGCCTAGCGCTCTTGACGACCATGACGCTGCACATGAACAGCAACGACGCCATTCTGATCCTGATCTGCACCTACGTGATGGCGATCTATGGCGGCAGCCGCAGCGCGATCCTCCTGAACATCCCCGGCACGCCCTCATCGGCGGCAACCGCGCTGGACGGCTATGTCCTGGCACGCCAAGGCCGTGCAGGCGAGGCAATGGGGCTAGCCACCGTCGGATCAGTGCTGGGCACTCTGGTGGGCATTTTTCTATTGGCCGTCATCACTCCTCCATTGGGCGAATTTGCGCTGTCCTTCGGCGCCTATGAGTTCTTCTGGTTAGCCCTCGCCGGCGTCATGCTGTCGGGCAATCTGGCGGGCACCGACCCGATCAAGGGCTGGATCGCAGGCATTCTGGGCCTGATGGTAGCTATGATTGGACAGGAGCCAGCTTACGGTTACCCGCGCTTTGCCTTCGGCTTCCCCGAACTGACCGGAGGCATTCAGTTGCTGCCAGCCATGGTCGGTGCCTTTGGCTTTGCCGAGGTGCTGTATGTACTGCGCAGCAAGGCCAACGCTTCCATTAGCGACGCATCGGACCGGATCATCCCCCGGATGCGCGACATCGTGGCGCTTCGCTGGACCGCGCTGCGCTCGGGCGTGATCGGCACCTTTACGGGCCTGCTGCCTGGTGTGGGCGAGGATATCGGAGCATGGGGTTCCTATGCGGTGGCAAAGCGCCTCTCGAAGACGCCCGAGAAGTTCGGTCGCGGCTCGACCGAGGGACTGATGGCGGCCGAGACCGGCAATAACGCTTCGGTTCCCGGCGCGCTGATCCCGGTCCTGACCCTCGGTATCCCGGGATCGGGCGTGGCGGCCGTGCTGATGGCGGCGCTGATCATCCACGGTGCGCAGCCCGGGCCGCTGATGATGACCACGAACCCGCAGATGATCTATGACATCATCGCCATGCTGGTGCTGGCAACCTTGGGTATCTTGATCTTCGGCCTCAGCCTGACGCGGCTGATGATCCTGGTGCTGAAGGTGAAGGACACTTGGCTGATGCCAGTTATCGCGGTGCTCTGCCTGGTTGGCCCCTATGCGATCCAGTCCAGCTATTTCGACATCTGGGTGGTGGTGTTCTTCGGTGTCGTCGGTCTCGGTCTGCGGTTGATGAACTACCCGATGGCGCCGCTGGTCCTCGGCATCGTGCTGGGCACCATCCTGGACAGCAACCTGCGCCGGTCGGTGACACTGGCCAACGGCGACTTCACCGCGTTCTTCACACGCCCGATCTCGGCTTTCCTTTGCGTGATCGTCGTGGCGATGGTCTTGGCGCAGATTGGACCGGTGCGGCGTGCGGTCGGTCGAGGTTTGGACGCCCTGCGTGGGGCGCGGTCGTGATGGCAATCTCAGGCCAAACGCGCTTTGTCGTCATGCTTGGCGACCCGGTGGTGCAGGTCAAGACGCCCACCGCTTTCCAGGCTTGGGCTTCGGCGGAGAGACGCGACATTGTGATGATACCGATGCGCGTGGCGCCGTCGGATCTGCCGGCCACGCTGACGGCCCTTCGCGGCTGGCAGAACTGCTGCGGCGCTGTCGTGACCTACCCACACAAGCAGGCCGTCGCCGCCAAGCTGGACGGGGCAACGGCGGCCGTCAGCTTAGTCGGGGCGTGCAACGTCGTCCGGCGGCTGCCCGATGGCCGTCTACTGGGAGGGATGACCGACGGGATCGGGTTCGTGCGCGCGCTCTCCCAGAACGGCTTCGACCCTGCCGGGCGCGACGTTCAGGTCGTCGGTGCAGGCGGCGCAGGATCGGCCATTGCGCTGGCGCTGATCGAGGCAGGTGCCGGGCGTCTGGTTCTGTCGGATCGTAATGCCGAACTGGCTCATAGGATTACCAGCCAGTTGAAGGCCTCGTTTCCCGAGCGGCGGATACTGACGGCGAGACCTGAAGATTTCGATTGTGCCATGGCCTGTAATGCCACGCCGGTCGGCATGAACGGTGATCCGGCTCATCCGCTGCGGCTGGAAGACCTGCCGGAACATTGCTTTGTCGCGGATATCGTGCCAGAACCGCCTCTGACCTCCTGGCTGCGTGCCGCCAAAGATCGTGGTCACGCAATTCAAACCGGTCCTGACATGGTGAAAGCTCAGTTGCCCGCTGTCGTTGAGCATCTTGATCTTTGAAGCCCCCGAGGTTGGAAAACTGGAACTGTAGGGGCACCGTCAACTTTACGGTCTGGCCGACCTCGCGGTTGCCGGATAGCCTTTGCAGATGACGACCAATCGCGCCGCTCTTTATGCTGGCCACCGCTATCCGGCGGCGGTTATTGCCCACGCCGTCTGGCTCTACTTCCGCTTCCCGCTGAGCCTGAGGATGGTCGAGGAGATGCTGGCCGAGCGCGGCATCGTGGTGAGCCACGAAACCATCCGCCGGTGGGCACTGAAGTTCGGCCGCGCGTACGCTGCCGAGATCCGCCGGCGCCAAAGGGCGACGGGTGACAAGTGGCATCTTGACGAGGTGGCAATCTCGATCGCCGGCAAGACGCACGGCTCTGGCGTGCCGTCGACCAGCAAGGCGTAGTGCTCGACATTCTCGTCCAGAGCCACCGCGACGCCCGGGCCGCCAAGCGCCTGTTGCGCAAGTTGATGAAGCGGCAGGGGCGCGTTCCACGGGTCATGGTGACCGACAAGCTGCGGAGCTACTGCGCAGCTGCAAGAACGCTAATGCCCGGCGTCGAGCACCGCCAGCACAAGGTCTCAACAACCGCGCAGAGAACAGCTATCGGCCCTCCCGACGACGGGAGCGGATCATGAAGCGCTTCAAGTCACCCGGACGGGCGCAGCGGTTCCTCGCCATCCACGGCCAGGTTGCCAATCTCTTCAGAACGCCAACCACCGCCCCGCCGATCACCGACAAACGAAACGACAGGCTCACGCGATCCGGGCCGACGTCGCGACGGTTGCCGTCGCTTGACGTGCCGACGAAGTCGGCGCTCTTCCACCTCAACGTCGCAAGTTGACGATGACGGTGCGCCATCTGGTCGACCGCTCGGTCCGCATGGCCGTGGGGGAACGCCGGGTGACGGCGCTGATCTTCCCCAACGACCTGCAGGAGGAGGCGTATGAGGAACCGCCCCGCGCGCATGGCGCGGTCATGTCGGGCGTGGGCTATACCCGCCCCCGCGTCGTCCCCTATGACGCCGACCTGCATCGCGCGGCCGATGTGCTGAACGCGGGGTCGAAGGTCGCGATCCTCGTGGGGGCCGGCGCCCTGCACGCCACCGACGAGGTCATCCAGGTGGCCGAGACGCTTGGCGCCGGGGCGGCCAAGGCCCTTCTGGGCAAGGCCGCGCTGCCCGACGACCTGCCCTGGGTGACCGGCTCGATCGGACTTCTGGGCACCGAGGCCAGCCACGAGCTGATGATGAACTGCGACACGCTGCTGATGATCGGTTCGGGCTTTCCCTATTCCGAGTTCCTGCCCGAAGAGGGCCAGGCGCGGGGCGTGCAGATCGACCTTGACCCGGGGATGCTGTCGATCCGCTATCCGATGGAGGTGAACCTTGTCGGCGACAGCGCCGAAACTCTGCGCGCGCTGCTGCCGCTGTTGCAGCGCAAGGAGGATCGGTCCTGGCGCGAGACCGTCGAAAAGAGCGTCGCGAAATCCTGGGAGACGCTGGAGGACCGGGCAATGCAGCCGGCCAACCCGGTGAACCCGCAGCGCATCTTCTGGGAGCTGTCTCCCCGCCTGCCCGATAATGCGATCCTGACCTCGGATTCCGGGTCCTGCGCGAACTGGTACGCGCGCGACCTGGGCAGATTCAACCGGTCGTCGCAACACCCCATGATTGGAGATGTTGTTGATGTCAGGAAGACGGAAGTCGGAGCGTTCGACGCGACGCAAATTATCCTCGCCAGGTCGGCCACCAGTCTGG
>NZ_JAOTBD010000050.1 GCF_026162625.1 Paracoccus beibuensis | reverse complement strand
CTGTCGGTATTCTGCTTCATGGCGTGATCTCCCTGGCGTTGCCGCCGCCGGTCGGGTGGGTGAGTGTCCACCTGCAGATCACGCCGCCAGCCAATTTCCACCAGGTCCGAGACACAACCAAGACGCTCTACAATCGCTGGAGACGATGGAGTGGGTGTCTTCGCCCGGATCTTGGAAAGGTTGGCCAGGAAGGCACCGAGAAGAAGGCGATCACGATCGATGCGACCAATCTCAAGACCCACCGCATGACACCAAGCCTGCGGTTGAAAATGGGGCACGGACGACTGATCGGGCGGACCAAGGACGGCATGACCACCAAGCTGCATGCCGTTACCGATGCCGCGGGACGTCCGATCCGCTTCTTCATGACAGCCGGCCGGGTCGGCGACCACACGGGCGCGGCCGCCTTGTTGAGCAGCTTGCCTTCGGCAGAATGGTTACTCGCCGATCGGAGCTACGATGCGGACTGGTTCCGCGACGCTGCAAAACAAGGCAGTCCAGGCCTGCGTCCCCGGCAGAAAGTCCGGAGCAAAGCGCATCCGATACGACACGCGGCGCTATAAGCGCCGCAACTGGATCGAGATCATGTTCGGGCGGCTCAAGGAGTGGAGGCGAGTCGCCACCCGTTACGACAGGTGCCCGAACGCCTTCCTCTCTGCGGCGCCCTCGCCGCAACAGTCATGTTCCGGTTATGAGGCCTGAGCCAAACATCCGCCGCCTGCACCCGGGCGGTCACGACTTCGTCCTGCAGTGCCCACTTGCGGAGCGCGAGTTCCAGCCGCGCGTCGGAACTGTTGCCGGCAGGAAGCTGTTGATCAGGTTCAGAATCGCCTCGGCCTGGGCTTTCGCATACGGATTGGCCGCGGCGTCCCCAGGCGAGGTGGTCCCGGCGGCCCATCGGTTCAGCAGAGTTGCCAGCAGCACGTCCCGATGCCCGAGTGGTTTGCGACACTTCCAGTTGCTTGGCCAGCGGCATCATCTTGACTGCGGCTATGCCGCATTCGATCAGCGTCCGAGAGCCGGCGTCCAACCATCGCTCGCGAGGGCCGCGCCATCCGGTAGAAGATCGAACCTGATCTTCCATCGCACCGAAGCAAGCCACCACCGTCCAGCAAGAATAATGTTTACATCAGATATTCAGAAGACGCACATGCAGTTTTGGGTGAGATAGGTGAACATGCCGTTGCGTCTTGCGAAGCCAACCCGGGAAGGCAGTCAGAGGATCCTGCGCCCGCACCTCCAGCCTTCTCAGCTGAAGAACCCGAGGCTTCGCAATGATCACCAGCAATGACCTCTCCCAAGGATGGGATGTTCCTGGGCCGCTATTTTGCCCATCCCGTGCAACGAGCGAAGGCCGGCGTCGCTGACGATCACCGCGGTTTTGGCGGATGTGTTCGAAAACAGTTTCGGTCTTCACCAACATCCTGGCCTACAAGGGCGAAGTCGTCGCCCGGATGAAAAGGCTGGCTTGCAGATACCGGGGATTTGGTACGGTGGTCATGATCCAGCGGACCGACGGGGAAGGACCAGCCCACCGAAAACCACGGCACCTGTCCCTTGGACAGGTTCTATTCCAACGTGAAATTCCGTCGAAGAATTGTAGGGGGGCGACTATGTCGCGCTGGTCGCAGGCAATCAACAGCAGGTTCAGCGATACGCAGGGGCGAGTTCTGCAAGACGCGGCAGCCAAGACGACCGGCTGCCGCGCAACGTGTCAGCTCTTGCCTGAGACGAACTTGTTGAACCGGCTGGTTCCGCCGTCCTTGGTCTTCTCTTGGTAGAGGAACTCTAGATCGTTATCGTCGAAGATCTGGAAGAATTCATCCCAGTCGATCTGAGTCAGCGAGTCCTCGGGTTCGCCAAAGTCGATGCGCAGGACCCCGCCCTTGCCCCCGGTGTCGACCTTGGCAGGGTGGCCTTCGCGGGCCTCGGCCCATTTTCGGATTTCGTCGTGGTCGCGTGTGGTCGTTGATTCCGTCATTCTCGCCTCCTGTTCGCCGCCCAACGACGAGGGAGGGCCCGATGTTCCCGGCGACATGTCAGCGCGGGATTACGGACATCGAGCCATCCGTTTCCAGAACCACCTGCGCGACATCGGAAAGATCCTTCTGTCCGTTGGCGCGAATGGCGGCGCCGATCTCGTCCTGCGTGACGCGCTGCCGCCGCATGGCGCCTGCCACGTAGCGACCTTCATGGACCAGCAGCGTCGGCTCGGCCTTGATGAGCGACTGAAAGCGCGGCGACCTGACCGACGTCCAGGTGATCGCGTATTGCAGGAAGATCAGCAGCGCGAGGCCCGCCACGCCTTCCGCCAGCGGAACCGAGGCGTTCAGCAGGACCGTCGCCAGGGTCGAGCCGAGCGCCACGGTCACCACAAGGTCGAAGGCATTCATCTTGCTCAGCGTGCGCTTGCCGGACACGCGAAGCATCGCGATCAGCACGACATAGGCGGCGCAACCGACGAAAACGGTGCGGAAAATCCCGCTCCAGTCGTCGAAGAGCATCGGCGGGGTCATGGCGCGATCCGGGCAGGCGTCGACATTGCCTTCCTTTCGTTCGTCAGAAACCGCAACGGACTTCGGGCAGCTCAGGTTCCGGAACGCTCAGCGGTGCGATTTCTCGCTGCGCTTGCCACGGCGACCCGTCTTCACCGGAGTGTTTGCACGATTTTCCTGGTCCAGCTTCCGCCACCGCTCCAGCCGGTCGGGTGACAGCCGGCCATCGGCGACGGCGGCAAGGACTGCACAGCCGGGCTCGTGCGCATGGGTGCAGTCGCGGAACCTGCACTGAGGTGCCAGTTCGGTGATTTCGGCAAACAGGGTCTGCAACCCCCCGGCGGCGTCGCTGACATGCAGCGTCCGCATCCCCGGCGTGTCGATGATCCAACCACCCGTGGCGATGGCGTGCAGCGATCGCGACGTGGTCGTGTGGCGGCCCTTGGCGTCGCTTTCGCGGATTCCGCCCGTAGCCTGCGCCTCGCCCTTAGATTTGTTGGCCAGCGTGTTGAGCAGCGTCGACTTCCCGACCCCGGACGATCCGATCAGCGCGACCGTGCGTCCGGGGCCGCACCACGGCGCCAGCGCACGTGCCGAACAGGGATCCTTCGCGTTCAGCGTCACCACCTGAAGGTCGCGTTGCAGGGCCAGCGCCTGGTCGCGCCACGGCGCGGGATCTGGAACGGCATCGATCTTGGTCAGGACGATCACGGGCTCGGCCCCTGCCTCGTTCACGACGGCCAGATAGCGTTCCAGCCGGGCCGGGTTGAAGTCGTCGTTGCATGAGGTGACGATGAATAGAGTATCGACATTTGCGGCAATCAGCTGGCGCCCGGCCCGATCCTCGGTCCGGCGGCGCAGCACGGTCCTGCGGTCCAGCCGCCGAACCAGCGTTTCGGAGGCCATGTCGCAAATCGCCCAGTCACCGACGGCAAGATCCGACGTTCCGGTATCATGCGGCGGAGCCAGCGTGACCTGCCCGTCCCCGGTCTCGGCCGTCAGGCGGGATCTATGGACGGATGCAACGCGTACCGGCGTCAGGGCATCCTCGCCCGACTGGATCTGGCCGGCAAAGAAGTCCGACCAGCCAAGGGCCGTCAGTCTGTCAGGATCTGTTGATGCATCTTCGGTCACAGGTTCTAGGTGCGACCGGTCGGGGCGGTATGCAAGCCCGCAATCCGCCCTCGCGTGCAGGAAGGTCGCAGCTGATGCCGTGACGCCACTGCTGGATGCGGCGGGCCGACGGGATGCCGGCCGGCCGCAGCGGGTTTCCTCAGGCGGCCTTCCGGGCGTCGAGGTCGCTGACGACAAGGCGCGGGGCCTCTTCGCGGGTATAGTAGCCATACATCTGGTCAAGAACGGCGTCGGCTTCGATGCTGCGCTTGCGGTCGGCAATGCTCAGCGGTCTCTGGTCTGCGGTCATCTTCGGTCTCCGGGTTCGGGTCGTTTCCCTCCCACGCGCGTCAGATATTGTCTGACTGCTCAAAACACCACCGCCCTGACGCAAGGTCAGGGCGGGTGCAGGGCAGCCATGCAGTGGCGGCAACTATCGCGCCGGATCCAACTGCAGCATCCGGTGCTTCTTCTTGCCGACCGAGACCTTGATGCCAGCAGCCAGTGCGCCTGCGTCCAGCGCCACCTGCGGGTCGCTGACCGGCACGTTGTCGATGCGCAGGCCGTTCTCGGCCACAAGGCGCTTGACCTCCTTTCCGCTGGCGACGATCCCGGCACGGACCAGCGCTTGCGCGACGGTCACGCCCTCGGCCTCGGAGGCGGGCAGCAGGGCAATCTCAAGGTCGCCCCCGGCGCCGCCTTCTGCGAAGACCGTGCGGGCGGTCGCCTCGGCGCTGGCGGCGGCATCTGCGCCATGCAGCAGGGTCGTGACCTCGTTGGCCAGGCGGACCTTCGCCTCGTTGATCTCTGCCCCCTGCAGCGCGCCAAGACGGTCGCATTCCTCTACCGGAAGCTCTGTATAGAGCTTGAGGAAACGACCCACATCCGCATCGGTCGTGTTGCGCCAGAACTGCCAGAACTCATAGGGCGACAGCATCTCTCCGTTCAGCCAGACGGCGCCGCCGGCGGACTTGCCCATCTTGCGCCCGTCGCTGGTCGTAAGCAGCGGCGAGGTCAGGCCCCAGATCACCCGGTCGTCCACGCGGCGCGTCAGGTCGATGCCGTTGACGATGTTGCCCCACTGGTCCGACCCGCCCATCTGCAACTGGCAGCCATAGCGGCGGTTCAGCTCAAGAAAGTCGTAGGCCTGCAGGATCATGTAGTTGAATTCGAGGAAGGACAGCGACTGTTCGCGGTCCAGCCGGGACTTCACGGATTCGAAGGACAGCATGCGGTTCACGCTGAAATGCCGCCCGATGTCGCGCAGGAAGGTCAGGTAGTTCAGCCCGTCCAGCCATTCGGCGTTGTTCAGCATGGTGGCGCCATCCGCGCCGTATTCGAGGTAGCGCGCAAAGACCTTCTGCATGCCATCGATATTGGCCTGTATGGCTGCGTCGCCCAGCAGGGGACGCTCATCGCTGCGAAAGGACGGATCGCCCACCTTGGTGGTGCCGCCGCCCATCAGCGTGATCGGGCGGTTGCCGGTCTTCTGGAACCAGCGCAGCATCATGATGTTCAGCAGGTGCCCCACGTGCAGGCTGGCCGCAGTGGCGTCATACCCAATATACGCGGTGACCGGCCCCGCCAGCAGCGCCGTGTCCAGCCCCTCGTGATCCGTGCAGTCGGCCAGATAGCCGCGCTCGGACATGATGCGCAGGAACTCGGACTTGGGCTGGTGGGTCATGGGCTTCATCCTTCTGATCGGCCGCGATATACAGGCTGCGGCCACAAAGGAAAAGCGCGATGATCCGGGCACTGGGGATGATGTCGGGCACCTCTCTGGACGGGGTGGACGCGGCGCTTATCGAGACGGACGGCGTCCGCATCGGCGGCTTCGGCCGCAGCGGGTTCCGGGCCTATGGCGACAATGAATCGGCGGTTCTGCACGGCGCCCTGGGCTCGTGGCCGGATGCGCCCGCCGTTCCGGACGTGGCAAGGCTGGTCGAGGCCAGCCATGCCGACCTTGCGCTGACCTTCCCCGAGGCCGAGGTGATCGGCTTTCACGGGCAGACGTTGGCACATGATCCACGCGGGCGCGGCACGCACCAGGCCGGCAACGGCCACGCGCTTGCGCGGGCCGTGGGACGGCCGGTGATCTGGGACTTTCGGTCCGAGGACGTACGCCGGGGCGGCGAGGGCGCGCCGCTGGTGCCGTTCTTCCATTGGGCCTGCGCCGAATGGGCCGCGGGGCAGGGGAGGCTGCCCCCGGCGCCCGTCGCGTTTCTCAACCTTGGCGGCGTCGGCAATATCAGCTGGGTCGATCCAACGGCATCGGCGCCCGAGGCGCCGGGCGCCTGCCTGGCCTTCGACACTGGCCCCGCAAATGCGCCGCTGAACGACCTGATGCGCCGTCGGCTGCGGCTAGCCAGGGACGAAGGCGGTGCACTGGCGGCATCGGGGCGGCCCGATCCGGAGGTGGTGGCACACCTTCTGGCGCATCCCTATTTTGATCGCCCTGCGCCAAAGTCGCTGGATCGCGACCAGTTCGCGGGACTGCTTCCGGCGGTCGAGGCGTTGCCGGACGCCGACGCGGCGGCCACGCTGGTCGCCGTCGTCGCGGCATCGGTGGCGGCGGGCCTGCGCTGGCTGCCCTCGGCGCCGGCCTGCGTCCTGGTCTGCGGTGGCGGACGGCGCAACGCCGCTATCATGGATGCACTTGCCGACGTGCTGGACGCGCCCGTCCAGCCGGTCGAGGAGATCGGCCTGGACGGTGACATGCTGGAAGCGCAGGCCTTTGGATGGCTTGCGGTCCGGGTGATGCGCGGGCTTCCGATCTCGGGGCCGTTGACGACAGGGGTACCGCAGCCGGTCTGCGGCGGCCGGATCAGCCATCCGCGCACGATTGCATGAGGCGGATGGAACGGTCTTTGCCAGTCGGCGTTGGTCCAGCGAAGACGGCACGATGGCCGTTGACGCAGACAATGAGGCCGAGAATGAAAACTCTGATGATTACCGCTGCCGCACTGGCCCTGGCCGGACCCGCGTTCGCGCAGACCGCCGCCCCGATGACGGAGGACACCACCGCAGTTCAGACCATGCCGGCCGATGGCGCGACTGCCGAAACAATGCCCGCCGACGGCATGGCCACAAGCATGGCGATGTCGGCCGACAATCCCGGTATCTCGGCGTCGTGGTTCGAGGATCGTCCGATCTACACGACGAACCAGCCGTCGACGACGGCATGGGACAACGATGCCGACTGGGGCACCGAGCGTCCGGACGACTGGAACCAGATCGGCGAGGTCGATGACGTCGTGCTCTCTGCTGACGGTCAGGTCATGGGCTATACCGCCGACATCGGCGGCTTCCTGGGCATCGGCGAGCATACTGTCCTTCTGAGCCCGGAGGCCGTCCGCCTGGTCGACTTCGACGAGGCGACGCTCTGGGGTGAAAGTTCGGTCTTCACGACGAACTACACCCAGGAAGAGCTTGAGGCGCTGCCCGAGTTCGACGACGACATGATCCTGGACGACTGATCGTCGCAATCCCAATTCAGGAAAAGGCGCCCTGACAGGGCGCCTTTTTTTCATTCGATGGGACGGGAAAGACGGTGGGAACAACCGGTTGCAAGCTTCGTGACGATTTCGTGGCAAAATCCGAAGATGCGCCCTTGACGGGGGCGCGGCTCGTGCGTAAACCGCCCTCACTCCGGCGGGCGATCGTCCGGGGGATGAGTTGGGCGGTTGTAGCTCAGTTGGTTAGAGTACCGGCCTGTCACGCCGGGGGTCGCGGGTTCGAGCCCCGTCAACCGCGCCACAACTCATCATTCGCCCGAAGAAATGCGCGGTTGTAGCTCAGTTGGTTAGAGTACCGGCCTGTCACGCCGGGGGTCGCGGGTTCGAGCCCCGTCAACCGCGCCATTTCCTCCTCTTCCTTGTCATTTGGTTCCAGATCGGCCACATGCCGGGTGAAGGTGCGCGTTTCGCGCCGATCCGCAGGAGGAAGCGATGAAGGACGTGGCAGAAGCCGGGCAACTGATCGACAGTCTTGGCAAGGCGGCCCGCGCGGCGGCGGTCGAACTGGCGCAGGCGCCATCGGCGGCCAAGTCTTTTGCGTTGACGACTGCGGCCGATGCCGTCTTGGCCCAGACCGACGAGATCCTGGAAGCCAACGCAAAGGATCTGGATTTCGGTCGCCAGAAGGGCCTGTCGGAGGCGATGCTGGACCGGCTGCGGCTGGACGCCGAACGCTTGGCGGGCATCGCGAAAGGTCTCCGAGAGGTGGCGGATCAGCCCGATCCGGTTGGCCAGGTGATCACCGAATGGGACCGCCCGACGGGCCTGCATATCCAGCGCGTCCGGACCCCCATCGGCGTGATCGGCGTCATCTACGAGAGTCGCCCGAACGTGACCGCCGATGCGGGGGCGCTGGCGCTGAAATCCGGCAACGCCGTCATCCTGCGCGGCGGGTCCGAGAGCCTGCATTCGGCAGCCGCCATCCACGCCTGCATGGTGGAGGGCCTGCGCGCCGCAGGTCTGCCCGTCGCTGCGATCCAGATGGTGCCGACCCGCGACCGCGCCGCGGTCAGCGCGATGCTGGGCGCACAGGGCTTGATCGACCTGATCATTCCACGCGGCGGCAAGGGCCTTGTCGGCCTGGTCCAGTCAGAGGCCCGCGTCCCGGTCTTCGCCCACCTGGAAGGGATCTGCCACGTCTATGCGGATGGCGCCGCAGACGTGGAAAAGGCGCGGCGCGTGGTTCTGAACGCCAAGACCCGCCGCACCGGCATCTGCGGCGCGGCCGAGTGCCTGCTGATCGACCGCGCCTTCCTTGCCCGCCACGGCGACGTCCTGATCCGTGATCTTCTGGCGGCCGGTGTCGAGGTCAGGGCAGAGGGACAGCTTGCGGAAACACCCGGCACCACCGCAGCGTCGCCCGAGGATTTCGGCCGAGAGTTCCTCGACATGATCATAGCGGCCAGGCTGGTCGACGGTGTCGAGGGTGCCATCGCCCATATCCGACAATACGGCAGCCAGCACACGGAATCGATCCTGACCGAGGATGACGCGGTCGCCGCCCGATTCTTTGCGGCGCTCGACAGTGCGATCCTGATGCGCAACGCCTCGACCCAGTTCGCCGACGGCGGCGAATTCGGCATGGGCGCCGAAATCGGGATCGCCACCGGCAAGATGCATGCGCGCGGCCCAGTGGGGGCCGAGCAGCTGACCAGCTTCAAGTACCTGGTGACCGGCGACGGGACCATCCGGGCCTAGAACGCGATCTCTCCGCCGGTGCCGTCGAATTCATGGCGGATCCGGCGGCCTTCCGCGGCGGCGGTTTCGGCCAGCAGCGCGAAATGAACCTCGGACGGGGCGAGGGTGCGGCCCGGCGCCCTGTCCAGCCAAGCCCACAGGGTCGGATCGACTTTGCTGCGCTCGCACTCGGCCACCAGCCTCCACGCGGGCGTGTCGCGCAGCACCAGCACGCGGCCGCCCCAGGGCATCGCGCTTTCCAGGCACATCAGCGACAGCATCACCATCCGGACCTCGGTGCGGGCAAAGTCGCCCTCGGCATCCAGCGTGATGCGCAGCTTCCCTTGTGCTGATACGCCGTCCAGCAGCCGCTGCACCTCGGCCCGTCCGACCCGCTGGTCGCCCTGCGCGACGCCGAATGCCATGCGGAACGCCTGGATCCGGCCGCGCGCCGCCGAGACCGCTTCGGCGATCAGCCGCATCTCGGGCGACGAGGCGATGCCAGGGAAGTCGGGTGACATCTCCAATAGTTCGACCCCGTTGCCGATCGCGCCCAAGGGCGAGACGAGGTCGTGGCAAAGCCGCGAGCCCAGCAGCGAGGCCAGATCGCCCGGGGCGATGCGCGTTGATTCCAGCGTCATGAACACTTACCTTCCGTCATGTCCCAAGGAGATGCCATCGTGAACGAGATACTGGAGCCCGGCATGATCGTGCGTCACCCCGGCGCCCCGGAATGGGGCGAGGGGCAGGTGCAATCGCGCATCGGGGACCGCATCACCGTCAACTTTGCCGAAGCGGGCAAGCAGGTCATCGACGGACGACGGGTCGCCCTGCAGATCCTGCGCTTCAACGGCATGTAACCTCCTGCTATAACGGCCGGAATGTGCAATTCCAGGTTGCAATATGCAAGCGGAACCTGCACCGCCCGCCGCAGTCATGTTGCATTGGCGGTTCCCCTTGCCTAGACAGGCGACCAGGAAACGACCCGACCCGAGGCCTTGTGAACCGCGCCGATCCCGCCTTTTTCCAGATCCGGCTTGCGACCGATCCCCGTGATCTGGCCGCGGCGCAGCGGCTGCGGTATCGCGTCTTCGTTGAGGAGCTGGGCGGCACCGGGCCGCTGGTCGATCACGACGCGCGGCTGGAACGCGATGAATTCGACCCGGTCGTGGACCACCTCTGCCTCGTCGACACGCGCCGCGATGCCGAGGCGCTGGACCATGTCATCGGCGTCTATCGCCTGCTGCGCAACGATGTTGCGGCCGGTTTCGGGCGCTTCTACTGCGACAGCGAATACGATCTTGCGCCGCTTCGCGACAGCGGCCGCCCCCTGCTGGAGCTTGGGCGTTCCTGCGTCGATCCTCAACACCGCGGCGGGGCGGCGATGTTCCTGATGTGGAACGCGCTGGCCGACTATGTCCTGGACCACGGGATCGAGATCCTGTTCGGCGTCGCCAGCTTCCACGGCACGGACCCGACGATCCTGGCGCCGTCGCTGTCCTGGCTGCACCACCGCCACCTGGCGCCGCAGAACCTGCGCCCCCGCGCGCGGGCCAAGGGATTCCAGCCGATGGACCTGATCCCCGAGGACCGGCTGGACCGCCGCGAGGCGATGGTCGCCATGCCGGCACTGATCAAGGCCTACCTGCGCCTTGGCGGCATGGTGGGCGAGGGCGCGTTCATCGACCGCGAGTTCAACACGACCGACGTGTTCCTGCTGATGGACACAGCGGCAATGTCGGCCAAGCACAAGCAGTTCTACGAAAGCCGCTGGCAGCCGACATGAGCCCGACCTGGCGCGAGGGGGAGCCGCCGCCGCTGCCGGGGCCGCAGGGGCCGCGCGAATGGCTGCGCGTCGCGCGACGCGGCCTGCCTGCAGTGCTGGTGCTGCTGGTCGGCGTGATCCTGATCCTGCCGCTGCGGGGTGTCGAGAGGCTGTTTTACGGCCGCCGCCGCCCCTGGACAGGTCCGCATGTGCAGATCGTCTGCCGGCTGGTGCTTATCTGCCTCGGGATCGGCTGGCGGCGCGAGGGGGCGCCGATGCAGGGTCCAGGAGCGGTCGTCGCGAACCATTCCAGCTGGCTCGACATCCTGGTTCTGAACGCGGCGACGCCGGTCTTCTTCGTCAGCAAGTCCGAGGTCGCCGGCTGGCCCGGCATCAATATCCTGACGCGCGTGACCGACACGCATTTCGTAACCCGCGACCCGCGCCTGGCCCGCATGCAGGCCGCCGAATTCGCCGCGCGGATCCGCGCGGGTCACCGGCTGCTGTTCTTCCCCGAAGGCACCTCGACCGACGGCCGCCGGGTGCTGCCGTTCAAGGCGACGCTGTTTCAGGGCTTCCTTGACCCGGACCTGCCCGCCGGCCTGGCGATCCAGCCCGTCAGCGCGATCTATCGCGCGCCGCTGGGTCGCGACCCGCGATTCTATGGCTGGTGGTCGGACATGGATCTTGGCCCGCATCTCTTGACGGTGCTGGCGGCAAAACGGCAGGGGAGCGTTGTGGTGCGGCTGCACCAGCCAGTGCCTGTTTCTACGAATTCGCGTAAGTCGTTGGCGTCCAAGACGGAAGAATCCGTGCGTTTGGGCGTTGCTTCAGCTATTGTGGATTCTCGCTGATTTTGGCTTGCCCTGGGTCGTTTCGGCTAGTGTGGATTCATGGTAATTTTGGCTTGCCCTTGGCGGATGGCCACAATATTTAGCGCTTGAATCCAAGAAACCCACCATAGAAAGTGACATCATGCGCTTTGCTGCCCCTATTGCTGAACAGATCTGGGACATGAAATACCGGATGAAGGACGCCGAGGGGCAACCGGTCGACGGCTCGGTCGAGGATAGCTGGCGCCGCGTCGCACGCGATCTGGCGCGGGTCGAGAGCGACCCGGCGGCGTGGGAGGAAAAGTTCTATTCCGCGCTCGAGGACTTCAAGTACCTGCCCGCCGGGCGCATCCTGGCAGGCGCCGGGACCGGCCGTTCGGTGACGCTGTTCAACTGCTTCGTCATGGGCACCGTCCCCGACAGCATGTCCGGCATCTTCGACATGCTGAAGGAAGCCGCGCTGACCATGCAGCAGGGCGGCGGCATCGGCTATGACTTCAGCACGATCCGTCCCCGTGGCGCGGCGGTCAAAGGGGTCGCGGCCGACGCGTCCGGCCCGCTGTCCTTCATGGATGTCTGGGACGCGATGTGCCGCACGATCATGTCGGCGGGCTCGCGCCGTGGCGCAATGATGGCGACCATGCGCTGCGACCACCCCGACGTCGAGCAGTTCATCGAGGCCAAGCAGGACAGCGCCCGCCTGCGCATGTTCAATCTGTCGGTCCTGGTGACCGACGACTTCATGGAAGCCGTCAAGGAAGACGGCCCGTGGGAGCTGAAGTTCGACGGCAAGGTTTATCGGACCGTGCAGGCGCTGGACCTGTGGAACCGGATCATGAAGGCGACCTATGATTTCGCCGAGCCGGGCGTGATCTTCATCGACCGGATCAACAAGGCGAACAACCTGTCCTATGTCGAGACGATCGCCGCCACCAACCCTTGCGGCGAACAGCCGCTGCCGCCCTACGGCGCGTGCCTTCTGGGTTCGATCAACCTGGCGCGGCTGGTGACGAACCCGTTTACCGACGTGGCCGAACTGGATCCAGAGGCGCTGGACGACCTGGTCCGCACCGCGGTCCGAATGATGGACAATGTCGTCGACGCGTCGAAATTTCCGCTGGAGGCGCAGGCCGCAGAGGCCCGGAACAAGCGTCGCATCGGACTGGGCGTCACCGGCCTTGCCGACGCGCTGCTGATGCTGGGCCTGCGCTACGGCGCCGAAGACGCGGTCGCGCAGACCCGCGTCTGGATGAAGGCCATCGCGCGGTCGGCCTACCTGGCTTCGGTCGACCTCGCCAAGGAGAAGGGCGCCTTCCCCTTGTTCGACGCGGACAAGTACCTCGCCTCGGGCTTCATGTCCAAGATGGACGATGATGTCCGTGCGGCGATCGCCGAACACGGCATCCGCAACGCCCTGCTGACCTCGATCGCGCCGACCGGCACGATCAGCCTTTATGCGGGCAACGTCTCGTCGGGGATCGAGCCGGTCTTTGCCTATGCCTACACCCGCAAGGTGCTGCAAAAGGACGGTTCGCGGACCGAGGAAGAGGTCGTCGACTATGCCGTGCAGCTGTGGCGCGACCTCAACGGCGACGCGGAGCTGCCTGATTATTTCGTGAATGCCCAGACGCTGGCGCCCAAGGATCACGTCGCCATGCAGGCGGCGGCGCAGGAATGGGTCGACAGCTCGATCTCGAAGACGATCAACTGCCCCGAGGATATCAGCTTCGAGGAGTTCAAGGACGTCTATCTGGCCGCCTGGGATTTGGGCTGCAAGGGCTGCACGACCTATCGTCCGAATGACGTCACCGGCTCTGTCCTGTCCGTCAGCGAAAAGACCGAGAAGGCGCCCGAGGCCGACAAGGGTGCCGACGTCGTCTATCTGACCGAGCCGCTGGACCGTCCCGCCGCGCTGGAGGGCGCGACCTATAAGCTGAAATGGCCGGGGTCCGAGCACGCGATCTACATCACCATCAATGACATTGTGCAATCGGGGCACCGCCGTCCCTTCGAAATCTTCATCAATTCTAAGAACATGGAGCATTACGCTTGGACGGTCGCGCTGACGCGGATGGTGTCGGCCGTATTCCGCCGTGGCGGTGATGTCAGCTTCGTGGTCGAGGAGCTGAAGGCCGTCTTCGATCCGCGGGGCGGGGCCTGGATGCAAGGGCGCTATGTCCCGTCGATCCTGGCGGCCATCGGCGGCGTGATCGAGCGCCACCTGATCGAGACCGGCTTCCTGGCAGGCGAGGGCATGGGCCTGAAGACCGATCCGAAGGCCGAGGTCATGACTGTGGGCGAAGCTCCTCGCGGCCCGTCCTGCCCCAGCTGCGGCCAGTTCGGCATGCGCATGGTCGAGGGCTGCATGACCTGCCCAAGCTGTGGCCATTCGAAATGTTCATAGCGCCTTAGTAGGACCACTGTGCTGTCCTGACAGGCAAAAGTTTTCCTTTTGCCGCCCATAATTTTTCCTTTCGAAAGGCATAAATTTTCCACCGGCCATTTTTGAGAAGAAAAGGGACTGGGTGGCGAAATCGAGTAAGGCGGCTGGTGACAGCCGCCTTTTCCGTTCAGTCGGCACAGGCGTCTCGCCGGTTGATGCTTCTTGCAAGATGCGCAAAAGTCCCGCGGGACTCGTAGAACAGGGACGATCCACGACATGCGCTACTTGAGCATCAGGCGGCAGATTGAGGGCGCTCTGCCAACGGTCGTCGATCTGCTACGGGCCAGGGGCGAGACTGTTGCACTCCGCGTTCTGACAATGGCTGAGATTGATCTTCAGCATACTGATGACGACAACTGGAATGGTGGCACGTGTTCTGACAGGCAAAAGTTTTCCTTTTGCCGCCCATAATTTGTCCTTTCGAAAGGCATAAGTTTTCCTCCGGCCATTTTTGAGAAGAAAATGGATTGGATGGCGAGATAAAGTAGGGCGGCCGGTGACGGCCGCCCTTTCCGTTCAATCCGCACACGTGTCTCGTTGGTTGATGCTTCCTGCAAGATGCGCAAAAGTAGCGCGGCACTCGTAAAACAGGGACGATCCACGACATGCGCTACTTGAGCACCAGGCGGCAGATTGAGGGTGCCCTGCCGACGGTGGTCGATCTGCTACGAGCAAGGGGCGAGACCGCTGCCCTCCGCGTTCTGACGCTGGCTGAGATTGATCTTCAGCATACCGATGACGACAACTGGAATGGGGGCACGGAACTCTGGACAGCTTTTATCCGGCTGCCCGTCTCATTTTACGTCGAGGTAGAGGACGACCTCAAAAGGATCGTTGATGTAATCAACGCTAATCTGCAGCTCGTTTGCGGAAAGGACGAGGGGTTCTGGGTAGCCGCAACTGTGACGCCTGCCAGGGTCCGTCCGCACGGGTCAGGCGTCTCCGACGGGCGTGTGGGGTCACGCACGCGATCGGCTCTTCTTGACGAACTGAGAGCACGCGGCACCGCATGGTTTGGCGCGTTAGACGAGATTTCGTTTCTCAGCCGCATTTATGATCTAGAGAGCCTTCCGTCGAACGACAGCCGGTTCGGGACTGCTGCGGGCGATATCTGGCAGCACTGCGTGAACAACTCTGACTGGCCGATGGACTGGATTTATAGTGATCCGCGCTTCAAGCTTTACGAGGCGGACCAAGAAGTCCTTCTGAGATTTGCCTGCGAGGTGGTCCACCCAGTAGTGCGGAAGGATCCCACCGAGCAGGCCGCCCTCGTAAACGCGTTCAACGGCCATCTGTCTGCTGACGGGTGGGAGTTGGTTGAGGACCAGGTGATTGATGGAAGGCCTATCTACGTGCCGCAGATGAAGGTGCATGCCTTGGGCATGCCGCTTAACCGGATCAAGGCCGTGGCTGCCACGCTTAACTCGGACACGCTATACGAGGATCTGAGACGGCTTGAGCGTATCGGTGACGCGGAGCCCGGGGAGGCCATCGCGTTGGCAAAGGAGATCGTAGAGGGGTGCTGCAAGCTCATCCTAGACGATCGGAAGGTGCCATACTCAGCGAAAGCCGAGATACCTGACCTACTTAAGTTGCTCCGCAATGAATTAAAGCTAATGCCCGAGGGCATCGACGAGACAGCGAAGGGCGCTTCGGAAATTCGAGACATACTGACGAGTCTGGGTAGGATCGCGCACTCTCTCGCACCATTGAGGAACGCATACGGGAAAGGGCACGGACGGGGCAGGAGCTTCAAGGGGCTGCAGCCACGTCACGCCCGTTTAGCTATCGGGGCGGCTTTGTTGCACAAAGTCTTAAGGGGGATTCAGCTGGCGAATCTGGCGTGGTAGCCGTGCTGCATGAGCAGACCCACGCCGCCGAGCTACAAGACCAAGAACTGGCCAGCGTATAACGA